>UQNU01000055.1 GCA_900542555.1 uncultured Collinsella sp.
GGTTACGCAGCTTGGCGTCCAGGTTGGACAGCGGCTCGTCCATCAGGAAGACCTTAGGATCACGCACGATGGCGCGGCCGATAGCGACACGCTGACGCTGGCCGCCCGAAAGCGCCTTGGGCTTACGGTCGAGGTACTCGGTGATACCCAAGATCTCGGCAGCGGAGCGAACCTTACGGTCGATCTCGTCTTTGGGGACCTTCTTGAGCTCAAGCGTAAACGCCATGTTCTCGTACACCGTCATGTTGGGGTACAGAGCGTAGCTCTGGAACACCATGGCGATGTCGCGGTCCTTGGGCGCCACGTCGTTGACGCGCTTGCCGTCGATGAGCACATCGCCCGAGGTAATGTCCTCCAGGCCGGCAACCATGCGCATCGTCGTGGACTTACCGCAGCCAGACGGGCCAACGAGAACGACGAACTCCTGGTCGTGAACGGTGAGGTTGAAGTCCTCTACAGCGAGCACGCCATCCTCGGTAACCTTAAGGTTATGCTTCTTCTCCTCGGTCTTCTTCTTTTTGCCAAAGAAGCCCTTCTTTTTGGACTCGGTGTTGGGATACACCTTCTGAACATGTTTGAGAACGATCTCGGCCATGTCTTTACCTTTCGATGTGCGGCGCCGCGCTGAGGGGCGCCGCAGAAACTTGCAAAACAGTTACGGCATCAGCCCTTGACGGCACCTGCCACCACGCCGTCGATGATGTACTTCTGGCAGAGGATGTACATGACGACGATGGGGACAACGACCATCATGATGCAAGCCATCATGGGGCCGAGCTCGACGTGGCCGTAGCCGCCGCGGAAGTACTGGATCAAGATAGGAATGGTCTTGTACTTGGTGGAGTCGAGCGTAAGGTAGGGCAGCAGGTAGTCGTTCCAGACCCACATGGTCTCGAGAATGCCGACCGAAAGATAGGTGGGCTTCATGATGGGAAGGACGATCTTAAAGAACACCTGAACCGGGTTGCAGCCGTCGATCATGGCCGCCTCCTCGATCTCGAGTGGGATGTTCTTTACAAAGCCGGCGAACATAAAGACCGCCAGGCCCGCGCCAAAGCCGAGGTAGATAAAGCAGATGTTGAACGGCGTGTTGAAGCCGATGCGGTCCGCCAAATTGGACAGCGTGAACATGAGCATCTGGAAGGGCACGACCATCGAGAAGACGAACAGGTAATAGAAGAAGTTCGAGATCTTGCTGTTGACGCGCACTACGTACCAAGCACACATGGAGCAGCACACCAGAATCAGCACGACCGACGTGACCGTGATGATGAGCGAGTACATAAATGCCGAGGCAAAGCCCTGCTCGTTAAGGGCATGCATGTAGTTTGCGAGGCCGTTGAACGTCTCGGGCGTGAGCAGATCGAATGCCGTGGTGGTGCTGATTGCAGTTGCCTTTTTAAAGGAATTGAGCGCGATCATGAACACGGGGTAGATCCACGCGAGCGACAGGATCGTAAAGAAAATCGAGAGCGCGCGGTTGATAACCTTATCGCGTTTCATTACTGCTGCACCTCCTTGGACCTCGTGGCTTTAAGCTGGATCATGGAGATGGCCACGACCAGGATGCAGAAGATAACCGCCTTGGCCTGACCAATGCCCTGCCATGCGATACCGGCACGCGAATAGAACGTGTTGTAGATGTTCAGGGCGAGCATCTCGGTGGAGTGCGCGGGGGCGCCGCCGGTAAGGGCGAGGTTCTGGTCGAACAGCTTAAAGCCGTTGGTGATGGACAGGAACAGGCAGATGGTGATGGTCGGCATCAGGTTAGGGATCTTAACCTTCCAAAACGTCTGCCATGCCGTAGCGCCGTCGACCTTGGCGGCCTCGATGTAGTCGGACGGAATGGACTGCAGACCAGCGATGTAGATGATCATCATGTAGCCGACCTGCTGCCACAGGGTCAGGATGATAAGGCCCCAGAAGCCAGCAGCAGAGTTAAGGGCGATGAGCTGGGCGCCCACGTTGGAGAGCAGGCAGTTGATCAGAATCTGCCAAATGTAGCCCAGCACGATGCCGCCGATCAGGTTAGGCATAAAGAAGATCGTACGGAAGATGTTGGTGCCTTTGAGCGCCTTGCGGGTGAGCGCCTGCGCAATGGCCAGGGCGATCACGTTGATGAGCACCGTCGACAGGAAGGCAAACGCCACGGTAAAGAAGAACGACGTGGAGAACTGCGGATCGGACAGCGCGCGCACGTAGTTCTCGATACCGACAAAGTGCGCGTTACTAATGATAATAAACTGGCAGAACGAGAGATAGAAGCCCTGAATAAAGGGAATCACGAACCCGATCATAAACGCCAGGCACGTGGGCAACATAAAGAGCGGCCACCAGCGCTTGAGTGCTTTGCCCATAAAAGGGTCCTTTCAATATGTAGGGGGGCGGGCAAACCTACGTCTGCCCGCCCCCCTGTCGCTAATCAGATAGCTCGGGCAGCAACTGCTTACTCGGAAGCAGCCTTCTCGGTCTTCCAGCCATCGACGAAGGCGTTCTTGACGCCGTCCCACTTGCTGTTATCGGCAGCGTAGGCAATCAGAGCCTGCTTGAGGTTCTTCTTCCACTCCTCGGAGGGAATGTAGACGAAGTCCCAAGCGACGGTCTTCTTGCCGTCCTTGGCCATGGCAACGGCCTGCTGCGAGAAGACGTTGGTGGTCTCCTTGGCGCTCTTGAACGGAGCGGTCAGACCCATCTTGTCGGCGATGATGCTGGTCGGGGTGTCAGCGGTGACGCACCAATACATGAAGTCCTCGGTGGCCTTCTGGGCATCCTCGGAAGCCTGGGAACTGACGCACCAGTAGTTCTCGCCGCCGGAGCACAGGCCCTGGTTCTCCTCGCCGTCAACACCGATGTAGATGGGCATCATGCCAATCTGATCGTCGGTCATGCCGGCCTTGACGAGGTCAGAGTAGGCCCAAGAGCCGTTCTGGTAGAAGACGGCCTTGCCGGTTGCGAACTCGTTGGTGGCGTCGTCGCCGGTCTTGGAAGCAAGCTGCGAAGGATCGCAGGTGGAGTCGGTGATGTACAGGTCGAAGATTTGCTTGTAGTTGTCGAGGAACTCACCCTTGATCTCGTCGTCCTCCTGGTTGTGCTCCTTCTCAAACTCGTAGTAGAGCGGCATGTTGGCAAGGTGGGTGGTGTAGCGCCAGCTGGAGGAGTCGTCCATGCCGGCGGAAGTGAAGGCACCCTCAACACCAAGCTCGTCCTTGCGGGCCTGGATGTCGTCGGCACAAGCCTTCAGCTTGTCGAAGGAGTTGATGTCCTCGGCCTTGTAGCCAGCCTTCTCGAGCAGCTGCTTGTTGTAAATAATGCCGAAGCTCTCCTGAACCCAGTCGATGCACACATCCTTGCCGTCGGACTGCAGAGCCAGGGAGTCGTCAATGAGCTCACCGCGGAGCTTGGTATCGGACAGGTCGGCGCAGTAATCCTTCCAGTTCTTAAGACCGGTGGGGCCGTTGACCTGGAACAGGGTCGGAGCGGAGCTCTTGGACATCTCGGACTTGAGCTTCTCCTCGTAGGTGTTGGAGGCGGCGGTCACGATCTTGACCTCGACGCCCTTCTCCTTCTTATAGGCCTTGGCGATCTCCTTCCACTCCTTGTCGACCTCGGGCTTGAATTGGAGGAAGTAGACCTCGGCAGCGTCACCAGAAGCAGAGGAGCCGGAGCCGGCGGAGCCACCGCAGCCCACGAGACCCAGACCAAGAACCGCAGCCGCGGAACCAGCAAAGCCCAGGAACTGCCTTCTGCTCATTTCGTTCTTCATTACAATCCACCCTTTCACACCGTGGCGGCACCCTTTGCCGCCGCCTTCGGAGATTGGCTCGGGGACTTTGCCCCTTTTGCTGATTTGTACGATACGCTATTTGGCTACTTGTTTGAACAAGTATTACTAGAGCGGTAGAAAAACTTCGGTGAACGGTAATTTCAACTTGATACTTGACAAGTTTTGTATAAACAATTAATTGTTACCAAATGCAGAGAAAACGCCCGGTCAAGCCGATGCATCGTCGGTTTGACCGGGCGCTTTCGCTTTGAGGGCATGAGTCTCGTCAGGCTGCGAGCTGGCCGGCTATCGCTTGGAGTTGACGCGGTAGTGGAAGATCTCGGGGTGTGTGCGAGTGTGCGTCACCTCAAACAAGATGCCATCCGAGGTGTACGACTGGCTCTCCATGACGGCAACGCAGTTGTATTTGCCGAGGTCAAGATAGCTGCAGTCCTCATCGTTGGCGAGCTCGACACTCACCGTACGACGGCTCGCCATCACTTTGACACCGCGCTTGTGCTCCAGATAGCCGTAAATAGAATCTGCCGCGATCTCGGGGGTCAGGCCCTTGGCGATCGACTCCAAAAAGTAGCCATGGTCTACTTGGCGCGCATTGCCGTTAAGGCTTCGGACGCGCACCACGCGAATCAACTGCTCACCTGTCTTAAATCCCAAGCGTCGAGAAAGTTGCTCGGTGCACACCAGATGTTCAAAAGACTTGACCTCGGTCGAAGCAACGGCATTGTTGCGTTTTGCGAACTCGCCAAACGACTCAACCTCTTCGAGTGCGCCCAACATGTCGGTTTCGCCCTTAAGCCAAATAACGCGCACGCCCTTGCCGTGTATGGGCTGCACAAACATCCCGTCGGCCAGCATGCTCAAAGCGCGGCGGACGGTATTGCGCGTGCAGCCAAATTCCGCGGTCAGCTCGGCTTCGGTTGGCAGCATCTCCTGAAACGCATAGGTCCCGTTAATGATGCGCGAGCGTATTTCTCGGTAGATTCCTTCGTATATCGCTTTTGGCATGACTTCACCTCTAATGAATATGTATGGCTAGGCAGCATAGCATTTCTTAAAGTTGTTTAAACCGATTATCGGCAAAGCGACAGGATTTAACCGTTGACGGTTTCTGTCGCGCCCAAACCGGTTTCGCTCAAAACTGCCGGTACGACAATCGTCTGGTCCTCTACAATGAATCCATTGTTTAAACGTTTCACCACGCGCAACGCGCCTCGATATACGGGAGGCAGAACATGCTGCAAAAAATCCAACGCTTTGGCGGGGCAATGTTCGCGCCCGCCATGTTGTTTTCCATATCGGGCCTTATGGTCGGCGTCTCCGCCCTCGCAACGTCTGCGGATATCGTCGGCGACCTCGCCGTATACGGAACCCCTTGGTACGTTTTTTGGACTATCATTCAGCGCGGCTCGTGGACGGTCTTTAAGCGACTTCCGCTCCTTTTTGCCGTAGCGCTGCCCATCGGCCTTGCCCAAAAGCAACCGGCACGTTGTTGCCTCGAGGCGCTCGTGGCTTATTTTGCCTATTGCTTCTTTTTGAGCGAGATCATCAAGCTAAGCGGAGACAACCTTGGACTTAAGTACCCGTCGTCTTTGACCCCCGCTAGCGGCATTACCATCATCGACGGCATCAAGACGCTCGACACCGGCATTATCGGCCCGCTAGCGGTATCGGCAACCGTCGTCGCCATCCATGACCGCTTCTACGATGCCAAGGTCCCCGATTGGCTCGGCACCTTCTCGGGTTCCTCGCTGGTCTACCTCATCAGCTTTTTTGCCGTGTTCGCCCTTGCCGCCATCTCGGCCGCCATCGTGCCCTTCGTATACGCAGCGACCGAAACGCTGCGCCACGCACTTGTGGGCGTCGGCCCCCTCGGCGTGGGTATCTTTGCGTTTTTGGAGCGAGCACTCGAGCCCATGGGGCTGCACCACCTGCTCTACATGCCTATCTACTACGACAATTTAGTTATTAACGACGGTATCTACGCCACGTGGACCAATTTGCTCCCCATTCTCTCCCATAGCACGCGCCCCCTCAATGAGCTTGCGCCGTGGGCTGGTTTCACCGCCACCGGCTGGGTCAAGCTCTTTGGCCTTCCTGCCATCGCCGTTGCGTTCTACACCACCGCCAAGCCCGAACGCCGCGCTGGCCTCAAGGCCATCCTTCTGCCCGCCATCGTCGCTTCGGCGGTCTGCGGCGTCACCGAGCCGCTCGAGTTTCTCTTTATGTTCACCTATCCCGGGCTCTTTTTGCTCTATGCCGCCCTATCTTCCTGCCTCGCCATGGCTATGAACTTCTTTGGCGTCGTTGGCATCTTCTCGGGCGGCTTTATGGAAATGGCTGCCTTCAACTTTATCCCGCTCATGCGGGCGCATGCCGGCTCCTACCTTTTGGCACTCGGAATCGGACTCATCTTTAGCGTCATCTTCTTTCTGAGCTTTCGAGGTCTTATCCTGACCTTTGACCTTAAAACCCCGGGACGCGAGGACCATATCGCCAGCAACGCGGCGCTCTCACGCTTGACGGGAAACGACGTTGACGAAAAGCGCTCATCCAAAACCGGCGCTTCCGGCAACCAAGCCTCACAAGATCATCTCCTCGCCGAGCAGGTTGTGACGCTTCTGGGCGGCGTCTCCAACATTGCGGGCGCAACCAACTGCGCCACGCGTCTGCGCGTCGAAGTCGTGGATCCCTCCATCGTCGCGGACAATGCGACCTTTGTCGCAGCGGGTGCCAAAGGCCTCATCGTCACCGGCAAGACCGCTCAGGTAATCATCGGCATCTCGGTACCCCGCGTCAAAGAACACTTTGATCAGATTATGGGACTCGAACCGGGTTTTGCATTCGCCGCCTCGCCTTTTCATGCCGGCGATGGCGCCAAAAAGTATGGCAATGTCTGCTTCTTCGACATCGACGGTACGCTCGCCTGGCAAGATCCCAAACTTGCCCAAGAGCTCCCCGAGGGCGAGCGAGATCTTTCCCCCTATCCCAACGAGACGGTTGCACAGGCAATTCGCACGTTTGTCGCCAACGGCAACAAAGCCTTTATCTGTACGGGGCGCACCCTCAGCTGCATCCATCCCAAGCTGCTCGAGCTGCCGTGGGCAGGCGTCGTGTGCCTCGCGGGCGGTTACGCCGAGCTCGAGGGGCGTATCGTGCGAAACGCAGCCATAAACCCTGGTCTGCTACAGCGCCTCGCCCCCTATCTCGAGCAATCGGGCGAGGTCATTCGCTTTGAGGGCATCGATCGCGTCGTGCGCATGAGTGCAGATGCCCCCGAGACGTACGGCTACGCACGCACCGTGGGCGACGCCGTCACGCAACTTGAGCACTACAACGCCTATAAAATTCTTATGTCCACACCACTTGCCAACCGCATCGCCCAAGATGAAGAGCTTGGACCTCTGCTCTGCCTCAACGAGCTCGAGCTCGAGGTCACAGAAATCTCGCCGCGCGAGTGCACCAAACGGGCCGGAATCAAGGCTGTGCTTGACGCCCTGGGACCAGACCACGGCACCGTATATGGCATTGGCGACGCGAGCAACGACATCGCCCTCATGGAGGCGGTCGATGTTGGCATCGCCATGGGCAACGCGCCGGACTTCCTCAAGGAAAAGGCCGACTACGTAACCGACAGCTTCGACCACGACGGTGTCGTCACCGCGCTCGAACACTTTGGGCTTGTCTAGCCGAGCCCCTTGCCGCGTTTGCAACCGCAAGACTCAATCGTCTTCAACCGCCGCGCTCGACGCCCCAATGTGGCAATATGTTGTCTGCATAATGCAACGGTGCAACCTAAGAAAGAATGCGAGAACCCGTGTCCAGTCCGTTTACCAGCTTTTTAGCCCAGCACTTTGACCAGATTAACGACTATCTGGCCACGTTTTTTGACGGACAGGCGACTTCCGCCGATATCGAGCGTTACCTGTATACCCCGCTCTCGGCATTTACGGCCAATGCCGGCAAGCGCCACCGCCCGCTCATCTGCATGCTCGCCGCGACCGCAGTGGGCGGTAGCTTTGAGAGCGCCCACAGCGCGGCGGCAGCTATAGAGCACTTTCAATCGGGAGCGCTTATCCATGACGACATCGCCGATAACGGCCAACTGCGTCGCGGCAAGCCCTGCATGCACCTTACCGAGGGCACGGGACTTGCCATCAACTGCGGCGATCTAGCGCTCACTATGGTCACCAAGACGGTTCTCGACGACCCCACGCTCGAGGCAGACGTGAAACTCCGCGTGCTCCACGAGCTCACCGAGATGATCGTCCGAACCATCGAGGGTCAGGCGCTCGACTTGGGCTGGGTCCGCGACGGGCGCTTTGACATCTCGGTCGACGATTATCTGGACATGGCGACGCACAAGACCGCGTACTACAGCGGAGCCACGCCACTTGCCGCTGGAGCCATTATCGGCGGCGGCAGCGAGGAGCAGATTGAGGCGCTGCGCGCCTTTGGCCTGCACACGGGCCTTGCCTTCCAGATTCAGGACGATCTGCTCAACTTGATCGGCACCAAAGAGGCCGCCAACAAGGACTTCCGCACCGACATCACCGAGGGCAAGCGCACGCTTGTCGCCGTACACGCCCTCTCTGATGAACGCCACCACGACGAGGTCGAGGCAATCCTTTCCTCGGGCACCGAGGACCCCGCGCAACTCGCGCGTGCCGTGGAGATCTTCCAGCAGACCGGCTCGATTGATTTCGCCCACGCCTACGCGCTGGACCTGACCGCCAAAGCCAAGGCCGCCATCGAGGACGTTTCGCTCGACCAGCATGCACGCGAACTGTTCCTCTCCATGGCAGATTTCTTTGTGGAGCGCCTTAACTAGCGGGGGTTATAAAACCTGTCAGCAGCGTATTTGGGTACAACTTGCTACACTGTTGAATGTATGTTTATGCATCTCTTTGCGTCGTCTATCCGACAGGCGCTCAAATAGTACGAATGATACGCCGAAAGGGGTTCGTTCATGGAACCTATTACAATGGGCATGCAGGGAGCAGCCGTCGAGGACGTGCAGTCCCGCCTTCTGCAGCTCGGCTATACAATCGATGACGCCGAGGTCTCCGACAAGCGCTTTGGCACCACCACCGAGCAGGCTGTTGGCACCTTTAGGCTCGATAGCGGCCTTGCCGCTGGCTGTGCCGTCGATATCCCCTGTTGGAGCGCCCTGGTAGACGCCTCGTATAAGCTGGGCGACCGCACGCTCTATCTGCGCATGCCCAATTTCCATGGCGCCGACGTTCAGGCCCTGCAGCGCGCGCTCAACGTTTTGGGCTTTGCCTGCGGTGAGGACGACGGCTATTTTGGCCCGCACACCGAGGCCGCTCTGCAGCAGTTCCAGGAAAATGTTGGCCTGTTTGCCGATGGCATGGCGTTCCAGGATACCTACGCCTATATCAACCGCCTGCATCACGTGTGGGAGGGTAAGCCCTCGGTTACCGAGGCCGAGTCGCGCATCGGTTTTGCCCGTGCCGCCAACGTGCTCGAGCGTTTCCAGATTGCCGTCATCGGTGAGGACCCCATCGCACGCAGCGTTGCATCGCGCATGTGGAACATCGCCACGGCGACGACCGACAGCAGCGGTTTGATGCTTTGCGATTCCGAGGTTCCGACCGACGTGGATCTGGTGCTCGAGATCGCAAGCGATGAGCTGCCCGCAGATGCTGCGCCGCGCGCCACGATCGCCCTTGCCGAGTGTCACAACCTTGCACAGCGCATCCGCACCGCCAATGTCGCCGCGCAGCAAAAGCCCGCGCGCATCCGCATTGAGCTCACGGGCATGACGCGCTACAACGGAACCTTCACCGCAAGTGATGCGCAGACACTCGCCGTACGCCTGCTCGATGGCGTTTGCGATGCCCTCGCAG
Organism: uncultured Collinsella sp.; assembly: GCA_900542555.1. Taxonomy (GTDB): domain Bacteria; phylum Actinomycetota; class Coriobacteriia; order Coriobacteriales; family Coriobacteriaceae; genus Collinsella. The sequence continues at coordinate 9,652 of UQNU01000055.1, forward strand.
ATTAGGTAAACTAAACGGGTTGCTTTTGGGCAACACCACACATTGGGACGTAGTTCAACGGTAGAACTCCGGTTTTTGGTGCCGGCTGTTGGGGGTTCGAATCCCTCCGTCCCAGCCAAAGAAACAAGCCTCTCGAACGCATAGCCGATCGGGAGGCTTTTCTTGTGAGCAAGCGGAGGGATTCGAACCCGCAAGGAATCTACCTATATAAGACAGACGCCCCAGGCCCATAACGACCAAGAGCGCCTTGCATCTAGAATTATCAGCCCTGTTCCGAAAAGCGAGCCGCATGCAACAACCAAGTAACCACAGGCCCCGGGAGAGCGGGGACACCGGCTTAGGTTTATCGCGAGTTCCGCACGAACAGGAGGCCACTTAATGTGGCCTCCGTCGTGAGCAGGACTGTAGAGCAGGAAACCTAAGCCGGTGTCCCCGCTCTCCCGGGGCCGGCGGAATCTAGTTGTTCAGCATGCGGTCGAAGCTTCCCGAGTCACCATCTCGATAGTCTGCGGTCATCAGGATCTCCTGCGGAATGCGCCCGCCCTCGCGCAGCACGTTGCGGAACTGCACGCGCGTAACCATGGGCAGATCCTTGATCGTCGCCGCCAGGTTCTGCGGCACGCCCTGGTTGGCAGCCGCGGGCTCGCACTCGCCGCCGGCCTTCACGCGACGCTTATGCTCGGCGAGCATGGCGCGGTACATGCCGGCATGCAGGCGAATCTCAACCACATTGGCATTGCGAGCCTGTTCGACGATGCGCGCGCCCTCGCGATCGATATCGCCTACGTAGTAGACGTAGTTAAAGCGATAGCCAATCTCGGCCAGATAATCGTCCAGGGCATGCGAGACGCTCGCCTTGCAGCCGCCGCCAAAAATCACGCCGCCCACCTTGGTACCAAAGAGCTTGGCATGTTTGCGTCCGCGCAGGAGCTTGACGATCTCGTCATAGGTGTCCAGGTTCTCGACCATAATGAACGGCTTGTCGGCACCCAGCGTAAAGAAGCCCGTAAAGTGCACGGGGCGATTGGGGGCGACCTTGATCGCCTGCATGCTGATGCCCTTTTCGGTCATACGCCTGATCAGGCGCTCACCGTGCTTGCCGTCAAAAGCCTTCTCGTCGTTAAAGATCTGGTAGGCACGCTGGCGGCGCGAGGCAACCGGCGTATCGGCACCTCGGTTCTGCTCGATCCAAGCCTGGATGATTGCGATTTCCTCGGCAATCTTGCGGTTGGACATCTCGTTGTGCTGAGTGCGCTGCGGAGCCTTTTTGCCGTCCTTGCCCTCGACCTTTACGATCTGTGTCTGCTGCTCCTTGATCTTAGAGAGCGCCGTGGGCGTAGGGACAACTTTGAGCAGCTGCCTGCCTAAAACGCGGGCAAGGGCAAACGCCGAGGCCTCGCCGTGAACGGCCGACTTGGGCTGCTGGGCAGCAGTATCTGCTGCGGCAGACTCCGGCTTCCTCTGAGACTTGCGCTTAGAATCGCCTTGGGAATTGCGCTCGCGCTTCGGCATAGACGCCTGCTTCTGCGGACGAACGGACTTGCTCTCCTTCGCCGGCTGGCGCTTAGGCTGCCCCGAAGAAACCTCGGCCTTCGCATCCTCGTTCTGCGGCGTGGTCTTCTCGGCCGCAGTCTCGGCATGGGAACTGCGGCCCCCACGATGGCGACGGCGGCGAGGCTTGCTCGACGCGCCCTGCTCCGTCTGCTCATCAGTAGGCTGCTGGTCCTTGGCCTCGGCATCAACCTCAAGCTGCGGCTCAACAGGCTTTTGCTCGCGAGCCACCGGCTCAACGGCCTTCTCGTCCTTCTCGCCCTGAGTGGTCGAAGCCGGTTCGCTCTTCTCCTGACGCCTTACGGGATACGCGCGCCCCGCAAAACCACGTCCGGGACGGCATGAACCCGGAGCCTTCTTGGCAGACTCCTCAACATCGTCTGCAACCTCAGAAGACTCTTCAACCTCACGCGCGGCATCCTGCTGTGCAGCCTTAAAGTGAGCACCGCGACGGCGCTTGGGCTCTTGGGCCTCCACGGGCTTTTGCTCCTTCGTGGGCTTCTGCGACTCGGCAGCAACCTCGGTCTCAACAGCCTCGGCATCCGTCTCGCCCTTTTGAGCAACGGCGCGACGGAAGCGCTCCTGCTGGGCGCGGCGCTGCGCATCGCGCTTGCCACCCCCACCAAAACCGCCGCGTCCTGCCTTGGCCGTAAAGGCACGCACGACGTTCTCATCGAGCAACTCATCGGTATCGACATGCCCACGCGGAGCAACTTCTTCCACAGCAGGCACGTCAGCGAAATCGTCGACGACAAAATCTTCGACGGACTCGGCAGGCTGCTCCTGGGCATCGCGGATCTCGGCATTGATGGTATAGAACGCCGGGCGCCCGTTAATGCCGCTACCCTCGATCTTGGTCACGATATTTGCCGCGATAAGCTCATCGCGCATCGCCTTGGTGTCGCACTCTTTATCGACGGAGCGGAAAATCTGCGCCAGCGCACTCGACTTAATCTTGAGCGCCTTGCGGCAAAGCAGGTCGTAGGCAACCAGCTTGGCACGCTCAGCAGAAAGCGACGTCTGGCTGCTCAGACGTTCAGCCAGGGCATCGACATTATTTTGGTTATCGGAATATACCGTCTTGGCCACGGGGCCCCTTTCATATGTACACATATACGTCTATATGGTACAACGCGCGCCCTAATCCACGCAAAACATCTGCGAGAACACTCGAGCGTCACCCGCTTTCGCATGAAAAAAAGACCGAGCCCGCGAAGTCGCGGACCCGATCTTTCCGAGTCATATGGATGGAACGGTTAGTCCATCAAGCTGACTAGGCCTTGGCGGCCTCGGCGTCAGCGGGAGCCTCGGCGGCAGCGGCGCGACCGTACTCGGCCTTGCCCATCTCGGACCACTCGGGCTCCTCATCAGGCATGGAGCCAGCCTCCTTGCCGAAGAACTCCTTGAGGCAGTTGACGGCGACGATGAGGCCCAGGACCATCAGCAGGACGGCAAAGACGAGCTGCAGGCCCTTGGTGGCGGCGACGGAGACGGCGGCCGTGGTGGCGGTAGCCGGGATGGTGCCGAAGAAGCCGTAGGCCTGGACGGCGGTCATGCAGCCCATGGCGCTCTGGACCAGCGAGGTGAAGGTGCAGCAGAGCAGGAAGACGACGGGCACGTAGAGCATCCAACCCTTGCGGCCGGTGCACTTGCAGAACACGGCGAGGGTGATCATGGTCATGCCGCCGAGCAGCTGGTTGGAAGCACCAAAGAGCGGCCAGATGTTGGCATAGCCACCAAAAGCGAGGGCGAGACCAGGAAGCAGGGTGACGACCGTGGCGAACCAGGGGTTGCCGAGGACCTTCATGTAGCCGGCCTTGGACTCGATGGCCAGGGCATCGTTGGTCTGGGCAAAGAACTCGGAGAACGAGGTGCGGGCGATGCGGGCGACGGCGTCGAGCGAGGTCAGAGCCAGAGCGGAGACGTTCATGGTCATGAAGACAGTAGCGAGCGTGCCGTCAACACCGAAGGCCTGCATACCGCGGGAGATGCCGGCGGCGAAGATCTGGAACGGGGTGGAAGCGACACCGGCGTTGAGAGCGCCAGTACCGGCGGTGTTCATATCGGAGAACATGATGCCGGCGACGATGATGGCAAGGATGCCGACGAAGGACTCGACGATCATGGCGCCGTAACCGACCTTGACGGCGTCCTGCTCCTTCTCGACCTGCTTAGAAGAGGTGCCGGAAGAAACGAGGCTGTGGAAACCGGAGAGAGCACCGCAAGCGACGGAGACGAACAGGACCGGGAACATCATGCCGGAGGCAGTGGAGAAGCCGGTGAAGACCGGAGCGGTGATAGTGGCCTGACCGTTGACGCCCAGGACGACGATGCCAAGGACAGCGCAGACGATCATGACGATCATCATGATGGAAGTGAGGTAGTCACGCGGGGTCTTGAGCATCTGGATGGGCATAGCGCCAGCGAAGACCAGGTAGACCATGACGACGGCGAACCACTGGAACTTATCCAAGTAGACCGGGAACTGCATACCGACGGCGAACATGAGAACCATGAGGACCACGCCGGTGACGAACTCGGCAGCGCCGGTGAGGTTGAACTTCTTCTGGGCCCAACCAAAGGCGATAGCGACGAAGGTGAACAGGATGGAGATGGTACCAGCGCAGCCGGCGGCATAGGACTTGGTGAAGTCGATGGCACCGGTAGCAGCACCAGAAGCGTCAACGGCCGGGGTGAACATGAACGTCTTGCAGACCATGTCGGTGAAAGCGGCGATGACGATGATGCAGAACAGCCAGCAGAACAGCAGGAACAGGCGACGGCCGGTCTTGCCGATATACTTCTCGATGAGCTGAGCGAGTGACTTGCCGTTGTTCTTCATCGAAGCGTACAGGGCACCAAAGTCGTGGACGGCGCCAAAGAAGATGCCGCCGACGAGGACCCAGAGCACGACGGGCAGCCAGCCAAAGGCCATGGCGACGATCGTACCCGTGACAGGGCCAGCACCGCAGATCGAGCTGAACTGGTGCGAAAACGCAGTGAAGGCGGAGACGGGCGAGAAGCTGTTGCCGTCCTTCATGCGCTTGGCCGGCGTGAGGGCATCCTTGTCAACGCCCCACTTGTTGGCCAGCCAGCGGCCGTAGCCCAGATAGCCGCAGGCGAGCACCGCCGCGGCCACAACCATGAGCAAAACTCCGTTCATTACATTTCCTCCTCTAAAAAGAACTTCCTAGACATAAAAAATGAGGGCCGTCGGTTGCGCTCGACGGCCCTCATCTTCATCAGCCGCCCGTTATCGTACGGGCTAGCTGTATGTGCTAACCCGCATCAGATAATTACTACGCTGATAATGTTTAGCTGATGCGTGAACATGTCTAAGAAATCCTCTTCAATCATGATGTGAACGATCCGTGCGTGTTCACATCCCCCAGTGGATGAAAAGCAGTATGAAACTTTAGTTACCTAAAGTCAACGCAAATATGTAATGAATTTTCAACTTTTTTTGAATTTTTCGTGTTCCAACCTTTATTTGCGATATTTCACTTTTGATCTTTCTCTTTTAAAATTCTGTTTCAAAACGCAAAGTCAATCCATCGGATCATCGATTGATCTGCATGGCTCATTTTGCAAAGAACATTTTCAATCCCCTTCTAATTTTCTGGTTCCGGCTTTACCGAGACGAATTTTGCACGGTTCATCACCGGATGCTGCAGACGGAGTGCGCCTTTTTTCGGACATACCATCACGCAGGCTCCACAGTAATAACATTCTCCCGGAAACATCACGATCGGAGGTTTCCCTTTTTCCGGATTTGGCAGAATAATATCGCACTGGCAGATTTCTGCACAGGCGTTGCAGCCGATACATTTTTCTTCATCGTAGATCAGTGGTGTGGCACTGCACGGAATCACTTCAACTTTCATCTTACTCATCTTGCCTCACCTCCGATATAATCC
>UQNU01000056.1 GCA_900542555.1 uncultured Collinsella sp.
CGGGATTGGTCAATCTCGGCCGACTATATTTGGCTAAATTATTCCGACGCTAACAGCTGTCATGGTCGTTAAGACTGCGGACCGCCTCGTCGGCGGCCATGAAGGCCTTGATGGCTTGATTGAACTGAGCCTTAAAGATGTCGACCTTCTCAACTGCGGAGGCTCGGTCTGCCATCTCGCGCTCGAGCCGATGTACGGCTTCCATAAATCGCTCATGCTATTCCTTTCCCTCGGGTGTTCTGTCTAATATATCGCCCCGTGCGGACACGATTCTCACCTAAGGAATGGCAATGGTGTGTTCATAAACACGCAGATAGACGACTTAACAGGATTCGATTTACGGGGCGATTGAACCTGTGGTGGTGCGGATGCCCCGACCCGCGGCACGACTTAACCGCCGTTATGTTAGCGACATGTCTAACATAACGGCGGCGCAGGGCGCTCACTCCCTGCGGCAACGCCGATTCCGGGAAGGCACGCCGGGGCTATGCCGACCTGAGTATCCTCTCGGCCTTCTCGATCGCGGCCGAGCGCAGAAACTCCGACTTCCGCATCCCGCACGCGGCGGCCGCCCGTTCGATGAGGTCGGCGCCCGTCTTCGGGCACTTGAAAGACAGGTTGGCGTTGGCCTCCACCTCGGAAAGCCTGGGGCGGCCGACTCGGAGGTTCACCAGGCTCCCCTCCCAGGAGCCGGATTCGTATTCCGCGCACTCGCGCTCGATGTCCTCATCCGTGATAACGGATCCGTTTGCAAGCCTATATTCCATCAGTAACCTCTCCTTCTCGCGTTCTCGATCTCCCTTAGCGTCTTCTTGCTCGGCGGCGTCATGGCGTGGTAGATGAGCCACGCGCCGTCGGCCAGGAGGACACCGACCATCTCGATGTACCGGCCTTGCGGGTCGTAGCCCGTCCGCATCTCGCACTCCCCGGGTATGCGGACGGCCGCGAAGCGGTAGCTCTCCCACGCCGCCTCGACATCACCGTCATCTAGCTCGGGGTGCCGCTCGTGAACTCTCTGGTGTATCCGGACCATGAGCCTCCAATCTTTACGATAATATTCTACTACTATTTGGTAGTAGAATATTATCCGTCCCAACATATTCCATTAGCCGTTCGTCCCAAAACGTATGCCTCTTGGCACTCGAAAGTCGAACCCTCGATGCCGTGAACGTCGAGTGCCAAAACCCAGTGTCAAAACCTCCGCGTCAATTCCCATGGGAAAATCAAATACGAGGCAGGAGGCTGAAATGACACGTTACGGATATGCTCGCGTGAGCACGAAAGACCAGAGGTTGGACCGCCAGATCGAGGCTCTGGTGAACGCTGGCGTGGCCTATGGCCATATCTACAAGGACAAGGTCACGGGTGCCCAGGACGGCGACCGGACGCAGCAGAAGCGCCTGTTCAAGAAGATGCGGGCGGGCGACGAGGTGGTGGTCGAATCCTGGGAGCGCTTGACCAGATCGACCAGGCAGCTGCTGAACTATGACCTGATGTTCAGGAACTTAGGAGTGAAGCTCATATCACTGAAGCAGCCCGTTGACCTCGATACTGCATTCGGCCGTTTCGTGCTGGGCACCCATGCCTGCACCGCCGAGCTCGAGCGCGACCTGATCAGGCAGCGCCAGGCCGAGGGTATCGCCGTCAAACGGAGCCGCGGTGGCAACGTCGGGGGCCGCCCGCGCATCGCGGACGTCAAGGCCGACGCTGCCGTGAAGCTCTACCTCGCCCGTGAGACGCCAATTCCCGACATCTGCGCCGCAACAGGTATCTCGAAATCGACCTTGTACCGCGTGCTCCGCGAGCGCGGGTTAGTGGGCGTCAGAAGATAAATCCGAGTGCGCTACTATATAAGAGTGCGGTATTTCTCCAACTGAAACCTTGCGTGAACGCATGACTTGAGACGCCTTTTTAGAACTCACCGATCGCAGGACGAACACAACTCAACAGCGGCCGCGTATTTGTTCCCAGCCGTACGGCGTGGCGGAGCCATGCCCGTTGTTGATTGGAGTGCCGCATCATGGCCGAAAACCAAGTCCAGTCCGAAAAGAAAATGACCAGTCTGAATGTCTCATCGGAGACCCGTGACGCCATAAAGGACATCAGCACGAGCCTTGGCCTCTCGCAGGCCGATACCGTCGCCCGCTTGGTCGACGGCTACCACCCTAACGCCACTCCCGGCATGAAGACTGCGCTCGACGCATCGGCCGTCCTCGATGAGGCGGTCGAGCGGGTCAAGCGCATCATCGTGGGCGCTGCCGAAGCCGCCGCGATGGAGGCTCGTGCTGCCCGCGAGGACGCCGACGCCGCCAAGAAAAGTGCAACGGAACAGATTCAGAGCATCAAATCTAATTGCGTCGAGCAGGTCGCCGCCATCAAAGAGAAATTCGAGCTGGATACTGCGAGCTTGGAGATTGAGAACGATGAGCTCCACGCCACCGTCGCCGATTACCTCTCGCAGCTCAAGAAGCTCGATTCCGAGAACAATCAGCTCTTGGCAGAATCAGCCGCAAAAGACGATCGAATTGAAAGCATGAGGGGCGCGGTCGACGCCGCAGCCAAGGCTCAGGCCGATCTCAACGTCTCCCTCCTCGCCCAGCGTGACCTGATGGCCGAGGTCGCCGCCCTCAAGGACCGCCTCGCCGCCTCCGAGCAGCGGGCGGCCGTGGCCGAGGCCAAGGTCGAGGTCATGACCCAGACGAGGGGCGTGTAGATATGTCCGACAAGCTAAGTCCGTCTCGCCGTGAGTTGATAACGGCAGGGCTAGTCGTCTTTTTGGTCACGGCACTCGTCTGGACTGTCATTGATGGTGCCGGCGCAAATCCGCTCACCATCAGCGGTGTCATCACCCGTCAAAATGCCGTCTGGGCTTCGCTTGCGGCAGTTTCAGTGGTCATGCTCATTGGGGCTTGGCTGTTTGGCTGATGGCATTCAAAAACAATTAAGTTTGGAGTAATCGATGGAGCATCTCTCTGTTAAAAAGGCAATCAACCTAGCTCGGAACTTTGGGGCTGCGGGTGTTCTGGCAGCCGCCCTAGTTATGACCTCTGGGTGCAGCCAGGCAGACGATCATCAGACGGCAGTTCAGGTCGCCGATTCTGATAACGCGCAGGAAGACGGGGTTTACGGCAAGATGAAGTATTCAGTCACCGGCGTCGAGGTGCATGATTCCTCGACTGGCGATGGCGGGAAGGTTGCCGTTGTTCGCTGGCACGCCATTAACAACCGATCGGCAAATTCATGCGCTGTTGGTAGCTACATCACGGCTTATCAAAATAAGCAGATGCTATCTCGCGGGTTTGCCGCCGATTTGCAGGAAGATCACTTCTCTTCGCAAGGGCTTGCGCCGGGAGGCGAATGCGACGGTGTGTCGATTTTTGACCTCAACGACATGTCTCCCATCGAAGTGAAAGTCGACGGGATGGGTGCTGGGTCGAACTCCCTCGACCAGACTTTTGAATTGGAATAGTCCATATGGCGCCTAATTTCTAGAAACCTTCTAGAGCGCTTCTAGAAGGTTTCTAGAAGCGGGCGCAGCATCTTCGACCGGCACGATGTCTCGGTAGATAAGGCGATGCCTGGCGTCACGCCACTCGTCGCCGTGGTAGTGGCCGAAGAACCAGGCGCGGCAGCCGAGTCGCCCGTCGAGCTCGCCAAGGAATCGTTGCAGCCGGTCGTCCAGATACTCGCGTTCGCGCTCCCGGCATAGTTGCTCTGCCAGGTCGGCAGGAGCCTCGTGAGTCACAACGTAGTCGACCTTCCAGCCCACGCGATCGAGCGAGGCGCGGCAGTGCCCCATCTCTTCCACGCTCGGTATCTCCTCGGGCCACCAGTTCCTCCCCTCCCTGCGATACTGTCTGTCGTTGCTCGCGGCACCTCCCATGGTGAGGACCGTGGTCCCCGCGATGTCGTACACCTCGCCGCGCATCAGGTGCAGCACGTGCGGTCGCGCCTCATGGACGAGGCCGCCGTTCCACTCCTGCACCGGCAGCTCAGCCAGGGCGTGATGGTTCTCATGGTTGCCGTCAACGAAGCACGTAGTCCAGGGCTTCGACTCGAGCCAGTCGAGCCAGTATTTCTCGGCGTTGGACCCATCCCAGACAAAGCCGAAGTCGCCGGCCACGATTACCACATCATCACGCGTCAGCGTGCGGCCCAGCGGCCAATTCTTGAAGGCAAACCGGCTGGACCCGTACTCGGCCCTGCCGTGCACGTCGCCCGTCACATAGATAGCCATCAGTACGCACCCCACGGCAGGAGTTTGTCCCCGAGCCTCACGATCCGGTCACACAGCACCGTGTGCCGTTCGTCCGGATTGGCATCGCGATGGAAATGGCCGTAATACCAGCGCTTGTAGTCCAGGCGGTCCTCGAGCTCGTCGAGGAATCCGGTCAGCCGGTCCACATCCGGGCGTTCCCAGCCTGGGTCCGGGTAGAGCGTCGGCGAGAGCATGCGCGTCGAGCAGGTATGGGTGATGACGCAGTCGACCTTCCAGGCGACCTCGTCGAGCCTTGCCCGTGCGGCATCGAAATCGCGCTCGTCCGGGAGCTCCTGAGGCCACCAGCTGGAATACGGCACGCGGTATTCCCTGTCCACGCTCGTGGCACCGCCCATGGTGAAGATTGTCGAACCGTCGAGCTCAAAGACCTCGCCGCGCGTCAGGCGCCGAATAGACGAAGTATCCGACAGGCGTTGCGTCAGCCCGCCGTGCCACGGTTCCATGGGACGCTCCTCCCAGTGGTCGAAGCGCTCGTGGTTGCCATCCACGAAGAGAACCGTGTAGGGGCGCGACTCGAGCCAAGCGATGTCAGCGCATTCCTCGGCAGAAAAGTTCCACGGAAAGCCAAAGTCACCGGCAACGATGAGATAGTCGTCGCTGGTAAGGCCATCCCCAAGCTCCCAGTCGCGGAGCTTTTGCATGTCGAGCCCACTGTGGATGTCGCCCGTCACATAGACCGTCATCGGATCGCCTCTTTCCGCTTGTAAGCCGCCAGCTCGCGCTCGACCTGCCTGTCGCCGGTCTCGTTGACCCACCAGGGCCATTTCACCCGGCCGCACGGCTCGTCGACCCCGGCGAACCATTCCCTCAGCCCGTCGAGGCTCACCGGGGAGTGCCCGTTGGCGTCGCAGCCCACGTCGTAGCGCAGGAGCCCCTGCTTGCGGTTGAACTCGTTGTACGCGCCGCCGCTGCTGTGGATGTGCCCGTGGAGGTGCCACGATCCATGGCTCATGCCCTGCCAGTCGGCCATGGGGTAATGGCACAGGACGATCTTCTGCCCGTCGATCTTGAGCACGCAGATCGGCGGTTCCACGGTGAACGCGCCCGCGACCGCCGGCTGGGTCCAGTCCTTGTCATGGTTTCCCGGGACGAGGTGGATGCGCCTGCAGGCGATCCGCTTACGCAGCCCGTATGCGTCCTGGGCGGTCATCTTGAATGAGAAATCCCCCAGGATGTAGAGCTCGTCATCCACGGCGACCCTGCCGTTGATGTTGTCGACGATGGCATCGTTCATCTGCCAAATCGTCTCCCACGGCCGGTCCGTGAACTTCAGGACGTTCTCGTGCCCGAAGTGCGTGTCGCTGGTGAACCAGATCATTCCATTGTCTCCTTGTCGCTAAATACCGTTCTCCTTTGCGCAATTGAGGAGACGTATTTTGAGCGACATGAGGCGTTCGAACCTCATGTTCTGTGCTCCAATCTGCCGGATTGTTCCAGCTAAAACTTTAAAACCTCGTGCGGGCAGAAAACCGTGTCCCGTTTGTGGGGTCATAGTATAGGCACTGTTAGAACTAATAGCCCAAATCCGTTGCCAACTGGCCACTATTGGCAACTATTAGGCCTTTTAGACACCCCCAACTGACTAATAGCCGCTATTTGTTGGGCCGTTTTGCAACCACGAGCGCTGCCGTGGATTCTTGATACGGCGCATCGACAACAGCAATGTCAAGCGGGTAGAATGGTGCCGACGGCAGCCAGGTCTGGGTACCGAACGTGGTATACACGCGTCATCCTCGTTTCTGGGTCAATCATGGTGGTACTATGGTAGGGCCCTTCGATTCATCCGATGCCGCCTACGCTTGGATTATTAACGATGGCGAAAACGGTGGTATCGGTGGATCCGTTGTAGATGATTCGTATACCACCTCTGAGGACCAGGGACATTATGAACAGCAGGCTACGGGACAGCATTGGGTTGTCGACGTCGCCGGTCACTGGGAGTAATGTACATCGTTCCTCTCCTCTTACATTCGGTAAATGTTTATTTATTTGTGGGCGGCCGGTTCGGCCGCCTTTTTAGACGCCCAGTCTGGGGGCAAACGATAGGAAAGCAATCAAACGAGAGGCCGTTCCAAAAGAATCCGGCGGTGCCGGATTCTTCGGGCAAAACCTTCCGCAAATCGGTAAGGTCTTCCATCAACTTGCTCCAGCCCTCGCCCGGAGTCCGCTGCGCGGGACTCATCGGCGAGACGTTCGCCATCGGCGGTATCGTCCTTGTGGCGGCCGGCGTCTTCCTCGACCAGAAGAAGCGCCGCGGGCAGATGTAGGACAAATCGCATAACGACTCGGAAAGGGGAATCCCGCAAAAGGGATTCCCCTTTTTCGTCTCGCCAGCCACGGTTCGTTGAGGCAGCTTCAGCTTAAGGGACACAGATTAAACCGATCTACAACTGTGACTATATGTCTGTGAGCACATGTTAGCCTGGTCTTATGGTCACATATTTTTAAGAGCGCCTATGTTTTACCGACCGTTTGTCAGTGCTTATTGAACAACCAGTCGAACCCGGGCTTACCGAGAGTCTGGCGCATCTGGCCGGTCTGAAACTCGGTATGGGTCCCGTCGGGGCCAATGACCGTGTTCATACCACCGGCTCACGGAACGACCGTCTTGGTCTCACCGGTCGTGAGGTCGATTCTCATGTTGCCGACCTGGTTCTCGACGTGCATCTGTCCGTCGCTGCCAAGTACGTTCTGGAGCATGTCCGCCTCCTTGAAATCGTCTTCTTGCCGACAGTATGCCCGAAACGAAAAGGGACGCAGCATGAGTTGAATCTATAATTCTTCTATAAGGTTTCTAGGGATTTTCTAGAAGAATTATAGAAATAAATTGTTGGCTTCCGGGTGTTGAGGCGTCTGGATTTGGCTATCTTCCTGCGGTAATACCGGTTAATAGACGAATTTTCAGGGTCTTTAGGTTAATAGTCGCTAATAGTCAGGTGCATGGGCACTATTAGGAACTATTAGGCTGAAGGCGAGCGATACACTTTGGATGGCGGCGCGGTGGGCGCCTGGTCATTTCCTCCCACCTTAATCTGCTTGTCTGCCGCGCCGTCGCTTCTCAAATAGCTAGGCCAAATCGAAGAACGCGCGGGGCGCCGGTGATCAACCCGAGAATGCCGATGGCACGGATAAGGCGGGGATGACGGCCGAAGTCGTTCGGCCATACGGTAAGGACCGTTGCAAAACCGAGGTGGCCCAGAAGTGCAAACACTTGCCAAAAGCCAGTCACCACAACCCCCTCCCTCTCCCAACTGAGTCTTCATTTATCGTATCAAGGCGCAAACCAGAAAGGTACGCGTAATCGTGATTGTATCTAGAAATCTTCTAGTAAGTTTCTATAAAATTTCTAGAGTATTTCTAGATTTGCAGGGATTCATGGGTTATGGAGCATTGCGGTGCGGTAAAATGAATCTAGAAGGTTTCTAGAAATGTTCTAGAAGAATTATGGAGAGGACCGGTGCAAAAATGATCGTTTCGCTGATCAATCTGAAGGGCGGTGTGGGCAAGACGACGAGCTGCATCGCGCTCGCGACGGCCGCCGCTCGCGACGGCAAGGAAGTCGTCGTACTCGACGCGGACCCGCAAGGATCGGCCACCTTCTGGGCCGATAACGCCGAGGACAACGGCGAGGAACTTCCCTTCGCCGTCGACGCCACGAACCCCGCAACCGTCAAACGGGCGGCGAAGAAGTTCAAAGGCGATCCGGGCCGCTGGGCCTTCATCGATTGCCCACCCAATGGGGCCATCTTGGACGCGGCGCAGGACGCGTCGGACTTCGTCATCGTGCCGACTGGCACCGGCAACGCAGACCTCGTGAAAACGGCCGAGACCGTGAAAACGATGGAAGCGAACGGGAGGCCGTACGCCGTGCTTCTTACCCGCGTGCTGACGAACACCAACGGTTTCAAGGCTGCGCAGGAAAACCTTGCCGCCGGCGGTATTTCCTACTTCGACACGGCGATCCGCCAGAAGGAGGACCTGAAGGGCTACTTCGGGCTGCCGTTCGGATCGGCACTCTACGGATACGATGACGTCTACAGCGAGCTCAGGGAGGCCCTGAATGGCCGTTAAAAATAACTTCAATGCATTTGCCAACAACAACACCAAGCCGGCCAAAAAGCGTCTCATGGACAACCAGGACACCGCACACAAGGGTGATGCCGGGACCGACGAGCGCAAGATGATTACGTTTTACGTGTCGGCAAAGAAGCACGCAGCCCTGAAGGCCTACTGCAAGCAGGAGGGCAGGACGATGACAGCTGTGATGCAGAACGCTGTCGATGAACTGCTTAAAGAGGCGGAAAACGAAGACCGATAGGTTAGTTTCGGAATCGATGAGAAAAGGAGCCGATATGACTCAAAGCGAGAAACGCAGGAAGCTCAGCGGCGATATCACCACGGAGCTCTGTGGGCTCAGCGGGCTTTCGCAGGTGATGAACACATCCGAAAACGAAGCCCTGTTCGCGCTGGCCGACCTTCTCGGCCCAGCCGTAACCCGATTGCTCGGCCTGCTCGAAGAGAGCGACAATATTGATTCGTTCACCATCCCAGAGGATGCCATCGAAGACTCGACGAAAACGGCCGAGGAGACGCGCGCCGAAATTTACGACAAGTTCGCCATCGAGCTTCATGGCCTAAAGGGCCTCGCAATGGCAATGGAGGAATCAGGGAGTGAAATCACGCTCGCTCTTTCAGACCTTCTAGGACCAGCCGTAAACCGATTGCTCAATCTGATTGAAGAATTGGAACAAGCATCCTGATATCGCATTTCGCGAACATATCTTAATCAAACGTCAGTCAAGAAGAGCACCGGAAGGTGCTTTTTCTTTCTTGTAGGCTCTCAGATCCGATTTAAGGCATCGAAATAATGCAGTCTGAGGAATACGGTCGAATTGGTTCCAAAGTGTCAGATATTCGATTCTGTGGCCGTTTCCGTGGTCTAGACGTGAGGTCGACTGAATGTCGGAATGGATAGCAGCTGAAAAAGATGCCCTATCTGTAGTCACCTCACGATTACAAAAAGACGTTCGTCTTTCAGTGAGTTTCAAGCAAGGGTTCTAGGCCACTTGTGGCCCTCTCTCTTAATTCTCAATTCTCTTTTCTCTACATATATAGGGACATGTACTCATGCAACGTTAACCCCTATTTATCACGTACTGATGCAACATAAATGTGTACTCATGCAACGCTATGTGCGTACTCATGCAACGTTATGTACTGATGCAACGTTGCATGAGTACGCGTTAAGGGGTTATGACAACGCATTCAACCGTGAAGAAATATATTTGAACATCGTGATATATACGGATATACTATTTGCAATGTAAATTCGGCCAGAAAGGTATTTGAGATGGAATCCAAGAAGGACGCAACTCCGTCCAAGAAGCGCGTGTTGCTCACCCTTCCCGTTGAGCTCGTGGATTATCTTACCGAGGTTACCGAGCAGACCGGAATGAACAAGTCCGGGTATATCGGCGTGCTTTTGCGCAACCAGATGCTTCATGAGCGCGAGGATCGGGCTGGCGATGAGGAAAAATAGGCAGAAAAAAAGACTCGCAGCCGCCAAGCAAATGAGTCTTTCTTTCCGACGTGATATCGATTTGTCAAGGACATCATACCATAGTACCTTCGGTTCTACCGCTGGTTTTTGTGGATGTACCTTGGCAGATGATGCTGTCGGCTAGAGGTCGTGATAATCATGACCAGCTTGGCCAACGCTCTGGCTGCCGCCGTCGGCAGTCAATCTGAAAAATCGAATGATGCCCCTGCGCCGTTCGTGTTCCAAACCGAGCTTTCGGTTGGTGGAGGCAATCTGGGTACTTCCGCTGCAGCGCCTGTGCTGCAGCGCCCCGTCGCAACCCGTGAGCTCAAGGACTATCCATGGCTTCTCGTGCGCCTCGGTCTCGTTTCGGTGGTTGGTAAGACGATGCCGAATGGACGCAAATGCTCGATCGGAACCGTTATCCTGCTCTCGCATATCGGATCTGGTCTTTCCGAGCTTCGTGAGTCAACGGCCGTCGAACTTGATATCGATCGGTGCCGAGTGAGTACAACCATCAACGAGATGGTTGGTTGGGGATGGGTCGTGCGCTCGGAAAGCGGGGCTCTTTCGGTTGACTTTGATGAAATCGGTAACTTTGTCGGCATGTCCAAAAGCGAATTGATTAGCGGTCAGTTCCTTCACGTGCCGCGATTCATGCTTGCAAGTGATGCGTTCCACGATGCAGCCTGTGTCGTGTTCGGCGACCTCGTGTCCCAAAGTCTGCTGGACCACCCCCGCGGCGCGATGAAGAACCCGGAGCTGGCAGAGCTCCTGGGTATTTCCGTCTCCGCGCTCCAAAAGGCTAGGAAGCATCTTGCCGAGCAAGGTTTCATTGAGCTCAAGAAGCAGGGAAAGCAGGTCGTGCCGGAAATCGCGTCGGGGGCCGCTGTTGCTGCGGTCCGTCTCGAAGATGACCGTACACGAGCACTGGAAGCGATTCTCAAGAAGTCGAGAAAGAGAAATAAGTAAATGCGCACTGATGCAACGTTGCATCAGTGCGCATTAAGGGATAAATCTAGATATTTTCTAGAAAATATCTAGAAAATAGCAAATTATTCAACTGCGTATTCATGCAACGTTGCATTGGTACGCAGTAGAAAGGCCAAATATGCCGTTACCAACGAAACTCCCGTCCAACATCGAAGCAGAAAAGAAAGTGCTGGCCGCCGCCATGACGAACCGCGTTTCACGCGTGGAAATCGTGGCAAGTTGCACGGAGTCAGATTTTTTCTCTCCGTCGAACAGGACGATCTTCAAGGCGATTTGCGATCTTGATGCGAAGGGTATCGGGGCCGACTGCGTCTCCGTCATCGATGGGCTTCGGAGCAGCGGAAAGCTCGCTGCCGTCGGTGGCGAGGCATACGTCATCGAACTCATCTCGGACGACTTTGCTCAGGCGTCGTATGAGCACTACGTTGACATCCTGCGACGTGACACCGCTCGCCGTAATGTCATCGCCGCGACCGCTGAAGTAACGTCGCTAACCAATAACCCGCCGATAGACACCGCGGAATACATCTCCGCAGTCCAGGACACCTTTCTCGCCGCGACCGAGCAATCCGTCCCAAGCGATTACAAGAGCATGGAAAGCGCTTTACGTCTCGTCCTCGATTCCGCCGAGGCGACCAGGACGGGCGGAGCGACGGACCATGTCAAAACTGGATTCTCCAAGCTCGATGAGCTTATCGGTTCGTTCGAGCCTGGACAGCTCATCGTCCTCGGCGCTCGGCCAGCGGTCGGTAAGAGTGCTTTCGCAATCAATCTGGCAACATCGATCGCAAGCGTTGGTACGAAGGTATGCCTCTTCTCGCTGGAGATGACTGCTACCGAAATAGGACAGCGCATACTCGCGAGCGCGTCGGCCGGCGCTTCAAGCGGCTTGACCATCGGAGCCATCAGGGATGGGCTTATCAAGGAGGGCGACCGCGCCCTGGCTGAGAACATCGTGGCATCCGTGAGTGCTCTGCCAATCGACATCGACGACACGCCCGGAACGACCGTCGCGTCCATTCGCGCCAAGGCGAGGCGCATGCTTCGCGGGCAAGGAAAGGGAATCATCATCGTCGACTACCTGCAGCTGGTTGATGATCCCAAGGGAAGCAAGTTCGAGAGCAGGAACGTTCAGATCGGCAAGATCTCCCGTTCGCTCAAGATCCTCGCAAAGGAGCTTAACGTTCCCGTCATTGCGTTATCCCAGCTTTCTCGGCAGGTTGAGAGTCGCGTCGGAAAAGTGCCCCAGTTGTCTGATCTTCGCGACTCCGGCTCGATCGAACAGGACGCCGATATCGTTATGTTCTTGGACCGTTCAGCCGACGATCGAGAGGCGAACATGGATGGACGCCCGGCCAAGGGCATCGCGAATGTCATCGTTGCTAAAAACCGAATGGGGGCGACCGGGACTGTTGAGTTCGTCTTCAAGCCGGAGTACTGCCGGTTCTACGTTGCCGCAAGAAACGTAGCGCGATAATGCGGTGTATTGTGTACTCATGCAACGTTGCATGAGTACGCTTTTGCCCAATTTCTAGAAGATCCATCGCAATAGATGGATTGAAAAAGGGGGATCCATATGTATGGACCGGTGAGCAAGGACGGGCCGTCGATGGAGTTTGGCGAGGTCGGCGAGGAGATCAAAGATGAGGCACGGCGCCGGGTGGTGAAAGAAATCGTCGCAAAGCTCAAGGTCGATGCCGACGATGTCACCGAGATCACTGGAACCCCGGTCGAGGAGATTGATCCTTTCTGGAGCAAAGAGAACCAGAAACACCTAGAGGTAGCTGCAGAAAGGCTTGATTCCGGTAAGGGAGAGATGCACGGGCTCATCCCTTTAAATGACTGAAGCCGCCCCTACTAGGGCGGCTTCAGCTGCTGGGAGAAAACCCCAAACTGTTTCCATCCGCGCAGGGCGCCGGCTCTGCCAAGCCTATAAGCGCTCCCGTGCGCTATATGCATCCTACATTCTTATAGGCTTTCTTTTAGTACAAGCTTCATAGTTCAACCTGCAATTGTCCCAATGAATTACCTGCAATTGTCCCAATGAATTACCTGCAATTGTCCCAACGCAGCAGATAAACAGTATAATTTATCTGTTTAAGAAGTGGGGTGCACTAGTGAATAGATATATAGACCGATGCGTCGATCGGCTGATCGAACGAGACCTCGTCATTTTCGGCGCGGTACTTGTTCAGGGACCGAAATGGTGCGGGAAGACGACGACGGCGCACCGCTTTGCGGAGTCATCGCTTTCTCTCTCCGATCCCGCTGGCGGCTTCGCGGCGCTTCAACTCGCTCGCCTCGACCCGGCTCAGGCGATAACCGGTGCGGCGCCGCGACTCATCGACGAGTGGCAGGAGGAGCCGAAGCTATGGGACGCAGTGCGTTTCGAGTGCGATGCGAGGGGAGGGGAACCAGGGCAGTTTATCCTTACCGGCTCGGCGACGCCGAACGATGCGGACCGACCGATGCACAGCGGCGTCGGGCGCATCTCCCGCCTGCGGATGGACACCATGACGCTTTCCGAACTTGGCGTCTCGTCTGGTGCGGTTTCGATCGGTGCGCTGTTTGCAGGCGATCCCGTTAAAACATCGCTCGGGTCCATCGATGGCATCAGCGGTGTTGCCGATATTCTCTGCCGCGGCGGTTGGCCTCAGGCGGTCGGCAGGACGACCGCCGAAGCGATGCGGATATCGGCTGCCTATATCGATGGCGTGTGCGAATCCGATGTCTCAAGAATCGACGGAGTGAGACGCGACCCGGAAAAGGTCAGGTCCCTGCTCTGCTCGCTCGCTCGCAACGAGTCGACTCTTTCCGGCACGAAAGCCATTGAAAGGGATCTGGACGGCGACATATCGAAGAACACAATTGCGAGTTACATGGACGCGCTGCGACGGATCAATATCGTCGACGACATCCCGGCGTGGCACCCGGCGCTCAGATCCCCGGTGAGGTTGCGCCAGGGCGCTAAGCGACATCTCGCGGACCCCTCGCTCGCCGTGGCGCTGCTCGGCGCGAATCCCAAGTCGTTGACGGCCGACCCGAAGACCCTCGGCCTGCTCTTCGAGTCCATCGTCCTGCACGATCTCAAGGTCTATGCGGCGGTCAACGACGCCTCCGTCTCGCATTACCACGACGCCGACGATCTGGAAGTCGATGCCATCGTCCACAGGCGCGACGGGTCATGGATCGCGGTCGAGGTCAAGCTAGGAAGCCCGCAGGTGCCGGAGGCATCCGAGAACCTGCTTCGCCTAGAGCGGAAGCTGGTCGAGCGCGGGGAAAGACCGCCTGCGGCTAAGCTCATCGTCATCGGGTTCGGGATGCCTACCCACACGACGCCGGACGGCATCACCATCGCACCCATCGATACGATCGGCATCTAGCGCGCAGCGTATCGGCAGCCTCTCCTGCCATACCTTTCGGTACACGCGGGTGATTTGCAAGTACCGACTATTAGCTGTATCGTCCGCAAGTCCTGTCTAATAGTCACTAATAGTGACGGTCGGGCAACGAGTTCGGGCTATTAGCCTTAATGTCTCCTATCCTCGGCCTGCTTCTTCTTGCATTGAAGCCTGAACCAGGTTCAGCTGGCATGGTTAAAAACGGGGGCGACGCTTTTGCGTCGCCCCTCGTCCCGGCCGGTTGCTTTAGTTGTACACACGGTAGTTACACTTGAACTGGGTTATGTGTCCATAGTTGGAGCGGTACCAACCCGACGTATAGCTGATTGCCCCTGCGCCTAGATAGTCGTAGCCCTTGTTGTAGCGAAGCTGACGGTAGGTCGTGTCGTACTCTGCTACGTAAAACGCGTCTCCAGAGAAGGCTTTGTACCGGTCCTTAACCGTCGAAGCCATGTACGCGGGTTCGACATCGCCTTTCTCCCCGTTGAGCGCATAGACGGGTGCCGCGATTCCGCATAAAGCCGTTGCCACGAGGATGGCGTAGACAGCCATGCGCGACGCATTGGACTTCAGCTGTTCAAATAGTTTTCTTGTCATTCACCTCCCTCGTATGTATCGAGGTATTCCTGCTTGAGCGTCTGCGAGGACGACTCGATCTTTTCCACGAGCGTGCCGGCCTCGATGAAGTAGAACGAGTTGGTAAGGTCTGCCAGGTCGTCGAGCAGATGGCTTGAGATGAGCACGCTTCGTCCCCGCG
>UQNU01000057.1 GCA_900542555.1 uncultured Collinsella sp.
CCGACCTTCACGGTCACCTGCTTGTTCGCGGCGATGGCGGTGTAGAAGTCTACTTCCCCGTCCTCATCCTCTATATGGGCGATGACGGGCGTGGAGGTGTCCGCATCCCAGCCGTCAGCCTTTACCTCAAGGGTAAGCACCATGTCCTGTTCTTCATCGTCCTTTGCTTGGAACACCAATGGGACATTCGCTTTTCCTGTCCACCCGGCATGTGTGATGGCATACCCACCGCCGTCGATGAGGAGCGCCGCACAGAGGATTCCCGCACCAGCCACGCAGACCTGCTTACGGGAGAACTCGCGCCCGAAAAGCACGAGCGGCTTCCCCTCTTCTTTTTCCACTGCATCCCCGGAGACCATATCGTCCGTCACCTTCGGAATCTCCGTAACCACCATGGCTCCTTCCTGATTGCGATACTTCAGTATTTGCATTGTATTTCAAATTGTCACTTATATAGGTGTGACTTATATAGGGTTGGCTTGAATCATTGACACCGATGGATAGGAGGTGCCGATGACTGAGCTTGACCCCAAGATGCGCGTGGGGCTTCGCATTAAAGAATTGAGGGCTGAGCTTGGCATGAGTCAAGAGGCCTTCGCATATTCCATCGAGATGTCCCGCACCTATTTCGCCGAAGTCGAGACGGGCAAGCGAAACGTGTCTATTGAGAATATCGACCGCATAGCGAGGGGCCTCGGCGTTTCCCTGAAGGAGTTCTTCAACTCTGACCTCTTTGTCAAATAAGACAGAGTGCAAATCGAATTAGAACGAAAGAACAGACTTCCAACGTCGTCTAATGTCCAACGGGGCTTCAATAGCAATCAAAAGATATCAAAGGCTGCCGGAAACTGGCTCGCCCTACGGCAACGACAACCTAGGTTTTCAACGCTTTCCATAGCCGGAGGATCCCACATCCAACCCGTAGGCTGTGGAAAGAGTTGAAAACCGGCCCTGAGGTTGGAACTCTGAGGTGAAATATGAAGTCGCGATGATTTCACCCATAGAATGAACTTTCACCCCTTTTTCACCCCTCAGGGGAGTTTAACCCCTATCCATACAGAAACAGGTCAGACGATTTATACCGTCTGACCTGCAATTTTCCTGGTGCCCCCGGGCGGATTCGAACCGTCGACACCCGCTTTAGGAGAGCGGTGCTCTATCCCCTGAGCTACGGAGGCATGTTGTACTAGTGTAGCAGATTTACGCCGTTGTAATACAGCGTATAGCCACTCTTCGAAGTTGCGGTGGAACAGCCCTCCGGAAAGTGTGTCCCACTATTCAGGCAAATTCTGGGTCAAACTTTCCCAATGGGACCTCGCTGGAAACTGTGTCCCAGAATTTCGGCTCGAAACGGGACACAGTTCCCAAACGACCCCGTTCCGGAAACTACATCCCGGAATCGGCGCTCGAACTGGGATGCACTTTCCCGATCGAGCCCCATGGGAAACTGCGTCCCACTTGGGGGGCGCTCTTTAATGACTAGTTACCTTTGTGGAAAAGGTTTTTGATAACGGAGGGGATGCTCTTGGCGCCCTTGGCCGTCACATCGATAAAGTCGGGCGAACGCACAAGCTTATCCTCGTCGACGTACTTGCGGACCGCGCGAAGCGTCTCTTTGTCGTCGCGCGTCGAAAACGTAAAGTGACCGTTGTCCTTGGTGAAGATGGCAAAACGCGTAATCTTCTTGGTGCCGCGCAAAACCTCGGCGGCAATATAGTCGACCTCGTCCCACGGGATTTGAATATAATCCTCGGGATTGCGCTCGTTATAGTACTCAAACGCCTTATTGCCCACCATCACGTTACCGTGGCTGGTAAGCCCCATCAGGCAGGTTGCTGGCGTTGCCAGATCGACCGTGCTGTTCTGAGATTGCGCCATACGCGCCTCGCCCTCCAATAAAAACAATCGGACCGCATCCAGTGTACCCACCGGGTGCGGTCCGTTTCAATGGCTCAAAAGGCCTTACCTAGCAACTCTCGGTCTTAAGCCGAAGCGTGCTTACATGAAGCCGCAGAAGCGACCGATGATGCCGACGGCGAAGAGAGCCAAGATGATGACAATCGGGCTGACCTTCTTCTTGAGGAGCTTGCAGACCAGCAGGGTCAGGCACACGGCGGCAAGGCCGGGGATGAGCTGATCGAGGTTGGCCTGAAGCGTGGTGACCTTCATCTGATCAAGGGCGGTAGCACCGACGGAGTTGTACATCGTCAGCGCTTCCTTGATACCCTCGGAACCGGAGGGCAGGCTAGCCCAGTCGATAAAGGCGCCAGCAGACTGCTTGACCGTGGAGACGATCGGGGTGAAGGAAATGGACACCCAGCGCTCGACCAGGGCGCCGATGATGAACATACCCAGGATGGAAGCGCCCTCGGTGACCTTGCCCATCAGACCACCGGAGAGGTCCTTGGCGATGGAGGAGCCGACCTTGTAGCCAAACTCCTGCGTGTACCACAGGAAAGCGTAACGGATGATGTTCCACGCGAAGAAGAACAGCAGCGGACCGACGATGCTGCCGGACATGGCCAGGGAAGCGCCCAGAGCGCCCAGAATCGGGCGAAGGGTGAACCAGAAGACGGGGTCACCGACGCCGGCGAGCGGGCCCATCATACCGACCTTGACGCCCTGGATGGCGACATCATCGATCGGAGCACCGTTGGCGCGCTCCTCCTCGAGGGCGAGGGTAACGCCAATGACGGGGGCGGAAACATAGGGGTGGGTGTTATAGAACTCCAGGTGGCGCTTAAGAGCGGCAATCTGGTCATCCTTGCTGGTGTAGAGCTTCTTGATCGCAGGGATCATTGCGAAGCACCAGCCGCCGTTCTGCATACGCTCGTAGTTCCACGAGCCCTGAAGGAACTGATGACGGAAGCAAACCTTCTTGCGGTCAGCCTTGGTGAGCTGAATCTTGTTCTCTGCCATATGTATCACTCCCCTCCTACTCGTAATCGTTCAGAATGTCGCCGAGCGGGTCGCCGGAGCCACCGCCCATGCCGCCACCCTGCTTGGCCAGATCCTTAAGGCCAAGGTAGATGAGGGCAAGGGAGATGCCGATGAGACCAAGGGCGATCAGCGTGAGCTGAGGGATGGCAGCAAGGACAAAGCCGAGGACGAAGAACGGCCAGGTCTCCTTGGTGGCCATCATGTTGATGACCATGGCGTAACCGACGGAAGCGACCATGCCGCCGCCGACAGCCATGCCGCCGGACAGCCAGTCGGGCATAGCGTTAAGCGCGTTGGTAACGGCCTCGGCCGGGATGACGCACAGAAGCACTGCCGGGATGGCGATACGAAGGCCCTGCATGAGGATGGCAGCATACTGCCAGCGCTCGATGCCGGAGAAGTCGCCCTTCTCGGCGCAACCGTCCATGGCGTGAGCGATAGCGGTAGCAATGGTACGGCAGATCATGGTCAGGAACAGACCAGCGACCGACAGCGGGACGGCGACGGCGATAGCGGTGGTAACGGCCTTGGCCGAATCGGTGGCGCCACCGTTGAGGGCGAGCACCATGATGATCGAAGAAGCGACCGAGGCCAGAGCGGCGTCAGGCGCGACAGCGGCGCCGACGTTAGCCCAGCCAAGGGCCATCATCTGGAGCGAACCGCCCAGGAGGATGCCCTCCTGAAGGTGACCGGTTACGAGACCGATAAGCGTGCATGCCACGAGCGGCTGATGGAACTGGAACTCATCCAGAATGCCTTCCATACCGGCAAGCAACGCGACAATCGCAACAAGCAGAATAGTGATTGCAGACATGTATCGGACCCTCCTTTACTATGCTTGAGCGGCCAGTTCGGCCTTAGCTTTCTTCAACATGGCGTCGAGATCCTCGGAGGAATCCGAAGGAACCTTGCGGACCTCGAACTTGACGCCCTTGGCCTTAAGGGCCTCGAGAGTCTTGACGTCGTCATCGCCCATAGCGACGGCGTTGGTGACGACGACCTTGCCCTTGGAGTGAGCCATGGAACCGATGTTGACTTCCTTGATGTCGACGCCGGCCTCGATGGCCTTGAGCAGATCCTGCGGGTTCTCAAAGAGCAGCATGGCCTTGGTGTCACCAAAGCGCGTGTCCTTGACGACCTCGGCCATCTTCTTGATGGGCACGACGTTGGCATGGACTCCCGGAGGGGCAGCCTGCTCGATCATGGTCTTGCGGAGCTCGTCGTGAGCAACGCCGTCGGAAACCACGATGATGCGGTTGGGGTTGATCTGCTTGGTCCACGTGGTGGCCACCTGACCATGAAGCAGACGGGTGTCGATACGGACGTGGGCGATCTTGATGTGCCCATCGCCGATGACCGTTCCCGGAGGGATGGCGCCTGCAGGAGCAGCGGCGGCCGCAGCCGGCTTCTTCTCCTCGGGCTCCAGAGACTCGGGCTTGACACGCACGCCAGCCTTAGCCTCAGTCACGAGATGTTTTGCGATCGCATGTGCAGTGTTCTTTGCGTCAAAGCGCTGCGAATATGCCTCGATGAGCATAGGCAGGTTGACACCGGTGACGATAGCCCAGGAATCGTGGCCCTCGATGAGCCCGCTGATCTGGTTGAACGGCGTGCCGCCCCACAGATCAACGAGGAAGAGCACCTGCTCCTGGTCTTCGAAGGAAGCGATTGCTTCCTCGACCTTGGCACGGAAGTCGTCGGGCCCCATGCTCGGCTCGAGCGAGACCACGGCAACAGACGGCTGATCGCCAAAGACCATCGAGCCCGTCTGCTTGATTCCAGCTGCCAAGTCCCCGTGGCTAGCAAGAACAATACTTACCATCACATAACCTCCTTTTTGTCTACGTATTTCCTACACGACATGAAAGGAGTATAGCTGTTTGGTTTGTGGAATTATAGCTAAATCCGCAAAAGGTTGGATTATTTGTTTAAACGTCTAGGTTTGTTACAAGTTGATTACGTTACTGCTTTTTGACTCATTACACGACAAGGCGTCGCTCATCAAGCCATGCATTTTACAGATACAAGCAGGCTGTTCATTAATATCGATTTTAGGCAAGCGCGAATGCGCTTGTACTGCCGCTATTTTGTTTAAACAGACATGGCTTGACTATTTTCGTGACTTATGATTTATGAAACCACTCAAAATAGTTGCGGTGGAATAGTTCTTGTTTAAGAGCCAGAAGGCTGAATTTAGGAACTATTTCACCGCAACTTATAGGGAATCCTAGGCGATGTGGAGGGGGTTGGCGGCGTCGACGGCGTCGGGGACGTCGGAAGGACCGTCGGGGACAGCGTCTGCCGGGTCCTCGTCGGGGGTCTCGATCTGCTTGATCATGACCTCCTGGCCCTGCAGCAGGTATGTCTCGCCGCTACCGCAATGGGGACAGGTCTTGCCGTGCTCGACCGTCGCGTAGTCGCAGCTACACGCCTCGCAATGCGTCACAGCCTCGACGGGCTCCACAACAAGCTCCGCGCCCTGCGCGATGGGCTTTTTATCTACCGCCCAGCGCCAAGCGTCGAGCAGCAAGTCGGGAACGACGCCCGAGACCTCGCCCAGCAGCAACGTCACGCTCGAAACGCGACGTACGCCATGAGCGCGCGCCACGTTCTCGACATCGCGAATGATGTGGTAAACGATCCCCAATTCATGCACTTTTTCTTCCGCCGTTCCCGTTATGGCTACTTACTTGCGACCGAACTTAATCTTGATGGCGCGCTTGAGCGCGTACTTGCCGAGGCTTGGGAGCTTTTGCTCGTATTTGACCATCGTGGAGCACTCGGGGCGGTCGCGATCCAGATGGATGGCGTCGAACGCGCACTTGGTGGTGCACAGGCCGCAGCCGATGCACTTGTTGGGGTCGACGATCGAGGCACCGCAACCCAGGCAGCGGGCGGTCTCGGCGCGCACCTGCTCCTCGGTAAAGGTCTCAACATACTCGCTAAACGGCGCGGCCTTCTCGCGCTCGCGGTCCACGTGGGCAACCTCGCGGCTCGCGTTGTCGTAGCTCTCGAGCACAACGTCGTCGCGGTCGAGCGCGGTGTAGCGGCGCTGATTGCGGCCGATGGTGAGCGTGGATCCCGGCTGCACAAAGCGATGGATGGACACGGCGGCCTCGTGGCCGGCGGCGATGGCATCGATGGCAAAGCTCGGACCGGTGTAGACGTCGCCGCCCACAAAGATGTCTGGCTCGGCGGTCTGGTAGGTCTGGGGATCGGCAAGGGCACCCTGGCCGCGGCCGAGCTCCACCTTGGAGCCAGCCAGCAGGTCGCCCCACACAATGGACTGGCCAATCGACATGACGACACGGTCGGCATCGACACGGCGCAGATCGTTCTCGTCGTACTCGGGCGCAAAACGGCCCTCGTCATCGTAGACGCGCGTGCAGCGCTTAAAGGTTATGCCGCACACACGACCGGCCTCGTCCAGGTGAACTTCCTTGGGGCCCCAACCGCAGCTGATGTGCGCGCCGTCCTCAACGGCCTCGCGACGCTCCTCCTCGCTGGCGGGCATCTGGGCCTCGCTCTCCAGGCAGAACATCTCAACGTGCTCGGAGCCCAGACGGCAGGCATTGCGCGCGACGTCGATAGCCACGTTGCCGCCGCCCACCACGATGGTGCGGCCGGGCAGCGCGTCGATCTTGCCACTGTTGACCTCGCGCAAAAAGTCGACGGCCACGGCCACGTCCTCGGCATCCTCACCCGGAATACCGGCGAGGCGGCCGCCCTGGCAGCCAATGGCAACATAAAAGGCCTTAAAGCCCTGCTCGCGCAGCTCGTCGAGCGTCACATCGCGACCGACCTCCACGCCATAGCGGAACTCGGCACCCATCAGGCGAATAACCTCGACTTCGGCCTCAATGACGTCCTTCTGCAGCTTAAAGCTGGGAATGCCGTAGGTGAGCATGCCGCCCGGGCGCTCGTTCTTCTCGAACACGACGGGCTTGTAGCCCTTCTCGGCCAGATAGAAGGCACAGGACAGACCGGCCGGGCCGGCACCGATGATGGCGATCTTCTGATCGAAGCCGCCAGCACGCGTCGGCGTCACCACAGGCGGGACGTAGCGGGTCGCGGCGTCCAGATCGCGCTGGGCGATAAACTTCTTGACCTCGTCGATGGCCACGGCCTCGTCCACGCGGCCGCGGGTGCAGGCATCCTCGCAGCGGCGATTGCACACACGGCCGCAGATAGCGGGCAGCGGGTTCTCGCGCTTGATGAGCGCCAGCGCCTCGTCATAGCGGCCCTGCGCTGCGAGCTTCAAGTAGCCCTGAACGGCAACGTGAGCGGGGCAGGCCGTCTTGCAGGGCGCGGTGCCGGACTCGTGCGTCTCGATGCGGTTGTCGTTGCGGTAGTTGGGCGACCACTTGGTATGATCCCACTTGGTGGCATCGGGCAGCTCCTGGCGCGGATACTCGGGCACCTGTCCGCCGGCCTTTTTGCTGCAGAGCTTCTGGCCCAGCTTGGCGGCGCCGGCCGGACATACCTCAACGCAGCGACCGCAGGCCACGCACTTGTCCTTCTCGACCTTGGCGACATAGGCCGAGCGCGACAGGTTGGGCGTGTTGAACAGCTGCGAGGTGCGCAGAGCGTAGCACACGTTGACGTTGCAGTTGCAGATGGCGAAGATCTTGTTCTCGCCGTCGATATTAGTGATCTGGTGCACAAAGCCGTTGTCCTCGGCCTGGCGCAAGATGTCGTAAACCTCGTCGCGGGTCACGTAATGGCCACGATCGGTCTCAACCACGTAGTCGGCCATATCGCCCACGGCGATGCACCAATCGGCCGGGTCGTCGGCGCAGCCCTCACCCATCACGCGACGGCTCGCGCGGCAGCTGCAGGTGCTGGCGGCATATTTGCCATCGTATTTGTCGAGCCAATGCTCGATATGCTCGATCGGCACCGAGGTGCTCGCGGCGTCGATGGCCTTCTCGACCGGAATGACGTGCATGCCGATGCCGGCGCCTCCGGGCGGCACCATCGGCGTGGCCTTGGACAGCGGTCCCTTGGACGCCTGCTCAAAGAACTTGGCATAGACCGGGTGCTCCTCGAGCTGGCTCACGCGCATGTTGAGGAACTCGGCAGAACCCGGCACCAGCATGGGCAACACCCATTGCTTGGCGCGCTCGGGGTTTTCCCAGTTGCACTCGAGCAGACCCGTGTAGCTCATGTCGTCGAGCATCTTCTCGATCTGGGTCTCGGGCATGCCGGTGAGCTTGGCCATCTCGGGCAGCGTATAGGGACGGCGCATCTTCATCTTGCAGAGCACTTCGGCCTGCTCGTCGGTCGCGGCCTCGGCAAACGACCAGTACTCGTAGCCCAACAGCTCGTCGCGATGCAGCAGACGGTTGGTGCAGTGCTCGCACAGCTTGACGATGGCCTCGCGCGGATGCTCCGGCAGCGGCGGCACGAACTCCGAACCGATGTCGGGCTCGGTGTAGCTAATCCCCGGTCCGTTGAGAATCATGGTTGTCCCTTCTCTTGCCACAGCCCGACGAAGCCGCAGCGCCCCTCTTTTTTTGCAGGCCGGGCATGCCCCCATGCCGTTCACCCGCCATTGTTGACATTGTGTCAAAAATAGTATTGACGAACCGTCAACAATATTCAAGACTGTTAGGCGAACGGTCAGGCAAAAGAGGATGAAAGGCGGCAAAACATGGGCAACAACACAGCAGGTACCTCTGTGGTCGATGCCGTCCCCGCATCCGATAGCGCGGCAAAGCGCCTGACGGGCGACGAACGCCGTCGCGAGATCCTCGATGCCGTGCGCACCGTAAGCTCCGAGCTGGGCGTGTCCCACCTATCGGTATCGGCCGTGACCAAGCGAGCCGGCTGCACGCGTTCATTGTTCTACCATTACTTCGCCGACATGGACGCCGCCGTCACCGCTGTTATGGACGAGGCGATCGACGGCTTTATCTCCGAACTCGAGCGGTGGAACGCCGACCGCACCGTCGGTGATATCGAGGGCGCGCTCGACACCGTCGCCCCGCTCTTTAAGCGCCTGGTCGCCAGCGGCCACGAGCTGCCGAGCACGCTTACCTCGAGCAGCGGCGCGCTCTACGGCGGCTTTTTGCACAACGTGGTCCAGCGCGTGGCGCAGTATATCTGCGACACCACCGTAGTGGATTTTGTCGCCCATCATGAGCTACGCATCGACCATGTCTACGAGACGTTCTACACCCTCATCATGGGTCTTTTGATGTATATCCGCACGCACCCCGATGTGCCCGACGAAACGGTCAAGGAAATCATCGCCTCGACACTCCACATCGAGGGCTATACCGCCAAGTATCCGGAGCGCAAGCCCCAGAACTGACGACATTTGGCCAAACTGCCCGCGATCAGAAGAGGGGCCGCGGGCGTGTGAAAGGAGAGCAGCATGCTGTTCGATGTTTGGGGTAGCGATACCCTTATCCACTGGGCCGGCTGGGCCATGGTCTTTATTGGCCTGATCGTGCTCAACGAGGTCGGCCGCCGCACTAAGCTGGGCGCGGCAATCATCTTTGGCGTGGCTCCGCTGGCCATGACCATCTACTGCGTCGCCATCGCCATCGGCGTCTCACAGGGTGCCGAGTGGGCGCTCACCAACCCCACCCATGTGTACCAGAACAGCTGGTTCCACTACGCCAAGGTATACGCGGCGCTCGCCGGTTGCTGGGGCTTCATTGCCATTAAGTACCAGTGGGGAAAGATCGGCAAGGCGCATTGGTTCCGCGCGTGGCCGTTTGTGATCGTCGCCATCAACATCATGATCGCCGTCGTGTCCGACTTTGAGAGCGCCTATCACTTCTTTGTCCTGGGCCAGTCCACTTGGGTCACCTCCGAGGGCGCCACGCAGCTGGCCGGCTGGAACAACGTGTTCAACGGCATCGCCGGTATCATCAACATCTTCTGCATGACCGGTTGGTGGAGCGTCTACGCCTCCGAGGATCAGACCGACATGCTGTGGCCCGATATGACCTGGGTCTACATCATCGCCTACGATATCTGGAACTTCTGCTACACCTACAACTGCCTGCCCACCCACTCCTGGTTCTGCGGCTTTGCGCTGCTGCTGGCGCCCACCGTCGCCGCCTTTATCTGGAACAAGGGCGGCTGGATCCAGAACCGCGCCTTTACGCTTGCTATTTGGTGCATGTTTGCCCAGGTGTTCCCGTACTTCCAGGAGGAGTCCATCTTTGTGACCCACTCCACGCTCGACCCCGGCGCCGCTACCGCGGTCTCGATCGCCGCACTGGTCGCCAACGTCGCCGCGATCATCTACATCGCCTACCGCGCCAAGAAGCTCGGCCGCAATCCCTACAAGCAGGATGTCTTTGAGGGCACCAGCGATTGGGAGAAGGCTACCGCTCGCCGCGCCAAGGTTGATTACGCGCACGCCGAGTAACATGTTTATTCCGTCCACATTTGGATGTAGGCAAACTTAGCCGATGCCGCAATCGCGCGTCATGCGCAGCCCCGGAAAGCGATTCGCCCGCTTTCCGGGGCTTTTTGTTGTTGCGCGCATTCACGCACATATGCAAAACCTCTCTCACAGATAAAATCAGATTTCCAACCGCCTGACAGCTCTATGTGACCCCAATTTTGGGTACATTGTTGTCCCGATATTGAGCTTGGGGGATGTATGAATGATGAGACGATGGGCCAAGAGGATGCGGCCCAAGATGCAGAAGCGTGTGCCGAAGCCCTAGAGAGCCTAGACCGGATTTCACTAGATGAGATTGCGTTTGACGATTCGGGCGTTGATGTGCAGGATGAGTCGGAAGCCGAGGCGCAGTCCGATGATCAGGATGCAGACGACGTTGAGCCTGCCGAAGATGAGGCAGATCACGAAGACACCGAATGCGAGGCCGACGACCAGCCCGAATCCGACACGAGCGAGGAAACCATCTTGCTCGACAGCTTGCCGGCCGGAGATTCGCTGACCCGCGAGCTTCCCGGCCTGGGCTCTGCGCCTGCCGTGGACGAGACCATCGCCATGGGCGATATTCCCCTACCGTCCGTTCCCTCAGCACGCGAGGCCGAGGTTCGCCATCGCAAGATGTCGCCCAAGCGCCGCAATCTGATGGTCGCCGGTGTCGTGGCCGTCGCGCTCGTCGCCGGCGGCGCAGGCTATGCCGCCTGGAACGGATATCAGCAAGAGCAGGCTGCCGCTGTCGCCGCCAATGCCCACACGATGATGTCAGTGCAGATTGGCGTGCATGCCGCGGGCCTCGACTGTTCTACCGGCTCCAAGATTCCCGTACAGGTGAGCGGTCAGGACGCTGATGGCTCCTCCGTGAGCGAAACGCTCTATGTTGACGAGCACGGCCGCGGCATCAAACTGCTGCCCGGCGATTACACGCTCTCCATCGCTGCCTCCCCCATCGCGGCCGACGGCACCATCTATACCGTCCCGACCACCAAGACGCAGGTCACCGTTAAGAGCGATGGACAGGATTTAAGTGCCCAGGCCACCTTTAAGCTCAAGGTGCCTTCGGCCGACACGGTGACTGACGACCAGATCGGTGCCGCCGCCAAGTATGCCGAGGAGGGCGGTGCGAGCTCCGCCGCGGCTGCCAAAGTGCTCCAGCAGGCAGCAACCGCGCGGCGCGACGCCGCCGTCAATGCCGTGAGCGCGCAAAAGGCACAGGCGTCCCGTGATGCTGACGCTCGCCACAAGGCAACCGACCTCTACCAGCTCGATATTCCCGTCGAGTGGTACGGCAAGGTCGCAACTTGGCAAAACGGAAGCACGCTATGCATCTATCTGGGCGACGACGCCAATACGCCGCTCGTGACGCTCGTCGCGGTGCGCGAGGGCGAGAGCTTTACGCCCGATGAAGGCGATACGGTTTTGGGTGCGGCCAATCTAGGCAACGGTTATACCGTCTACGCCAGCGGCCCCGTCTATCCGTACGTGGTACCCCAGACCATCAACGGACGGACGCAGAACCCCGTGTCAACCTACCCCATGGACACGGCCATTGAGCTTGTCGAGCTGACGACCGGCAACCGCTATACGTATAGCCAGATCAAGAACGACCTGGTGGGTAAAGACGGCAAGGCCGATGGTGCCACTAAGCTCGAAACCGACTACCTCGCGCAGATCCTGCTGCCGAGTATCAAAGCCCAGGACTAGCCTGGCGCAGCAAGGTGCTCCCCAACCGTGATGAAGGAGCCAGGAGGTCCTGACCCCACAGGCCCATAGATGATTAGGCAAGGAGCCACTTCCATGCGGGCATAACGTGTATCACACCGTGCTCGCATGGAATATCGGTCTGTTCATCCATGGTAACGATTGCCGACTCGCCAAGATCAAACTGGGCCATCGAGGCATCAAGCGCGGCGATTTCGCGCTCGCGCGTTTTCTCACTTGCCATATCCGCACTCACCTGAATCAGGCTATAAGCCCGCATGAGAAGCGCATCCCCAGCCACAAAGTCCACCTCATGGCTTTTGCTCTTCTCTTTGATTAGCAGGCGGCAGACCGAGCCGGTCCTCACCGCGGGAGTCCTTCTTCTTAGCGCATTGAACACTGCGGTCTCGAGCCTCTGGCCCTGGTCCAATGCCGATGCGGGAGAGAATGCTCCAAACATCGCAGGGTCGACAGCGTAGACCTTAGACGCAGACCGCATGTTATTTGCCAGTGAACGCGTGAACTCCGGCACAGAAAATAACAGGTAGGCGTCCTCATAATACTCAAGTAAGTCGCTGAGCGAATTACGACTGACGGGTATCTGTCTGCTCTTGAACTCGTTGTACACTTTGTTCACTGACAGCTCTCGTCCCGAAGATGCCATACACCGCGTCAAGAACAGTGATGCCAGGCGAGGGTTCTTGACGTCGTAACGTTCAACGACGTCCATGGCGACCGTTCGCGAAGCATATTCCTGTAGCAGCTGAATCGCGTCTGCAGGCGTCTGCTCAAGTGTCGCGATGAATCCCCCTCGTTCAAGATACCCGATCAGATGATGTCGAAGCAGCGCTGCATCGCTCGGGGAAAAGGTCGCATCTGACTCGAGAACGCTCCCCGTCTTATATCGAACGTATTCCGAAAAACTCAACGGAAAAAGCTCTCGCACAAGAGAACGACCCCTGAACTCGCTCTTAAGTTCTGAGGACAGCATCTTAGAAGAAGATCCCGTCACATAGACGGTCGCTTTCTCCGTATCGACTACACGCCGCAGAAACGCACCCCATTCGGGAATTTCCTGGATCTCGTCAAAGAAAATGTAAGCGCCCTCGGTTCGAGCAACAGGATACAGCGCATAGAACGTGTCGAGCACGTCCGCCAGCAGCGATGGCTCATACGGGCGCAAGCGCTCATCCTCAAAATTGAAGTAAAGCATCCGGTCAAGCTCGACGCCCCGGTTCTGAAGCCGCCACATCTCCTGATACAGGCGATACGTCTTTCCACAACGGCGGGCCCCCACAATCACATTTACGATGTTGTCGCGCTTTGGCTCCTGTGGGTTTCCTAGATCAAGGTCTCGCTCAAAGACCTGCGGAACCCCCTGCTGTTCAAAGTCCTTTATTTTCTGGGCGATCAAGTCGTTGAATGCCATTATTCTCCAATCTTGCTCTCTAGCTAATCAAAATTATAGTGATTCTTGATTAATTAGAGAGCAAGATTATATCTGACTTGATTAACACTTAAGCAAGTTTTTTCACTATTACTGCTCGAAGGATGCCGAGTGGCTGAGAGGACAACCAAGCTCGAATGCGACTCCCTGGACAGTCGATTTGGGACGGGACTTTTTTGACTACCCTCCCCCTGTAGAAAAATCCCTAACGCAGTTGCGGTGAAATAGGGGCTGTTTTTGCTGGTCAAACCGCAAAACAATCCCTATTTCACCGCAACTTATTGGTGGCCTTTTGGGTGGCACTCAGCGCCACGGATCGGCTTCGAACATCGGCTCGCGCTCGGGGCGTCGGTCGCTGTAGGGATCGTAGCCGTCATCGTCCTCGTTCTCGGCACGGATGTAGGGGTCGCGCGGCTTGGGTGCCGGTTTCGGCGCGGGCTTTGGTGCGGCGGACGCTATCTCAGCCGCCGGTGCGTTCGTCTTGTTCTCGTCTTTCATCTGCATAGCTCCTTGCATCGCATCCGCTCAACATCATCGATTGTCGCACGAAAAAGGGCGGCGGACCCGATTGGATCCACCGCCCTTGGCGTTTAGAGACGACTGGCAGATTTTAAGGCATTGCCCAAAATCTACTCGGCGTCGGGAACCTCGTAGGTGGCCGCCGGCGTGTTATCGCACACGACGGTAAAGCCGCCGTCCTTGTCGACATCGACCGTCACCTGATCGCCCTCGCGCACCGTGCCGTCGATGATGGCCGCTGCGATGGCATCGACAACCTCACGCTGCACCAGACGCTTGAGCGGACGGGCACCAAAGACCGGGTCCAAGCCGCCCACGGCGAGCAGCTGCTTGGCCGCCGGGGTGATGGCAAGCGTCATGCGTTCCTTGGCCAGACGCGCGCGGACGTCGGCGAGCTGAATGTCGACGATCTTCTCGATCTGCGCCATGCCAAGCGGATGGAACACCACGATATCATCGATACGGTTGAGGAACTCGGGGCGGAAGGTCTGAGCCATGGCCGCGTCGACCTGATGGCGCATCTCCTCCTCGTCCTTGCCGGAAAGCTCAGCGATAGCCTTGGAGCCCACGTTAGACGTCATGATGATGATCGTGTTCTTGAAGGATACCTGGCGACCCTGACCGTCGGTCAGACGGCCGTCGTCAAGCACCTGCAGCAGCACGTTGAAGACATCCGGGTGAGCCTTCTCCATCTCGTCGAGCAAGATCACAGAGTACGGACGACGGCGCACGGCCTCGGTGAGCTGGCCGCCCTCGTCGTAGCCCACGTATCCCGG
>UQNU01000058.1 GCA_900542555.1 uncultured Collinsella sp.
AATCACCAGCGGAAGCTGGACGGACTCGCCGGGGGCAACTGCGCCGGGCATGAACGTCTTGCGGCACACTACGTCGCCGTCCACCAGGGTCTCCGCCGACAGGCAAACATCCTCGAGGGTGGTAAACCAACGCTTGTTGGTGACGGCCAGCTCGCCCGCCTCGGCATCGTAGGCCATGCGAACCGGGCAGATGACCTGACCATACTCAGTGAGGCCCGGGCTCGGCTGCTGCCAAGGGAACACCATGCCGTCGATGCAGAAGTTGCTGTTATTGGGGTAATCGCCGTTGTCGCCACCATACATATCGTAGGCAACGCCGTCCTCGGTCACAGCAGCCAAACCGTGGTCGCACCATTCCCAGATAAACTGGCCTTGGATGCAATCCCAGCGATCGAAGACCTCCTGGTACTCGGACAGACCTCCGGGGCCATTACCCATGGAGTGGCCATACTCGCAGTTGATGCGCGGCTTGGGGAACGGATGCTCACCAAAGTCGTTCATCTGCGACACACGGGAGTACATCGTGGAAATGACGTCGACGGTATCGGCGTTGCGGTCCTCCTCGTAGTGGACCGGACGACCATCGAGCTCGTGAGCCTTGGCGTACATCGCGCGGATGTTGCAGCCATAGCCGCTCTCGTTGCCCAGCGACCACATGATGATGCACGCGTGGTTGCGCTCCTGCATCACCAGGCGCTCAATACGGTCGACGTAGGCCGGCTCCCATGCCGGGTCGTCGGTAACCAGGGCGATGTTGCCGATATTCTCGAAGCCGTGGCTCTCCATATCGGTCTCGGCGACCAGCATGATGCCATACTCATCACACAGCTCGTAGAAGCGCGGGTCATTGGCATAGTGAGAGGTGCGCACTGCGTTGATGTTGTGCTGCTTCATGAGCTCCAGGTCGCGGCGCATGCGATCGAGGCCCACGGCGCGGCCCTTGTGATCGTCGTGATCGTGGCGGTTGACGCCATGCATCTTAAAGTAAGTGCCGTTGAGGTAGATATGATTGCCCTCGACCGTCACCTCGGCAAGACCCTGGCGATGCGGGACGTACTCGCTGACCTGGTCACCGTCGTAGACCTCAAACGTAAGGTCGTAGAGGAAGGGGTCCTCGGGATTCCAGAAGTGGGCATCGGTCACGCCGCACTCGGCATGGCCGTCGACGCACTCGCCCGTAGCCACCACGTTCTCGCCATCGCTGAGCGTAAACACAACGCGGGAAGAGCCCTCGGCAACCGTATCGAGCGTAATCAGAGCGGTATCGCCCTCGCGGTGCGTGCGGAACCTAAAGTCGACCAGGTGCGCGGCGGGACGCTGCATAAGGTACACATCGCGGAAGATGCCCGAGGCCCACCACATATCCTGGTCCTCGATATAGCTGCCATCGCTGTACTGCAGGACCTTGACCGCAAACAGGTTGTCGCCCTCGACGAGCGCGTCGGTCACGTCGAACTCGGCAGACAGGCGCGAACCCTTGGTCATGCCGATATACTGACCGTTGACGTACAGCTCGCCATAGCTCTCGATGCCGTCGAAGCGAATGATCTCGCGAGCGCCGGCAGAAACGGCGGGAAGGTTGACGATGCGCTGGTAGACGCCCGTGGGGTCGTCGGAGGGAACGAACGGCTGATCAACCGGGAACGGGAAACCCTCGTCGGTGTAGGCAAGGTTGCCATAGCCGTCCACCTGCCACAGGTGCGGAACCTCCACGTGATCCCACTCGGGCTTGTACGTGGAGAGTTCCTCGTTGGAGACGGCAGCGGGGCCCTCAAAGAGGCGGAACTGCCACGAGCCGGACAGCTGGACAAACCCGCGCGACAGCTCGCGGCTGTACGTTGCAGCGAGATCGGCAGTCTCGTAACCCATAAAGTACGCATGGGGTGCCAGGCGGTTCCTGTGGGTGAGCGCTTGGTTTTCCCAATCGTTAATGGCGTCCATGGTGATGCTCCTTCATCATCGTAGTGATTCTTGTGCAACCGGTTGTCCTTATCTTACGGGCGATGCAAAATACTGTGCAACCGGTTGTCCGCTGAACGGTCGATTTGGTCGGGTTAACGGTGCAACCGGTTGTACAACCGCGACACTTATGTCACCCTGAGTATCGAAACTCAGCGCAAGACATCGTTCTCAAGCTCGTAGGCAACCGCCACGCCCGCTGATATCTCACCCATACGAGACGTATTCGATTGCGGCTTGGTTGCAAAACGACACCGGTCACCGGATATCATGAACGCTGTTCAGGCGCACTATAGTAAGCTGTATCCGCACCAGCCCGTATCAGCGACAACATCGACCGCATTCTCCAGGAGACGCCATGACCCAACCAGTTCGCACCGCACCTACGCTTGCCGAGGTTGCCGCAGCTGCCGGCGTGTCGCGCTCCACGGCATCGCGCGCTCTCAACGATTCGCCCCGCATTAGCGAGGAAACCAAAAGGCGCGTCCGCGCGGCGGCCAAGGAAGTCAATTTTGTCCCCAACGCTCGTGGCCGAGCGCTCGCTGTCGGGCGCACGGAAATCATCGCCGTGCTCGTGACCGAGCCTCTGAGTGAACTCTTCAGCGACCCCACCTATAGCGAGTTTTTGAGCGGCATTACCGAGGAACTGTCGGAGTCGTCCTATCTGCCCGTTATCTTGCAGGCGTCTTCTACGCATGAGCGCAACCGCGCACGCGAGCACTTTGAGCGCCGCTCGTTCGACGCCGTGATCGACGTCTCTCCCTACAAAGGCAGCGAGCTGCTCGAGGTGCTGCGCGAGCTGGGCGTACCCACCGTGTTGTGCGGCCAGCTCGAGGGCCACCCCTATCGCGATGTGTTCTCGACGGTCTACTCTGACGACGAAGAGGGCGGACATTTTGCGGCACTCGCCATGAAGGATCGCGGGCGCAAAGATATCGTCGCCGTGTTGGGACCGCAAGACAACCCCGCTGTTGCCGACCGCCTGCGCGGCTACCGCGCCGTCTTGGGCGAAGACCTCCCAGACGCAAACGTTATCTATACCGGCTGGAACAGCGGAGACGGCTATCAGGCCATGCACCAGATCCTCGCGCGCGAGATTGCTTTCGATGGCGTGCTCTGCGGATCGGACCGTATCGCGGCTGGCGTCATCACCGCACTCAACGAGGCAGGCCTATCCGTTCCTGCGGACGTTTCTGTCGTCGGCTTCGACGATCACGAGATTGCGGCGCGCTGCGTCCCCGCGCTCACGACCGTCCGCCAGCCCCTGCGCGAAGAAGGACACATGGCCGCCAACATTGCGCTCGACATGATCAAGGGTGCCGAGCCCACCACCTCCGTGATGCACATGCAGCTGATCCAGAGAGACTCGCTATAAGAAACTGGGGCAGGCTTTCTGCCAGACAGTTGTTGCGGAAAGCCTGCCCCGTTTTGAGCGCTCATTCTGGGGCACAGTTTCCGTTAGACAGCTCAACCGGAAACTGTGCCCCATTATTTTGCCGAATACTGGGTCGCGCTTTCCCAGAGGACCCCCTTTGGGAAAGCGCGACCCCTTCTGGACGCAGATTCCGGGTTGTAGTTTCCCGGCGCACGACGGCAAGCCTCCAAACCATGACGTCACGACATAAAAAACGAGGGAAGGCACGTGTCCTTCCCTCGTTACAGGCAATATGTAGCTGCTTCCCTACATCAGGCGCAGACTGACGTCCTTGAGCTGGGCGCCGCTAACGGCACTCGGAGCGCCCGACATAAGGTCGGAGCCGCTGGCCGTCTTGGGGAACGCCATGACGTCGCGGATGGAGTCGGAACCGGTAAGCAGCATGCACACGCGGTCCAGGCCCAGAGCGAAACCGCCCATCGGGGGCGCACCAAACTTGAGGGCCTCCATGAGGAAGCCGAACTGAGACTCGGCACGCTCCTCGGTAAAGCCCAGGAGCTTGAGCATGGACATCTGCATCTCGGCGTTGTGGATACGCATACCGCCGCCGCCGGCCTCAAAGCCGTCCATGACAAAGTCGTAGGTGCAAGAACCGGCTGCCAACGGATCGGCCTCGATCTTGGCGATGTCGGTCTCGGTCGGCAGGGTGAAGGGCTGGTGCTCGGCAGCGTAAGCCTTGCGATCCTCGTCCCAGTGGAACAGCGGGAAGTTGACGACCCACAGGAAGTCGTGGCCCTCGCGCTTGATCTCGAGTGCGTTGGCCATGTGAGAACGCATGCCGCCCAGGATCTCGTCGGAGAGCAGGCGCGGGCCGGCGGCGAACATCACAAGGTCGCCGGGCTCGACGTCCATGCGCTCGCGCAGAGCCGCCATCTCCTCGTCCGAGAAGAACTTGACGATGGGGCTGTTGATGGAGCCGTCCTCGCGGAAGGCGATCCAGGCCAGGCCCTTGGCGCCAAACGTGGAGGCCACGCCGGCGAGCTTATCGATCTTGGCACGTGCCCAGGCACCGGCGCCCTTGGCGTTGATGGCCTTGACGACAGAGCCCTCCTCATTTGCGGCGGTCGCAAAGACCTTGAACTTGGAGTTGGCAAAGATGTCGGTCAGGTCGACCAGGTGCATGCCATAGCGGGTATCGGGCTTGTCGGAGCCATAGGTGTCCATGGCATCCCAGTAGTTCATGCGACGCAGCGGCGTGGGCATCTCGACACCCATGCGACCGAAGGCATCGGCAAGAACCTCCTCGAGCGCGCTCATAACGTCGTTCTGGTCCACGAAGGACATCTCGATATCGACCTGGGTGAACTCGGGCTGACGATCGGCACGCAAGTCCTCGTCGCGGAAGCACTTGGCAACCTGATAGTAGCGCTCGACGCCACCGACCATAAGCAGCTGCTTCAGAAGCTGCGGGGACTGCGGCAGGGCGTAGAAGTTGCCCGGCTGAATACGGCTGGGGACGATGAAGTCGCGGGCACCCTCGGGCGTGGACTTGAACAGGGAGGGCGTCTCGACCTCCATGAACTCACGGTTGTGCAGCGCCTCGCGAATGGCAAAGGTAAAGTCGGAGCGCAGCTTGAGGTTGGCCATCATCTCGGGACGACGGAGGTCCAGATAGCGATAGCGCAGACGGGTGTCCTCGCTGGTCTCGATGCCGTCCTCGATCTGGAACGGCGGGGTGACGGACGTGTTGAGCACCTCGGCGTGATCGGTCAGGACCTCGATCTCGCCGGTCGCGAGCTTGGTGTTGGTGGTCTCCTCGCCACGCGCGCGCACGACGCCGTGGATCTTGATGGGCCACTCGGGACGCATGGTCTCGGCGATCTTAAAGGCATCGCCATCGGAGTGCTCGGGGTCGAAGGTGAGCTGCGTGATGCCCTCGCGGTCGCGAAGGTCGCAGAAGATAAGGCCGCCGTGGTCGCGGCGACGGCTCACCCAACCGGTGAGGGTGACCTCTTCGCCCACGTTCTCGAAGCGAAGCTCGCCGCAGGTACGGGTGTGCATGGAATGCTCATCGATGGGACGGGTCTGGCTCATACCAGTGATCCTCCTTTATGGATCTGTGCCGCCCCGTGTCGTTCCGGGCGGCGTCGTACAGATTTGCCCAGCCTGCGTAAACCGCGCAGCCGGACATGGCGTTCTATCTTATCGCACCTGTGTCGATGTACCGCGGAAAAGTAGCTCCTGCCCAAAGACTTGACGGAGACGAAACAATTGATGCGTCGCAGTGTCTGCCGACGCGCGCCCCGTGCGACAATGTGCCCCAATACAACTGCACTCGGAAAGGCCCGTCATGACTGCACGCCTCATCGTTATGGATATCGACTCCACGCTCATCAACCAGGAGGTCATCGACCTGTTGGGCGAGGAGGCCGGCGTGGGTGAGCAAGTTGCGCAGATCACCGAGCGCGCCATGCGCGGCGAGCTCGACTTTAAGCAGGCGCTCGAGGAACGCGTGGGGCTACTCGCCGGCTTGGACGAGAGTGTGTTCGAGCGCACCTTTGAGCGCGTGACGTTTACCCCCGGCGCGCTGGAGCTTGTGCGCTCGGCGCACAGCAAGGGCTGGAAGGTTGGCGTGGTAAGCGGTGGCTTCCACGAGGTCGCCGATAAGATCGTGGCCGCCGCGGACATCGATTTTTGCTTGGCAAACCGCCTGGAGGTCGTGGACGGCAAACTCACTGGCAAGCTGGCGGCCGATATCGTGACCAAAGAGTCCAAGCTCATCCAGATGCTGGATTGGGCAGTTGAGTGCGGCGCCGATATGGCCCACACGGTCGCGATCGGCGACGGCGCCAACGACATCCCCATGATTCAGGCCGCGGGCACGGGCATCGCGTTTTGTGCCAAGCCCAAGACGCGCGAGGCCGCCCCGTTTGCCATCGACGAGCGCAACCTGATGCTCGCCATGGACATCATCCTGCGCGACTAGTCGATTCGTCTAACAACAGAATTAATTCCTCTATGTCTAGTTTCCGAACAATTTTGTTTTAGTGTTCGGAAACATACCCTTTGAGTGCTAGACTTTGCGCCGTCGAAGGGAACATATATGGATAAGCGAGATCTTGAGCAATTGCTGAGCGATGTTGCCGGCGGAGCAGTCACCCCTGCCGACGCCCTTACGAGCATCCAGACGGCGCCAACCGCCGATCTGGGTTTTGCGCAGCTCGATCTTTCGCGCGGGGTGCGCCAGGGAGCCGGCGAGGTTGTCTACGGCGCCGGTAAAACCGCCGAGCAGATTGCCGCCATTATCAAAGCGCTGCGCGATGCTGGCCAAGAGCGCATCCTGGTCACACGCCTGGACAGCGAAAAAGCAGCCCGCACCTCGAAGCTCCTCGACAACGGCATCGACCTGGGATATGTCCCGGACGCACAGCTCGCCCTCGTGGGCGGCAAGCCCTCCCCTACCGGCAACGGACGCGTTGTCGTCGCCTGCGCCGGTACGAGCGACCTGCCCGTCGCCGAAGAGGCGGCACTGACGGCCGAGTTCTACGGCAACGAGGTCGATCGCCTCTACGACGTGGGTGTCGCCGGCCTGCACCGCCTGCTCGCGCATGCCGGGGAACTTGCTCAGGCGCAGGTAATCATTGCCGTCGCCGGCATGGAGGGCGCGTTGGCGAGCGTTATCGGCGGCCTGGTGAGCTGTCCGGTCATCGCCGTCCCCACCAGCGTGGGCTACGGCGCAAATTTTGGAGGCGTAGCCGCGCTGCTCGCCATGCTCAACTCCTGCGCCAGCGGCGTTTCGGTCGTCAATATCGACAACGGCTTTGGTGCCGCCTACCAGGCAAGTCTTATCAATCATCTGAGCGCCGGCACGCCCCGCGCCCGTTAAGGAGCATTCCATGTCTAACCACCAGCATACGCTTATCATCGACGGGACCTCGGGCATCAGCGGCGATATGACCGTCGCGGCCCTGCTCGACCTGGGCGCCAGCGAGGAGCACCTGCGCGAACAGCTCGCCACGCTGCCGGTCGACGGCTTTGAGATTGCCGTCACACGCGTAAACAAGCATGGCATCGACGCCTGCGACTTTGACGTTCAGCTGGCAGAGGAGCTCGAGAACCACGATCACGATATGGCCTGGCTCTACGGCAACGAAGCAGCTGCCGAGCACATG
This sequence comes from uncultured Collinsella sp., assembly GCA_900542555.1. Lineage (GTDB taxonomy): Bacteria > Actinomycetota > Coriobacteriia > Coriobacteriales > Coriobacteriaceae > Collinsella. The sequence goes on from UQNU01000058.1 coordinate 7,507, forward strand.
CACGAGCACGAGCACCACCATCATGATCATGGCGAGCACGAGCACTGCCATGAGCATGACCATGAGGGCCACGCCCATGAGCACGTGGGTCACCATCACGCCCACCACCATCACCACCGTTCTTTGGCGGACGTCACCGCCATCATCGACGGCTCACAGCTAAGCGATGGCGCTAAGCGTCGTGCGCTCGCCATCTTTACCGCACTCGCCGCCGCCGAGGCCAAGGCCCACGGCAAAACGCCCGAGACCGTCATGTTCCACGAGGTAGGCGCCGTCGATTCCATCGTCGACGTCTGCTCTGTCGCCATCTGCCTCGATGACCTGGGCATCGAAGATATTGTCGTCGAATCGCTCTCCGAGGGCCACGGCACCATCCACTGTGCCCACGGCCTCATGCCCATTCCCGTCCCCGCTGTCGTCAACCTGTGTCAGGCGGGCAATATCGCCCTCATGCCTGCACCAGTCGCCGGCGAGCTCGTGACGCCCACGGGCGCCGCCATCGTCACCGCGCTGCGTACGTCCGACCAACTGCCGGCCCGCTATCGTATCGAAGCCGTCGGCTACGGCGCCGGTAAGCGCCCCTACGAGGGCTGCTCCGGCACGCTCCGTTGCCTGCTCGTTCACGTGGATGCATAGCCATGGATGCCCGCAAGACAAAAAGCCGCGCCGCTATTGTCACGGCGTTTTCCGAGCTCCTTCGCGAGGAGGACTACGGCAAGATCACCGTCGGCGACATCATCGCGCGCGCTCACGTAGGCCGCGCGACATTCTACGGCCTCTTCAAGAGCAAAGATGACCTACTGTCCGAACTCGTGAGCGACATCTGCACCCACGCCCTCGACGACGATGGCACACCGCTCGACGACCCGCTCGTGCAGGTCATGCATATCCTCAACAATCTCTGGGAGCGCCGCCAGGGCGTTCGAGCCCTCGTAGCCGGCGCCGGCTCACGCGTCTTCGCCGACTGCCTCCGCAAGACCATCATGTCACGAGCAGCCGAAACCGTCCCCGCCGACCCCACTGGCCCCGCCGGCACTATGGACCGCAGCTTCTTACTACACCACATAGCCTCAAGCTTCGTAGGAATGGTCCAATGGTGGGCCTGGCACAACTTCCAAGCCCCAAAAGAGGACGTAGCCAAAGACTACCTCTCAGCCATCAAGCCCCTCTTCAACTAAGTAAGAAGCTCATCCCAAAGCATCGCCCCAACCCAGGCCGCCACGCATCCCAAAGTGTCAGCCGCACTTCAAAGCGCCTAACAACAAAGTGCCCACCACATCCAAATTCAGATATATATGTTGGTTGCTTGTTCGAACACAACTGGATTCCCGCAGGGTCCGGCATAGGTTAACTTTTCGCCGCACTCCGCAGGACGCAAGAAGCTCCCGCCGCACGAAGTGCGCAGCGAGAGCTTCTTGCATGTCCGAGGACGCGGCGAAAAGTTAACCTATGCCGGACCCGGGCGTTATATCAATTGTCTTGGACTAGAACATGCCCAAGAAACCATGCACAAACAGCGCGGCCAGAACGGCACCGATAAACGGCGCGATGCCAGGAACAAGCAGGCCGTACTTCCAGTTGTTGTCGGCCTTGTTCTTAATCGGCAGCACCTGATAGGCCATGCGAGGACCAAGGTCACGAGCCTGGTTCATGGCGAAGCCAGTGATGCCGCCCATGCCCATACCAACGGCCCAAACGATCAGACCGACGCAGATAGCGAGCATCAAAACGTTCTCGCCGGCGCGGTTAGCGGCAGCAAGGATGGCGCTGATGAACACAAAGGTGCAGATAGCCTCGCAGAAGAAGTTGCGAGCATAGTTCGTGCCCTCGGTGGTGGGGTTGGTCGAGAAGATGTTGCGCTGGGCAACGGGGTCGACGACGCCCTCGGAAGCCTTGAACTCATCGGCATACATAAGCCAAGCGATTACGGCGCCCACAAAGCCGCCGAGCATATCGGCAATCATGAAGGGGATGCAGCTGCTCCACGGCACCAGGCCTACGATGCACTGGGCAAGCACCATAGCAGGGTTCATGCACACGGCGCCGCCAAAGACAAACAGGCAGACCGAGATGCCAAAAGACCAAGTGGTGATGGCAAACATATGGCCGGAGCCCTGATACTTGGTGCCCTTGAGCACGGTATCGCAGTGCACGCCCACGCCAAAGATGATCATGAGGGCCGTTGCGCCGAATTCGCAGAGGAGTTTGGTAAGCATAAAACCTTATCTTTCTTGTCGGTTATAAACGATTCGTTTAGGCCGCGCGCTAGTGCTGAGCGACGACAACGCCCAGGCCATCGGGAATGACGGCCACCTTGGCATCGACACCCTTCATCTCAAAGGCGAGCTTGAGCGCCTCCTCGAGGGTGTTGACCGGCGTCATGTGCATATCCTTAATCATCTGGTGATCGCACAGGTCGGTAACCATGATCACAGGGTGATGTGCCAGGATGCGGGCGAAAATCTGGCTCGTCCACTGATCGGGCAGGGTCTCGTCCTTGGGACGATCGATGCAGGCACGCTCAAACTCTGCCGGATCGTTGTCGGCGATGTTGTGATAGAAGCCCTCGCCACCGTGACCGTCGGCACAACCCGCAACGTCGATAATCACACCGCCCTCGGGAAGCGTGGCCTCGGCAGAGCACATGCCCTTCACAGCCTGGTAAATGTTCTGGTCGAGCGGGTAGCCGCCGTTGGTGGTGATGGCAATCTCGCACTCGACGGGCTCAACGCCGGCAAGGCTCTTCACGAACTCGCAGCCAGCCTCGTGTGCCTTGTGGATGTCACCGGCGAAGGAGCCGATGACCTCATGCTTGCCGTTGAGCACCACGTTCAGCACAAAGGCAAGGTGAGCCATCTCGGCAGCGGCAAACATGTCCTCGCTCACGTGGTTGTGGCACAGGTTGCCGGCGCGCGAATGAGAATCGTTCACAAACTGGCCGTTGTGGTTGTACATGATGGTCTTGTAGCTGGCGATGCCGGGCAGGACGGACTTGCGGCTGCCGGAGAAACCAGCAAAGAAGTGCGGCTCAATAAAGCCCTCGGCAAGCAGCAGATCGCAATCGACGGCAATCTTGTTGATGATGCACTCGCCACCAGAAGGCAGGGTGCCGATCTTTTTCATCATGCTGTCGTCAGTCGCGACGTGCATAACGATTTCCTCGTTGGCAACGATCTCCTCGCCGTACTTGTTGACGAGCTCCTCGTGCGTCGACGGACGATGCATACCTGTAGCAACCAGAATGCGAACGCGCGCTTCAGGCGCAGCAGAATGGATGTGATGCAGCAGAATAGGCATCGTCACACGCGAAGGAACGGGACGCGTATGGTCGGAGCTAATGATGACGATATCCTTCTTGCCAGCACAGAGCTCCTCGAGCGAAGGCGAGCCGTAAGGGTTGGCAAGTGACTCCTCCACCAGCTCTTCCTGCGATTTCGTGGTCTTAAACTCGTTTTGATGACCTTCCATCACACCTGCAAAGTTCTTATCCTCGAGCTCCAGATGCAACGTCTTGTGGTCAAACGGCAGTTCACATTCAAACAATGACGAGCGCCCTCTTCCTTTCAACTGACACACTAGATAAACCGTTGGAAGGATACGCCGCTCACCGAAAAACTCCACCGTCCACCGACTCATTAACACAACGTTCATATTTGCCCCATAACAAAACGGCCGCGATCCCAAACGGGACCGCGGCCGCTACAGTCGTAAGGCGAGAAGCGCGCCATTCTTCTCCTCAGCTTTAATCCCAGAAGACCGAGGACGAAGGGACCCGATGGGTTTTCCCTCTGAATGCATTCCACAGCACGAAGCCCCCTTATCCACAGCTCCGAAGGAGCAGGATAAGGGGGCTTCAAGTGCGAGGACGCATTCAGAGGGAAACCCATCGGGTCCCGGTGAGAGCCACAGGGCTATCGATTACCCCGTGTTCTGCAATCCTGCCGAGACGCCGGTCACAGTCGAAAGAATCAGGCTCATGTACTCGGCCTTCTTCTCCTCGGCCATCTCGTCCTGGTTCATACGCACCTCGCGAAGGGCGCGGACCTGAGCGATGGATAGAGCGTCGACGTAGGGGTTACGCACGCGAACGGCGCAGCCGAGCACGCGACGACGCTGCAGCGGCCACTCGTCACCGACGATGGCAAGGACCCACTTACGGGTGAGCTGCATCTCGGTAAAGACCTTCTTGGGCAGATCCTGGCGATCGCCCAGGTGCAGATACATCTTGGCGATGCGCTGGTCAGTCTTGGCGATCGACATCTCGATGTTGTCGATAAAGGTGCGGAAGAACGGCCACTCCTGGTAGGCAGCCTTAAGCTGGTCCAGATCGCCAAACTGCTCGCAGGCGGTACCCAGGCCGTACCAAGCGGCCAGGTTAATGCGTGCCTGGCTCCAGCTGAAGATCCACGGAATGGTACGCAGGTCGTCGAGCGACTTGGCACCCAGGCCGCGCTTGGCGGGACGCGAGCCGATCGGCAGCAGACCGACCTCGGTCAGCGGCGTAACGGTCGAGAACCACGGTGTAAAGTCCTCGGTGTTCAGCAGGTCCAGATAGCGCTCGTGGCTTGCGGCGTTGAGCTTCTCGGCCATATCCCAGAACTTCTGCGTGGTCTCGGTGTTGGTCTTCTCGACACTCGGAGCCGACTGCAAAAGCGTTGCGGCGGCAACGGACTCAACATGGCGCTGAGCCAGCGTGCGGTTGCCGTAACGGGCAAAGATGACCTCGCCCTGCTCGGTGAGCTTAAAGAAGCAGTTGACCGAACCCTTGGGCTGCGCCAGCACGGCCTTGTTGGCCGGGCCGCCGCCACGGCCCACGGCACCGCCGCGACCGTGCATGAGAACCAGGTCGATATCGTTCTTCTCGGCCCACTTGGCGATGCGCTCCTGCGCGGAGTGCAGCGCGAGCATAGCCGTGGTAGGACCGGCATCCTTGGAGGAGTCGGAGTAGCCCAGCATAACCTCCATGCGGCGGTTGGTCTGGGCAAGGCGCTTCTGCACCACGGGCAGCGTAAGCATCTGGTCGAGCACGTCGACACAGCCCTCGAGGTCCTCGAGCTGCTCGAACAGCGGGATCACGTCGAGCTCGGGAACGTCCTCCTCGTGTGCAAAGGACAGGTGAGCAAGCTCAAAGACGTCGGCCACATGCTGGGCGCTCTTGGTAAACGAGATGATGTAGCGGTGCGCCATCTTCTTGCCGTAGCGCTTTTGGATGGAGCCGATAGCACGGAAGGTATCGATGACCTCGCGCGTCATGGGCTGCAGGTCGCCATGGATACCGTTCTCGTGGATATCCTTGAGAGCGCGGGCATGCACCACGGAGTGCTGACGGAACTCCATCTCGACCATATGGAAGCCGAAGGACTCGACCTGCCAGATGATGGTCTGAACCGGGCCGTAGGCAGCACGGACGGCACCGCAGGCGGCCAGCGAGCGCTGGACGACGCGCAGGTCCTCCAGGAACTCATCGGCGCTGTGGTACATGGTGTCGGTGATACGGCGCACGGTGGCGTTCAGACGGTCGGCCATGACGAGCATGACGGCGCGATGCGGCTCGTGCTCGGAAATCAGCTCGGCGCGGGCCGTGTACCGAGGGCTCATCTCGACCTGATGGTTCCACAGGTTGATGAGCTCGGCAGACGGCTTGCTGTAGGTGGCCTCGAGCGTGAGGTTGCGGCCGATGCGGCGGCACTTGTCCTCGAGCTTGAGCACCATGTGGGTGAAGTACTTGGCGGCGACCTCACGGCTCACCTTGGCGGTGACGTTGGGGTTACCGTCGCGGTCGGAACCGATCCAACTGCCGGGATGGAAGAACGCCGGGCACAGCGGCGGCACGGTACCGGCCTTGTCGCCCAGCACCCAGTCGTCAAAACGACGATAGATAACGGGGATGACGTCGAACAGCGTGTTATCGAAGATGTCGATGATGGTATCGGCTTCCTCGACCGGCGTGGGCTTCTTGAGCGCGATGGGGCTCGTACGCACCAGGGCGTCGATCTCCTGCAGCATATGGCGCTCGTTCTCCACCAGGTCGGAGCCGCCCAGACGCGGACGCTCCTCCAGCAGGTTGGAGATACGGCGAATCTTGCCCTCGACGGCCTTACGACGGGCCTCGGTGGGATGTGCGGTAAAGACAGGGTGGAACTCGAGCTTGTCGAGCAGCTCGTTGGCGCCCTCGACACCCATCTCGTTTACCAACTGGTGATAGGCGACGGTGAGTTCGTTGGCGGGATCGACCTCGGTATCGGTCGATGCGCCGGCCTCGCGCTCGCGCAGCTGCGCCACACGGTAGCTGTCTCTTATACACATCTGACGCTGCCGACGAAGCTAGAAGTGTAGAT
>UQNU01000059.1 GCA_900542555.1 uncultured Collinsella sp.
GCGCCGAATGCTCGCCATCGAAATTTATCGATGGCCTATTTCAGACTGTAATGGGCACCCGTCGCAAACGCTCGAATGCCCCCTCTCGTAATGTCATTTGCAATCCGCTAGCACGTGACTCGGACTGCTGCTAGCGCAACCTTTACGCGGCAAGGCGCTTGAGGACGTCGATGAGCAGCTCGTAGAAGCGCTCGGCAGAAGCGAGCTCCATGCTCTCGTCCGGGGTATGGACATCGGAGAGCGTCGGGCCCACGGCGATGGCGTCCAGGCCGTGCAGAGCCTCGGCAAACAGGCCGCACTCAAGGCCGGCGTGAATGGACTCGATGCGCAGCTCGGAGCCAAAGAGCTCTCGATAGCTCTCGACAAAGACGTCGCGGACCGGCGAATGCTCGGCATAGCTCCAGCCGGGATACTCAAACTCAAACTTGGCGTCGAAGCCCAGGACATCGGCCAGCGTCTGCAGACGGTCCTTGAACTCGTTCTGCAGCGAGGTGATCGAAGAGCGCGGGGACAGCATAATCTTGACCTCGTCATCGGAGGTGGCGACCACGCCGATGTTGGAGGAAACCTCGACGGAGCCGTCGGTGGCGACGTTACGGCGAATCACGCCGTTAGGGGCAAGGCGCAGGGCGCGGATGAGGGCAAGCGCGGACTTCTGGTCCATGGCCTCAACCTCGGCGTCGTCGGCAATCTCGACGGTGCAAGTAAAGCCGGGGTCGAAGACCTCGAGCTCGGCAGTGACGTCGGCGATGATGCCCTTTGCGATCTGGGCCGCGGCCTCGGCGGCAGCGTGGTCGGCGTAGACCAGAACAGCCTTGCACTCACGGTTGATGGCGTTGTCCTTGGTGCCGCCGTTAAAGCTAACGATGGCGGGCTCGCCGGCAACCATCAGGCGGTCGATGATGCGGGCCATGATGAGGTTGCCGTTGCCGCGCTCCAGGTTGATATCGCTGCCGGAGTGGCCGCCCAGCAGGCCGGAGATGTCGAGCGTGAGGGTGCTACCGGTCTTGTGCTCGCGCGCGATCGGGCAGGTGTAGGTAACGACGACGCCGCCGGCACAGCTGACGGTGGCAACGCCCTCTTCCTCGGAGTCAAGGTTGATCATGGTGCGGGCGCTAATCTGGGACTTGTCGAGCGTCTCGGCGCCGACCAGGCCAGTCTCCTCGTCGGTGGTGAACACGCACTCGAGGGCCGGATGAGCAATCGAATCGTCGTTGAGCACAGTGAGCATCAGAGCGACGGCAATACCGTTGTCGGCGCCCAGAGTGGTGCCGTTAGCGGTGAGGACGCCGTCCTTGACGACCAGGTCGATACCATCGGTCGTAAAGTCGTGCTCAACGGAGCCCAACTTGTCGCACACCATATCGATGTGGCCCTGCAGCATCACGGTCGGGGCATTCTCGGCACCGGCAGATGCGGGCTTGCGAATGATGACGTTGTAGACCTCGTCCTGATACACATCGAGGCCGCGCTCCTTGGCAAACGCAACCAGGAAATCGCTGATGCCCTTCTCGTTGCCAGACCCACGGGGGATCGCGCTGACCTCCTCAAAGAAATGGAACAGCTGGGCGGGCTCGTAGCCGGTAATCTTGTAGTCCATGGTGCCTCCTTGGCGCAACTGGTTAGACAGTAAGACATGCGACTTGTATATTCCCAGACTTTGCGTGCATAAACCAGTCGAAAACGCCGAGCGCCCTCGCATCATCGGCTAACGGTGGACCGTATAACGTAACGGTCACAACTTCCGCAGCTCTACAAATCGAGGCGCCCTTTCCGGAGCGCCTCGATTGCGCGTATCAAATTGTCGCCACGCCCTACAGCGCGCCGGAACCGGCTTGCATCATGCCGCCGGGGCCCGAGGTCACGCCGCCGCTCACGGGCGCGGCGTTGCCGGTGTGCGGTACCGCCGGGGCGGTATCGCCACCAAGCGTGCCCGCCGGACGCGGTGCCGGGATCTCGCCCGTGCCGCGGCTAAAGACAAACTTGCCATCGGCCACGTCGCACAGGACGGTATCGCCCTCGCCCCACTCGCCAGCCAGCAGTTCCTCGGACAGCGGATCCTCGATGAGCTTTTGGATGGCACGACGCAGCGGACGCGCGCCGTTGGTGAGGTCGGTACCCTCCGCCACAATCTTGTCGTAGGCCGCATCGGTAAGCTTGATGTTCATGCCGTTTGCGATCAGGCGCTGGCGCAGATCGTCCACCAGCAGGTGCGCGATCTTGGTAAGATTCTCGCCCGAGAGCTTCTGGAACACCACAATATCGTCGATACGGTTGAGCAGCTCAGGGCGGAACAGGCGCTTGAGCTCGCCCATCGCACGACCCTTGATCTCGCTCGACGTGAGACCCTGCTCACCGGTGGTGCCAAAACCGACGCTCGCATCCTGCGCGATCTCGCGGGCGCCCACGTTGGACGTCATGATGATCACGGTATTGCGGAAGTCGACCGTCTTGCCCTGGCTATCAGTCAGGCGACCCTCCTCCAGCACCTGCAGCAAGATGTTGAAGATGTCGGGGTGCGCCTTCTCGATCTCGTCGAACAGCACGACCGAGTACGGGTGACGACGAACGGCCTTGGTAAGCTGACCGCCCTCGTCGTGACCCACGTAACCCGGAGGGCTACCGATAAGCTTGGAGACCTCGAACTCGCTGCCGAACTCCGACATGTCGAAGCTGATGAGCGCGTCCTTGCTGCCAAAGAGGTACTCGGCGAGCGTCTTGGCGAGCTCGGTCTTGCCTGTGCCGGTGGGACCCAGGAAGATAAAGCTGCCGCCGGGGCGACGCGGGTCCTTAAGCGGCGAACGGCTGCGGCGCACGGCCTTGGCGACGGCCTCGACTGCCTCATCCTGGCCGATGATGCGCGTCTTGAGCACGCTTTCGGCTTGCAGCAGGCGACGGCTCTCACTCTCGGTAAGCGAGGACACCGGCACGCCCGAAGTCACGGACACGATGTCGGCAATCTGGCTCACGTCGATGGTGAGCGGGCTGGCGTCGAGTTCGGCGGTCCAGGCGGCCTTGGCTTCGGCGAGCTCAATCTCGGCGGCCTTCTGCTGCTCGGTGATCTCGGCGGCCTTGTTCATGTCGTCGCTCTCGGTGGCCTCCTGCGCGGCGGCCTTGAGCTCCTCTATGCGATGCTCGGCCTCGCGCACCGGCTCGGGCGCGCGATTCGCGGCGATGCGAGCGCGGGCACCGGCCTCGTCGATGAGGTCGATGGCCTTATCGGGCAGGAAGCGATCCTGGATGTAGCGGTTGGAAAGGTTCGCGGCGGCCTCGATAGCACCCTGCGTATAGCGCACATGGTGGTGCTCCTCGTAGCGCGGCTTGAGCGCGGTCAGGATCTTGACCGTGTCCTCGACGCTCGGCTCCTCGACATCGATGGTCTGGAAGCGACGCTCGAAGGCCGGGTCCTTGGTGAGGTACTTGCGGAATTCCTCGGCCGTGGTGGCACCGATAATCTGAAAGGCACCGCGCGCGAGCACGGGTTTGAGCATGGAGCTCGCGTCGATGGAGCCCTCGGCAGAACCGGCACCGATGATGGTGTGCATCTCGTCGATAAACAGGATGACGTCGTCGGCTTCGGTGGCCTCCTGAATCACGTTCTTGAGGCGCTCCTCAAACTCGCCGCGATACTTGGCGCCCGCCACGAGGCCCGGCAGGTCGAGCGTCCAGATATTCTGGTTCATGAGGTTCTCGGGCACGTTGCCGGCTGCAATCTGCTGAGCCAGGCCCTCGACGATGGCCGTCTTGCCCACGCCGGGGTCGCCCAGAATGAGCGGGTTGTTCTTGGTGCGGCGCGAAAGAATTTCCATCATACGCTGGACTTCCTTTTCGCGACCAATTACAGGGTCGAGCTCGCCGTCGCGCGCCTTCTGCGTGAGGTTGGTCGCAAACTGCTTGAGCGTGTCGGTGCCGCTCCCCTTTTGCTGAGAGGCATCCGAGCCGCTAAAGAACGGCAGGCCCGCACCGGGACGACCAGCACCGGCGCCGGCGAGCGGACGCTTCTTGTCCTGGTCCTTGGCGGTGAGTTTCTCGATAGCCTTTTTGATGGAGGCGGACGACACACCCAGGCGCATGAAGATGTCCATGGCCATGCCGTTGCCCTCTTCGACGATGCCGATCAGCAAGTGCTCGGTCGACACGTAGGTCTGGTTGTTCTCGCGCGCCACGCGGAATGAACGCTCCATCACGCTAATGACGAGCGGCGTAAAGGCGAGCTTGGCCGCCTCGGTCTCCTCACTGGGCTCGGGAACCGTGGTCTGGACCTCTTTGAGAGTATCCATGATGTCATCGTAGGAGATGTCGAGCGAACGCAGCGCCTCGGCGGCAATGCCCTCGTCCTCCTTGGCAAGCGCGAGCAGCAGGTGCTCGGTGCCCACCTTATTTGAATGAAGATCGAGCGCTTCTTGCTTGGCCATGGACATGACCTTACGCGCACGATCGGTAAATCTATCTAACATGCTCGTTTCCTTACATGAGTTCATCGAAATCAAAACGCCCGCCCGTCGGCGGCGCTTTTGTCTCTTTACCCACAGGTTGTCTATGTTAACAGCTGGAGGAATATCTATAAACCCGGCTCACATGAATGCAGGTTATGACCGCATCGCGGGACTCACCGCGCGATGCGCGACGGGCGCCCCGCAAGAGAAACCCTAGACGTCTTTCACCACGTCGGGACTCGTCGCACGCGATGCGCGATAGGCATCGGCCTCCTTGGAGACGCGTTCGAGCAGCTCGGATGTATCGACGCCCTCAACTTGCGCGACCGTTTCAACCGTCTGCATGGCGACCGCCCTCAGGTACGCGCACGCGCTGTCCCCCAGCTGCTCGAGGTCTATCTCCTCGCCGCCCTCCCGGGCAAAGCCGACCGCCATCACAAAGCCCATGATGCCCGAGACCAGAAAGCCCACCGCAAAGCTCGAATCTGCCTTGAGCTCTTCTCCGTCGGGGTGGACGATCTCTCTCACGCGGTCGATGATGATCGTATGGATGCCCTGCTCGACCTGCTCGGCGGCACCCGCCCTCATGGTGATGACGATGCGCCGCAGCAGGCAGCGGACGTCGCGCCGGTCGAACGCCGAAAGGTCGCCCTCGCTCGAAAAATGCCAGAGGGCATCGGTGATGAGCTCGTTATCCTGCAGCAGCTGGGCTATGGCGATGGCGACGAGTTCATCGAAATCGTGAAAATAGTAGTAAAACGTTCCGCGATTGCACTGGGCGGCGCGGGTCACCTCGCCAACCGACAGCTCGAAGATGCTGTTGTTCTCGATGAGCTCCCAAAACGCCTCGATGATACGGGTGCGTGCATCGGGCGCATCGGCGTCCTTACGCGGTCTCGCCATGCGCCTCACCGCACCCCTGCGCCTTGGCGTTCATGATGAGCATCTGAAGACGGTTCTCCACGTTGGCGAAGCTCACGTCGGGATCGTAGTCGAGCGGCAGGAACTGCGCCGTGGGATACTGCTCCTTGAGCGCATGGATGAGCCCGCGCCCCACGACATGGTTGGGCAGACACCCGAACGGCTGCAGGATCACGAAGTTGCGGCAGCCGCGCTTGGCGTGCTCGAGGATCTCCGCCGGAATCAGCACGCCCTCGCCCGCATCGAACGTATGGTGCAGGATCTTATCGCTCGCGCGCACGAGCTCGGGCATGCGCGTCGGCGGCTCGTAGAGCGGGCTCGCCGCGCCCAGGCGGTCGCAACGGTCGTGCGCGAGCTCGAACAGGTTGTCCGCCGTGGCGTACCAAGCCTTTTCGGGCAGCGACAGGTCGACGTGGAACTCGCGCGACTGCGCATGCTTGTAGAAATAGGTCTTGCGGATCACGTCGGTCATGCGCGCCTCGATGACCTCGAGCCCGTTGTCCTCGAGGTAGCGCTCGATCTCGTGGTTGGCGCCGAGATGGAAATTGAGCAGGTACTCGCCCACGATGAGAACGGTCGGATGCGGGTTCGAGCGGTCGTACGGAACGGCGTCCATGATCGCAAGCGCGCGTTTGAAGCCCGTCGCCTGGCCTCTCAGCCCCGAGCGCTCCATGCCCTCGATAACCTCATCGAGCGCGCGGTCGAACGCAGCGTCCGCCGCGCCCTTCTCGAGCTCATAGGGACGGATGCGCCTAAGCATGGCCTCGAGGGCATCGATCATGGGAAGACCGTAGGCGATCTGGATGCTCGGGCCAAGGCCGAGCTTGAAGCCCGGATGCGCATTGTGGGCATCGACGTCGTCGTTGGTGAGCACCGGGACATAGTCGTATCCCGCGTCGTCGAGCGCGCGGCGCAGCAGGGGCATGTAGTGCGTCAGGCGGCAGTCGCCGATATACTTGCCAGTCACCACGGCGACGTCGTGCGGGTCGTACTTACCGCTCTTGAGTGCCGCGAGCGCCTCGCCGATCACGATTTGCGCGGGGAAGCAGATGTCGTTGTGCACATAGCGTTTGCCCAGGCGGATGGCATCCTCGCGCCCGATATCAAGGGCCTCGGCGCGCACGCCCTGATTGCGCATCGCCGCGGTCATGAGCCTGCAGAACGCATGGGAGGTGTTGGGGACCAGCGCGATCTTGTCGTGCCGGTCGCGCTTGGTGTACTTGACCTTATACGGGTCGTCGAGCGGATGGACCGCGTGCACCCGGGCGCCCTCGGCACGCTCCTCCGCGCGACGACGGTTGACCGACTCGATAAACGAACGCACGCGAATGCCCATGGGACCGGCGACGTCGCTCTCATCGAGCTTGATCATCATCGGAACCTTGGAGCCCATCTCGCCCATCATGCGCGCGATCTCGTCGGTGAGATACGCATCGTGGCCGCAGCCGAAGCTGCCCATCTGCACGAGCTCGAGCTCGGGCGTCGATGCGACGATGACCGCGCACGACAGCATGCGCGCATGGTAGTTGTTCACGATGTCGATGCGGCTGTTGGAAAGATCGACGTTGCAGACCCCCGGCACCGCATCGGGCGTCAGCACGGGGATGCCGCGCTCAGAGAAGAGCTTGGGCAGCCCGTGGTTGACCAGCGGGTCGTTGTGGTACGGGCGCGAAGCGATCACCACCGCGTAGCCGCCGTCCTCGCGCACGTTCTCGAGCACCTGCCTGCCGCGCAGCTGCAGCTGGTTCTCAAACGTCTCCTGCGCGCGGTCCGCCTGCTCGGTCGCCTTGGCAACCAGGTCGGCATCGATATCGAAGGTCTCCTTGCACCACGCCTTGAGCTGGCGGTTTCGGTCGCCCTCGTCGTACCAGTGGAACAGCGGCGTATCGAACGGAACGCCGAAACGCTCCTCCGGGTTATCGGAATTGCGCATCACGTAGGGGTATCCCTTTACGACGGCGCACATCCACTCGCTGGTAGAGGCGGTGTTTTCGGTGGGCACCGTCGTGATGATGGGCATGAAGATGCGGTCGACGCCGGCGTCGACGAGATTGCGGATGTGCCCGTGGACGAGCTTGGCCGGGAAGCACACGGTGTCGGATGTGACGTGCGCCAGACCGCGCTCGTACATCGCCTTGGTGCTGCGTCCCGAGACGCGCACCTTAAAGCCGAGCGTGCTGAAGAACGTCGACCAGAACGGCATGGTGTCCCAGAACTCGAGCACACGGGGAATGCCGATCGTGACATCGCGCCCCCCGCTGACGGGAACCGTGGGGTACGACTCGAACAGCAGCTTCTCGCGGTCGACAAAGAGATTGGGGGCAGCCGCGGTCCGGTCGCGCCCCGTGCCGGGTGCCTGTGCCTCGCAAGCACCCTGCGGACGCAGCTCCTCCGCCGCGGGAACCTCGCGCACGAGCTCATCCCATGAGATGGCGCCGCCGCGCGGGCAGCGATTGCCCGTGACGTAAAGCGAGCCGTCGCCAAATGCCACGACCGCGCGCTGGCAGCGGTTGTTGCACCGACGGCAGGTAACGCCGCCGAATTCGCGATGCTCGAAGCGCTCCACGGCATCGAGCCCGATAAACGACGTGCCGGCGTCGCCCTTGCGGCATTCCTCGCGCGCGAGCAGGGCGATACCGATAGCGCCCATCAGCCCCGGGTGGGGCGCACGCGTGACGGGTTTGCCCAGATACTGCTCGAATGCGCGCAGCACCGCGTCGTTTCGGAACGTGCCGCCCTGGACAACGACTTTGTCGCCCAGACGGTTGAGATTTGAAACGCGAATGACCTTGGTGAACACGTTCTCGATAATCGAACGGCAGAGACCGGCCATGATGTCGCCCGGACCCTTACCGCGCCGCTGCTCGGAAACGACGCTGCTGTTCATGAACACCGTGCAGCGGCTGCCGAGAACGGCGGGGGCTTTGGACGAAAATGCCTCGGTCGCGATATCCTCAACGGCTATTCCGAGGTTTTTGGCAAAACCCTCGAGGAACGAGCCGCAGCCCGCAGAGCACGCCTCGTTGACGACGATATCGGTCAGCACGCCGTGGTTGAGCCAGATGGCCTTCATATCCTGTCCGCCGATGTCGAGCACGAAGGTTGCATCGGGAACGCATGCGCACGCGGCGCGGGCGTGCGCGACCGTCTCGACCGTATGGTAGTCGGCGTGGAACGCGCGCGCGAAAAGCTCCTCGCCGTATCCCGTGGTGCCCACGGCATCGATCGCAAGCGTGACTCCCGCTGTCTCCCAGCGGTTCTTCAAGCTGACAAGACCCTGTTGGGCGACGTCGAGCGGTCTGCCGTTATTAGACGCGTAGAACGAATCGACAAGCTCACCCGCCTCATCGACCAGGGCGAACTTGGTCGTCGTGCTCCCCGAATCGATACCGAGCGCCACACGCACCGTCTCTCCGGGCGCATACGCATCCGGACCCTTTGCCGGCGTCTCTTTGCCATGGCGTGCCGTAAAATCCGCCTGCTCGGCAGGTGTGGCAAAAAAGGGCTGGGCAAGACGTCCCTCCCCGCTTGCGGGCGCGACCGTCTCGAGCTTATCCAGCCGGACAAAAGCGTCGGGAAGGTCGATCGGTTGGGACGATGCGAACATGTCGGTCAGCGACAGGGCGGCACCGCGCGCGACCATGATCTGCGGATCGCGCGGGACGATAACCTGATCGTCCGATAGATTCAGTTGCTCCCGGAACACGCGGACCAGTGTGGGGTTGTAGGCGAGCGTACCGCCCTCGAAGATTACCGGCGGCTCGATGTCGATACCCTGGGCCAGACCGCCGATCGTTTGGCGGGCGACCGCGTGAAGCGCCGAAAGCGCCAGGTCGGTGGTAGGAATGCCCTCGTTGAGCAGCGGCTGGATATCGGTCTTTGCGTACACGCCGCAGCGGCCCGAGACCTCGTGGACGGTCGTTCCCCGGCTTGCGAGCTGCTCGAACTCGCCCGATTCGGTGCCGACCCCCATGAGCTTTGCCATCTCGTCGATAAATGCACCGGTACCGCCTGCGCACGAGCCGTTCATGCGCATGTCGGCAACCTCGATGTCTCCCTTATCGTTGGTGCGGAAGAAGATCATCTTGGCGTCTTGGCCGCCCAGCTCGATGGCGCAGCGCGTCTGCGGATAGAACCTGCTGATCGCGAGCGCGTTGGCGACCACCTCCTGAACGTACGAGGCGCCCAGCGCGGTCGCGATATCGCGCGCACCCGAGCCGGTCACCGCAACGCGCAGTGACTCATGGGGAAAGCGCTCGGCGAGCTCGCCGAGCATGGCGCGCACGCTCGCTGTCTGACACGCCCCGTGGCGGCGATATCCCCACCACGCCTCGGTCATATCCTCGTGCATCGCGTAAACTTTGGTCGTCGTCGACCCTACGTCCAGTCCTACTAGCAACGCCATAATGCTCCGTCTCTCGCATTTTTCCCGCTAGAGATATACCACTCTACGTAATACAACAGACTGTTGTATTTAAACTCCGTATAAAAAGCGGCTGCCGAAACGCTTCAGCAGCCGCCGAATGCACCAACAGATTGTTCTGCGCGCTAGCACGTCGGGCAACGGAGCAGCACGGGCCCTCCGGTCATGCGCACCGCTCACGCCCGCGATGTCGCCGAGAGAGCTATCCACGCTTAGGGCTCCAACCAAGCAAGTCGCCCGCGCTCAGCAGATCCCTAAGCGAGCTACTCGCACTCAGGAGCCATAGCCTGCTCCAAGAGCTCGGCATGCTCCTCCTCGAAAACCGTCCCCACAGGGAAGGCGCGACGGAAGACGAAGTGGGAAATCGGACCGGCTACCAAAAGGTTCCACGGCAGCGCCATCACAAAATTATGCGGGATGTTGATCATCCAGATCGCGGGCACGGAATACAGGTTCGCAAGGATGCCGCCGGGCATGTGCGTCAGACCCTCGCAGGCACCGTACAGCGACATGATGATAACCATGGGAACAACCATGCAGGAGCTGACGGCGAGCGTCATGGCAAGCGGCGAGCTCTTGCCCGGCGTGACCAGGAATTTAAAGGCGAAGCCCTTAGCAAGGGGGCTGGCAACAAACCAGTCGCAGCACATGGCAAAAACGTAGGCAACGGGGAAGCCGAGCCACGCGGCGGCAACAACCTCGCCGTTGATGGCCCCATGCTGCAGGGCGACGTTGTAGATGCTCATCGAGAGCACCATGCAAAAGCACATGATAAAGGTGAACAGCAGGCTCTCTCGTTTGTTGATAGGCATAAAGGACAAAATCCTTTCTGTGTTACGCCGCGGCACCACGCAACAAAAACGGGCGGGCGAGATGGAGCTGTTGGGACTTCATCTCGCCCGCCCGCGATACGTGCGTCTGCGACTACTTATGTGGTGGAACTACCCTAACACGAACGGCGCGCGCTTCGTAAGCGTTGAGTTTATGAAGATGCAGGGCACCAATAATCCCCCGACCCCATAAGTTGCGGTGGAATACGGACTGTTTTGACCCTTTAAGCAGCAATTCAGTCTCTATTTCACCGCAACTCATTTGGTGCAAAGTGACCAGTCCTCCTTGCACCAATTAGCTGGTGTGGCGCCAGCGAGGGTCGGTGAGCGTACGCGCCACACCCAGACCAACGGGCAAAAACGCCACGATGAGCACTGCACGCACAAACCAACCGAGCATATTGACCGTATCGAAGGTGCACATGTAGTACATCGAGCGATACAGATACAGGCCCGGCACCATAATGACAATTGATGGCACCGTGAGGGCGATACGTGGGTAGGTGAGCTTGACTTCGGCCAAGCTTGCCAGCAGCCCCGATACCAGCGCGCCGATAAACGCTGCCGCCTCGGGAGGCATTCCCGCGCTGAGGCCCAGGAAGGGAAACATCGTCGGCGCATCGACGAGCGTAAGGCGCAAGGTATTGGACACGGCGCCGATCAGCCCAGCTGCCGCGGCCATCTTTACCGGGCTGTTGAACATCACCGAGAAGCCGAATACGCCAACGAAGCTCATCACCACGCGCAGGAGCGTAAGAGCAAGCGGCGAAAGGCCGAGCGGGGCAAAATCATCCGGTGCCAGCCCCACACATTCGGCAACCATCCAACCTACGAGGGTCGCCATCACAATAATCGACACAGCATACGAAAGACGTTCAATGCCGCTTCGCATATCGAGCTTAGCGATGTCGAGGCCTGCCGTAATGAGGGGAAAGCCGGGAATCACAAAGAGCATGGCGCCGATATAGCCTTCTTGGTGCGACATTGCCCCCGGTATGACCTGGCCAAGGCCGAGCAATGCCAGCAGATACGAAACGCAAGCGAGCGCAACACCAGTCGTCAGCGCGCTAAACTGGCCAAGACCCTGCTTGAGAATATGGGAGCGAGCAAAGTTACCGACACCAGCGCCTACGAATGCGCAGGCCATCTCGATAGGGCCGCCGCCGAGCAAGAAGACGAAGGCGCCGCAAGCACAGGCTGCCGCAAGGCCCTGTTGCCAGGAAGCGTAATCGGGCTTCGAGCTCTCAACGGTCTTGAGCATCTCGTGGTATTCGTGCACGGTAAACCGGCGCCCATACGTCTCGATTTCCTTTAAGAAGCTCTCCATCATCCAAATGCGATGGGTGTTGACTCCCGTTGTGGGCAGGCTGACAACCTCGTTAAAGCAGTGGCCATCTTCGATGCAGGTGCACTCAAACGACAGAAGACTCAGGTCGACGTGAATCGTGACGCCGAGCACAGCGGCAACACGATTCATGGTATCGCGCACGCGCCAGGCACCCGTTCCGCTTGCCAGCATAAGCATGCCGGTGCGGCAGATGATGGATGATTTATCGGTGAGCGGCGCATCGACGGCAAGCTCATCGCCTGCCGTCACGATCTGGTGCCAGTCAGTTTTCATATGGAGCGCGCCGGCACGAACGCCGTGGTGCATGGGGGCTCTCGAAAGCAGCGAGTCAAGGCGCGAAGGCTGTGGGGGCTCCGTTGATTCGTCCTCAACCTCATCAGTCTCTTCATCGACCAGATCAAAGGAATCAAGCGGCGCTGGCTCGCGACGGTCGATCAGCTCCTCGTCCTCATCATCAAAGTAATTGAACTGATCGAGCATGTCCTCTTCGATTGAACGCTCGCTCGCGTCGTCCATATAGACGCTCCCTTCCTACCGACTAACCCCCATCCTAGGCAGCAACGGCTAAAGGAAACATAAAAGAGACGACTGTCATGCGAGCCATGTGCTCAACAGCCGTTGGGCAGTCGTTTAAGAACGTCCCCAATGACTACATCGATGTTCTAAGTGTCAACCAAGTCAACGCCGCAGGTAGAGGACGGACAGCGAGCGACGTCCAGGGCGAACAAGTTGGCATGAAAAAGGCAAGGCATAGACCTTCTGGTCATGCCTTGCC
>UQNU01000060.1 GCA_900542555.1 uncultured Collinsella sp.
AATCCATACGGCCTTGTCTCTTAGGATTAGTTTGAGAAGAAGTCGACAGTACATTTAGAAGCACCTACGTTCCTCAAAGAATTGTTAGATTAAAAGTAACAGACCGGATGAAGATACGTGCGACGGGGGCGAGGCGAATGGCTGAGCGGTATCGATATGCGGGTTCAACGGTATCACATTGGCCACATAGATTTTTAACTTGCATTTCTACCCGCCCTTTTCGTAGAGTCGCCGATACGTGCTTAGCGCACCCTCGGCGCGTCCGGCAGGCTTTGCGAAATGGGATCCAGGAGACTTCGGCGCAGCATCATCTTGCGGAATGCTTCTAATGAGCCTCCCATCCTTCAAAAACAGAATCTCATCGCACAGCCTATCGACCGAATCCAAGATGTGGGATGACATGATGATGCACGTACCAGAATCGGCCAGCTTCCTGAGAATCTCGGAATGCAAGTCCACCCTGCTGGGGTCGAGCGCGTTCATGGGCTCATCTAATAGAAGGTACCGCGCGCCCGTCGCATACGCAATCGCCAGGGTAAGCTGCTGCTTCATGCCCTGGCTCAGAGTGCGGATCCTCATCTTCGCGAACTCGCCTATCTGCGTTTGTTCCACTATCTCTTCGATATCGCGAGCATGCGGCCACATATCGCAAACCATCTTGAGGTGATCTTCCGCACGCAATCCGGGATACAGCAGCGTCCCCTCACCAGGTGCATAGAAGATCATAGAACGGACCTCTCTCGCACCCGTACCCTGCACCTCATCCAGAACGATGCTCCCGTCCACGCGAGGACCCGGCAAACCTGCCATCGCACGCAGCAACGTCGTCTTTCCATGCCCGTTCGGAGCGACGAGACCGTAGACCGTACCCGGGGCAAACTCAGCGTTCACCGAATCTACGAGCACCTTCTTTCCATAAAAGATCGTCAGCGTTTGAAGGTCAATCATCGAGATCATCCCCTTTCGATCTTTGGAACACTCAGGCGCACCATCAACGGAGATACGGCGCCCAAGACCACCAGCAGAGCGCCCGATGCGCCGACGACCTCTCCAAAAGGCATCGCGTTCGTCCCTCGCCCAAGGAACCCAATCGTCCCCACCTGGGAAGCGGAATCAAACGAGGCGAATGGAGCCAGCAGCGCGACGCCCATGCCCACGCTTTCAACATGAGCGCTCAACGAACCCAACACCAAGAGAACCGCGCAAACCATTCCGGTGACAACGGGGTTGCGGCTAATCGCTGCTGTCAACGCAGCGACGACGGAAATCACGCCGTATGCCATGACCAGCAACGGAATACTGCACAACACCGCCTCCCCCACCGTGGACGTTGTCGAAGCTCCCGCCCGAATGAGAGCGACGGGATACTCCGATCCACCCGCACCGTTCTTAATCACGGACACAACGACAGCGGGAACCATCGACACCAAAAGCAGCACCAAGCCAAGCAGGAGAGCCAGCGCAACAGCCGTCAGAAAACGCACATGCGCTGTTGCGGGGATCTGGAGAACCAGAAGGGAACGACACTGCAGGTGGGTGCACGCGAGCGATGTGACAACCACGGGCAACAGCAAAAATAAGGAGGGAAGCGCTGCCTGGAGATACGAAAGGAGGATTAATGGGGGCATCTTCGTACTTAACTCGTAAACCTTGGGGTCCGGCAAGCTCGCGATCGACTCAAGCAGAAGGGCGCGCGCCTCCGCACGAGAAGGAGTCTCCGGCTCGATTCCGATCGATTGCAGGAGAGTCGCATCTGCCGCGCCCAGCTCACCTCGAGCGCGCTCGTACGTCGCAAGGCTTCGAAACCCCTCCGCAGGCATAGGCGCGTACACGAAACCCGAAAGAGCATCCCGCATGTCTTCCAGGGCCGCTTTGCCCTCGACGTCCATATTCGCAGCGTTCTGCTCTAGATACCGATCTATTGAACGGAGCTCCCCATCCCTATACCGAACAGCGGAAACGTTATCAGCGTCAGGAAACATCTCGACCAGAGCCGGGGCCAGCATCGTCGTCGACATTGCAATCGCGCATACGGCGAGGGTAGGAGAACGCAGGAGCAGTTTCCCCATCGTTCTTACGTATGCAACGGCGGAGGCACAAGCGCTCGAACGAGTTGCCGTTCTCGATGCAGTGAAGGAACCTCTCTCAAGACAAATCGGGGATATCGGGCACGCGCAGCCGCTCTCTCCAGCAACGCAAAGCAGGCTAATTGCCAGCACCTCGATCCCGATTGCGCATACGAGGGCAATCGCGCCACGCTCGAAGCAAAGTCCAGGCAGATTCACTATCTGCGTTGTCGGGTACGGGCTATAGGCGCCGACGGTCAACTCAGTGTTCGCATACGTAAGGGGATTCAACAGGGCGAACTCACGTAAAGCGATGGATCTTCCGTAATACCCGGGAACCATCGTCACCCCCATCAGGGCACATACGAACACGATTCCAAGCGTAGGGTTATTGGCAATCTTCACGGCAAGGTGAACGACAAGCGAGATGAACGCTGCCACCAAGAATTGCAAGATGGCCGTCTGCGCGAACACCAGCCAAGCCGGTTTGATAACCGGAGTCGCATATTGAATGTAGCCTATCGGATAGAACGGCGAGCCCGGGCCATTCTTCACAAGCGCGGCGATTATCCCTGGAAGATTGATGGCGAGGACGGCAAGCATTGCAAAAACACTCGCCCATACGCTCGATGCAACAAGTCTACCCAGCTCGCCCATCGGTGCCTGGATGATGAGCTTTTCACGTTTGTTAAGACGCGCGGCAAGGAACGAGACGGCAACGGCCGTTGCGACCCATAGCAAGTACTCCTTCGATCCGTCATAATAGGTGTACTCTCCATCCGATATCTGCAGAAACGGAAGTAGGGGAGAGAGCGGTGCCAAGATAAGACGTCCCGCGGCAAGAGGGTACAGAAGCGCGGGCATGCTTGATGAAGAGGTATAGACACCGTCCTCCCCCGCATTCACAAGCGCATCCGCATAGGATGCTGACAATTCCTGCTCAACACGGGTTATTCCCGACTCGAGGTATTCGACCCGTCCGTCGATGCCAGCCGCGCTCCTGAAGACGGGCAGAGCACAAAGAACCATCAACGCAACAACGACAACACAGAGCGACCTGGAGGAGAGAAGCGACCTAAAGATCGCCTTCGAGATTTTGAGCATATTCATCGCCAACCTTAACCTCATCCAGTCGGAACAGAGGGGCCGAACAAAATGCTCGGCCCTTCCTCGCATCTAGTAGGTGCTATAGACAAATTGCCATTTATCAGTTGTGCCAAGAACACCACAGGAGCACATTGCAGCGAGGCGGGATTCCCTATGATGCGCGGATCGGCGATAGCCATTTCGGTAGGAGATCGTCTTGTAAGAGATGTTGAACATCGAGATGCTGTGCCCGCTTACGCCGCGAGGACAGCTGTAGCTCCAGTAGGTATCGACGACGTCGTCCGTATACCCGAGGGGCTCAACGAGGGCACACTGGCTGCTCTCCTGGGAAGGAGGCATCGGGGTATCCGCAAAAGCGGGGGCTCCCGGCAGCAACAGACAAAGAGCGAGGCCGAGGAAAACCAAGAGCTTACACGACTTAACAGTACTGAACATAATCCTCTCCAATCTAGAGGGGTTTCGGTTGCAGCATGCTGTGATTACTTGCCAGCAAAGTCAATTTAACATAAACTGTTAAAAAGTAACCTGAGTTTTTTAAATTCTTCGGAGGTTATTATGAGTTCCGACAATCGCACTCCCCGGCTTCATTCCTTCCGCATCGCATGTGCGATAGCCTCTGCGACCCTTTGCGCCACCGCCATCGCACAAGTGGCGTTCTCCTTAAAGCCAGCAATCGAAGTGCTCGACAACCCTGTAATTGCAGACTCCCCCGCGTATCCAGCCCTTGCGATCTCGACATTGGTCCCTGCCGTCATCGGTATCGCTACGACCATCCTCAGCGCCGTTCTCGTGTGGACGATCAAGAGCGCAGACCCCTTCAAGAAAGGGTCTGCGACATGCTTGAAGGTGCTCGGCATTCTCTTCGTTGTTCAAGCTGCCACCAGCCTCTACGCCGGCTCACTCAAAACCTCCGTTTCGATGTTTGGCGGCGAGGGGGCCGTCGGCGCCCAAGAGATCGCTTCATCATTCGATTGGACCTCTCTGGTTCTCGGCATCGTCCTGTTCATGCTTTCCCAGCTCTTCTTGTACGCCCGAGAGCTGTACCTCGACTCCGACGAGATTGCGTAAGGAAACGCCATGCCCGTAATTGTTCGCCTCGACAAGATCATGGCCGAGCGAAAGATTTCCTCGAACGAACTTGCCGAAAGGATTGGAACCACGCCCGTGAACCTGTCCCGTATTAAAAAAGGGCATATTCGCGGCATTCGCTTCAACACACTCGAGCAGCTATGCCTCGCCCTTCGTTGCCAACCCGGAGACCTTCTCGAAGTCATGAGCGAAGAGGATGCCCGAAAGGAGTTCGGACTCGATTGGTCCGCCGAGGATTAGAGGGCGGTCGTACTCGCCCTGCACACGGGGATGCGAATCGGCGAGGTCTGCGGCCTTCGGTGGTGCGATGTGGATTTCGAGACGGGCCTGATCTCGATCAGACACTCGGTGGCGTACGCGAAGGGAATGGGTTCGTTTATCAAGGACACCAAGACCCATGACGCCAGGGGTATCCCCATCGACCCGGTCGGCCTACTCCCCTTCCTGAAGGAGACCCACGAGATCGACTGCGGAAAGCTGCGCTTGCGCGGCCTTACCGGGGCGGTCGAGATCGGGGACTGCTACATCCTGTCGGAGCCGGGCGCGACCTTCGCGACGACAAGCTATATCCGCAGGGCGTTCAAGACGTTCTCGGAGACCAACGGCCTCATGGGCACCAACGACGAGCTGATCACGTTCCACGGCCTTCGCCACACGTTCGCAACGCAGTGGATCCGCCAAGGCGGCGATATCAAGGCGCTCCAATCGATCCTCGGCCACAAGGACGCCATGGCGACGCTCAACGTCTACGCCGACATCGAGCCCATCTCCAAAATCCATAACATGCTGCGCGCCACGCCGTGCCTTTGGCGCGGGCACCTCGGGCCGAGGGTCGATCCGGGTCCCATGTTCCAGCAGAGGATCCAGGAGTCCATCGAGACGCTCCAGGCGTTCGGCTACGGCATCACCGAGCCGGACGACCGAAATATCGCCATACGCGACGTGAAGACGAACAGTTGGCTCTAGCTCACCGAGTACGCGGCAGTGCTGGGCCCATCCCAACTGAGGTCACGGTGGTCCGATAGGGGCGCCGCCCGCGGCATGCGCCGCGGAGCGGTATCCCCTACCGAAGGGCGGGGATGCCCTCCGCTTCCAGTTCGGAATCAGCCGTCGGAGGCGTTCGGCTGACTGCGGGAACGGCCTGTCCGCTCAATGTGTTCGGCTGAGATCGGAAATCAACCCAACACGAGCCGGACACGCGCCAGACGGCTCTTCCCCGTGCGGCCTTCCCCCTTACGCTCATGTTGCAGGCATGTAACGCCGCAGCGAGCGCGCCTTTTTTGCGCCAGACAGGTACAATGATGAACACTGTACCGTAGCGGAGCGCCCCGCGCGCGCCGCAATCACGCGAAAGGGTTTCCCATGGCCGAGATCTCGTCCTCCCGTATCGTCATCACCGTCCTTGGCAAGAACCGCCCCGGCATCGTCGCCGGCGTCACCCGTGTCCTAGGCGAGGCCAACGTCGACATCCGCGACATCACGCAGTCCATTATCGAGGACATCTTCACCATGACCATGCTGGCCGATACCGCCGAGTCCAAGCTCGACTTCGCCGAGCTGCAGAAGGCGCTGGCCGAGGCCGGCGAGCTTTCGGGCGTCAACGTGTCCATCCAGCGCGAGGACGTCTTTAACTTTATGTACCGCCTGTAGCGAACAGGCCGCGTGGAGACGGACCAACGTGCGCCCAGGCGCAACGTCACCACATGGCCCGGAGAGGAGCGCGCATGGCCTACGACGCCAAGAAAATCTATTACCGCTTCGACGACCACCTGAGCCGCCTGGTCTTGGATTACGAAGCGAGCCGCCAGATTTCGCCCGAAAGCGAAAATCTCTACTATGGCCTGCCGACTGACCCTTATGACGAGGGCCTATTTGTTGAGCACAATGTCAAGCGCGGCCTGCGCAATGCCGACGGCTCGGGCGTGGTCGCGGGCCTCACTCGCATCTCGGATGTGCACGGCTACAACAAGGTCGACGGAAAGGTCGTGCCCGATCAGGGCAAGCTCACGCTTCGCGGCTACAGCATCGAGGATCTGGTCAACAATGCCCAGGCCGAGAATCGCTACGGCTACGAGGAAGTCGCCTATCTGCTTATCACGGGTTCGCTGCCCAACAAGGAAGAGCTCGACGGCTTTTGCGAGCGCCTGGGCGCCTTTAGACATCTGAGCGACGGGTACGTCAAAGAGTTCCCTATGACCACGGTGTCGTCGAGCATCATGAACGTGCTCCAGCGCGCCGTGCTGCTGCTCTACGGCTTCGATGCCGAACCAGACGTGATCACGCCCGAGCACGAAATCGACGTCGCCATTTCCATGCTCGCACGTCTCCCGCGCATCGCCGCCTTCGCACACATGGCCTCGATTGCCAAGCTTCGCGGCTCCGAGGTGCACGTGCCGCACCCCACGCCCGGTCTCTCCACCGCCGAGACCATCCTACAGGTCCTGCGCGGCGGCATGGCGTTCACCCACGATGAGGCGATGCTGCTCGACGTTATGCTCATGCTGCATGCCGAGCACGGCGGCGGCAACAACTCCACGTTTGCCTGCCGCGTGCTGTCCTCCTCGGCCACCGACCCGTATTCCGCCTACGCAGCGGCCATCGGCTCGCTCAAGGGCCCGCGCCACGGCGGCGCCAACGCCAAGGTCGTCTCCATGCACGAGGACATCCGCGCGCATGTCTCCAATTGGGAGGACGAGGACGAGGTCGCAGCCTACCTGGGCAAGATCCTCGACAAGCAGGCCTTCGACGGCACGGGCCTCATCTACGGTATGGGCCACGCCGTCTACACGCTGAGCGACCCGCGCGCCGAGGTGTGCCGCCGTTACGCGCGCACGCTTGCCGCCAAGAAGGACCTGGGCGATGAGTTCGCGCTCATCGAGCGCATCGAGCGCCTGGCACCGCAGGTGATGCGCGACCACGGCATGACTAAGCCCATCTGTGCCAACATCGACCTGTACACGGGCTTTATCTACAAGATGCTCGGTGTACCCGAGACGCTTTTTACGCCGCTATTCGCCGTCGCCCGCATGGCCGGCTGGTCGGCACACCGCATGGAAGAGCTCTTCTGTGCGCATCGCATCATCCGCCCGGCATACCGTCCGGTGATCGAACCGCTGGAGTACAAGCCGCTCGCCGATCGCTAGGACGCGGACCGTTATAGAACCCGAGCGTGGCCGGGGCATCACCGCCCTCGGCCACGCTTTTTATGCCAGTAGAAAGGGCTGCATCGAATGATTGTGTTTTCCGATATGGATGGAACGCTGTTGACGAGCGACAAGCAGATGAGCGACGCCACCTGGGCGATGCTCGACGAGCTTGCGCACCGCGGTATTGAGTTTGTGCCCTGCACGGGGCGCCCGCTGTCGGGCATCTTTGAGCCCATCCTCGCCCATCCCGCCGTGCACTATGCCGTCTGCGCCAATGGCGCCAGTGTCTGGCAGCTCGACGAGGATGCGCCCACCGACACCTCACGTGCTACGCGCATTTTGAGCCGACCGCTCGACCGCGCCATCGCCCACCGCGTCCATAGCATTGCCGCCGGCCATGACGTCACCTTCGATATCTTCGCGGACGGGCAGTGCTTCCTCCCCCGCTCGCTCTACACGCGCCTGGACGAATTCTGCGGCGGCGACCCACACATCGCGGCTTCGCTCAAGCGCACACGAACACCGATCGACATGGATATCGACAGCAAGATCGACGAGGTCGAGACGCTCGAACGCATTGCCATGTACTGGCACGACCCGGCCGATCGCGACGCCATCGCGGCGGCGCTCAGCACGCTCGGAGGCATTGAGGTCACGCGTTCGTACACCATGAATATCGAGGTCATGGGCGAGGGTGCCACCAAGGGAACGGCATTGGCTTGGCTATGCGAGCACCTGGGCGAGCGTCTCGCCGACGCCTGGGCGTTCGGCGACAACATCAACGACATCCCCATGCTGCAGGCAGCGGGCCACGGCATGGCCATGATCAACGGCGAGCCCGAGGACCGCGACGCCGCCGACGCCATCACCGAGTTCGACAACGACCACGACGGCGTCGCCCGAACCATCATGACCGCCCTCGCCTAGTCATTGGCTAGTCAGTGGGGACGTTCTTAAACGACTAGTCGTTGGGGACACTCTTCGCGAAAAGCTGCAAGGACTGTCCCCCACTGCCGGAAGGAAAGGAACGTCCCCATCTGCCGGATTAAGCGAGACTCTCTAGCACGCGACGGAGCTCCTGCTGGACGGCGTGGTCGCGGTTGCAGCCTACGACGCGATCGGCCACTGCCTTGAGCGCGGGGCGCGCGTTTTCCATCGCGCAGCCCGTGCCGACAAAGCGAATAATCTCGTAATCGTTCATCGAGTCGCCAAACGCCATGACCTCGTCGCGCCCAATGCCGTAATGCTCCGCAAGCTGTGCGATGCCCGAGGCCTTCGACACGCCGGGCTGCATGGCGTCGATCCATGCGTTGCCCGAGGGCGCAAAGGTAAAGAGCTGACCAAGTTCGCGCTGCAGTACGTAGGCGCTGTCCATAACGGCACCGTCATCGCAAAAGATACTCGCCTTGATGATATTTACGCTGGGATCGGGCAGCTCCCAAATGCGCTCGGCATTGGGAAGGTCCTTATCGACCTCGCGCACGAACTTGCACTCGTCATCGAGCAAAAAGGACTTGGTTCGGTCAAAGAGCGCAAGATGCAGATTGGGAAACGTCGCGACGGCCTGGGCGAGCTTTCGAATCGCCAGGTGCGAATACACCTCACGGTCTACCATTTTGCCGTCGGCGTAGACCTGGGCACCGTTAGCGGCGACAAAGTCCATCTTGTCGCGAACGGGCGCAAAGAACTCGCACAGGCGATCGTAGCGACGACCTGACGATGCGGCAAAATGCACACCATGCTCGTGTAGCGCCAGAATCAGTTCGTAGGTCTCGGGAGGCACCTGGCCGTTTTCGTCAAGCAACGTGCCGTCCATATCGGATGCAATCAGTTTAAACATAGAAAAGCTCCCTTCGGGCTTGTTGGAATCGAACGTGTATCCGATTCCAACGTACCCAAAGGGAGCTCAAATAAGACTCCGCGGGCGTAAACGGTACAAGGACCTGGCAAATAGCTCACACATGCCAGAGGTCCTACGGTCGCGGCGCCAGGCGACACGTCAAAGAGTGTCCCCGACGACTAGTCGTTTAAGAACGTCCCCGATGACTAGTCGGCGTAGGTGAAGGTCGTGACGTCGAACATGCCCTCGGGGCGGATGCGGAGCGTCGGGATCACCGGCAGGGGCAGGAAGATGATGCCCATGATGGGGTCGAGCGGCGACTCAATACCCATGGCGCGCGCCTTGACCATAAAGTCGTCGTGCTGCGCGGCAACGTCCTCGGCCGTGTCTTCGCTCATAAGGCCACCGAGCGCCAGCGGAATGCGCGCCACGACCTCTCCGTTGCGCACCAGCACGTGACCACCTTGGCCCACGGCCTCAACGGCGGCCATCATATCGGCGGCGTTGTCGCCCACCACGCACACGTTGTGCGAGTCGTGGCCGATCGTGGAGGCAATGGAGCCACCCGTGATGGTAAAGCCGCGCACCCAGCCGCGACCGATGTGCTTGCCGACAAGACCCAGGCCAGCGGGGCCGTCGCCGTCGGCGCCCTCGGCTTGCAGCGACACGCCGCGGCCGTGGCGCTCGATCAGCATAATGCGACGCAAGTCCTCGTCAGTCTCGGGACGAACCATGCCCGTGATGGCCTTGCCCGGCACCACGTCAATCACGGCCTCGCCCGGCTTAAAGGCATAGTCGAACACGTCGAGCGATAGCTTCGGCAGCTTAACGGAGGCGCGCAGCTCATCGGCAAGGGCCGCAACCTCGGCCATCTCGGGTGCAATCTCGCCCACAAAGGTGCCGTCCTGCGCCACCAAAGCACCGGCGGCATATACGCGATGCGGAGCCGTGGCAAACGTCAGGTCATTGAGCACCAGCAGGTCGGCACGCTTGCCCGGGGCAATCGCACCGCGGAGCTCGTGCGGGTCGCGGCAACCGTGATCCAGGCCAAACGCCTCGGCCGTGGAGAGGGACGCCATAGAGATAGCGACCACGGGGTCGATACCGGCCTCAATCGCCACGCGGCAGGCATTGTCGATCATGCCGGTTGCAAGCGCATCGGAAGGAGCGCGGTCGTCAGTCGCAAAGCAGCAGCGGCGGGCGCGCGCGGGATTCTCCAGCAGCATCGGCGACAGGTTGGCCAGATCATGGCTGCACGTACCTTCGCGCAGCATCACGTACATGCCGCGAGACAGCTTGTCGAGCGCCTCCTCGGGAATCGTCGACTCGTGGTCGGCGATAATGCCTGCCGCAGCATAGGCGTTGAGGTCCTTGCCGGCAACGAGCGGGGCATGACCGTCGACCTGTTTGGACGGCGTCTGGTTGGCAGCGTCGATACGAGCACAGGTCTCGGGATCGGCCATAAAGACGCCCGGCAGGTTCATCATTTCGCCCAGACCAAAGACATCACCCGGATATTCGGCAAAAAACGCCTGCATATCGGCAGCGGTGATGACGGCACCGGCCTGCTCGTCGGGCAGTGCGGGCACGCACGAGGGCATCATGTACTTGATGGAAATAGGAGCGCGACGACCGTCCTCGATCATAAAGCGCAGGCCGTCGAGCCCCGCCACGTTGGCAATCTCGTGGCTGTCGGCAATGGCAGTAGTGGTACCGCGCGTCGCCGCCATGCGCGCATACTCGGCAGGGCGGATGTTCGAAGACTCGATATGCAAGTGTCCGTCAATAAAACCGGGGGCAAGATAGCGGCCCTGGCAATCGATGACCTCGGTAGCCTCATACGTACCGGCGGCATCGTCGCGACCATCGTAGAGCACACCGACGATCACGCCGTCCTTGACGGCAACACTACCGGGCGCTACGCGTTGGCCGTACACATCGACGATCTGCGCGTTGGCAAACAGCGTGTCGACGGGCACGCGACCCTCGGCGGCCTCGATCACAGACCTCATGACCTCAACGGACATACATACTCCTTTAACCGTAGAAATAACTGCGGAGCGGACGAGCCTTCACCGCAGCAAGCCAATAGCCATTGTATGCCCAAACGATGGGTCAACAATGCGCCTCTCCGCTTAACGGCACACGCCGCTTGGCGCAATGGGGAGAGGTTGCTTTGCACCAATGACAAGGAGTGTCCCAAAGTGCCGGCATAAAAGGAACGCCCCCAAGTGCCAACAACGGAAGCGCCGATGTTTTGGCAACGACAGCGAGCGGGTCGCATTTGAGACAAGGTGACGTGAAACGAAAGGGCGCTGACCT
>UQNU01000061.1 GCA_900542555.1 uncultured Collinsella sp.
CGAGATGACGTCGAGTCTCGTGGGCTCGGAGATGTGTATAAGAGACAGTCTCTAACCCGCTTTCGGTGGAGGAGTTCGTCAAACGCTCGAGCGTCATCTGCTATACGCCCGAGGGCCTGCTCTCCGACGCTCCCGCTACGCAGCGTCTGGCCGAGGCCGAGGGCCTGTGGGCGCATGCGCTTTCGGCCGCACTGCGTCGCCGCGTGCTGGAGCAGGGCGAGGATGCCGTGAGCGCAGCGTCGCTGGCTGCGGCCGACCTGACCAAGGTCGCCTGGCCGGGCGATGCCGTGACGACGGTCGCCGAGGGTGTGGACCTGGCGGCTGCAGGCTCGGATGGCGCTGGCGCGACCGGCGGGGAGGCCTAATATGGCCGAGCTGACGCCCCGCATGAAGGAGCTCGTCCAGCCTTACCTGGCCGGTATTGAGCCCTACGATCCCAACTTTACGACCACGCGCATCAATCTTTCGGCCAACGAGAACACCTATCCCGTGCCCGCTGGCGTGCGCAAGGCGGTTGATGCGGCCTTGGCTGCTACGCCGCTCAACCGCTACCCCGATCCCATGTCCAACGACCTGCGCGACGAGCTTGCCGCTTGGCATGGCGTGGCTCGCGAGAATGTCTGCGTGGGCAACGGCGGCGACGAGCTGCTCTATAACTACCTGCTGGCGTTTGGCGGCGCGGGCCGGACCCTGCTCAACTGCCCGCCGTGCTTTAGCGAGTACGCGTTCTTTGCATCGCTCTGTCAGACCGAGGTGCGCGACGTATGGCGCGACCCGGCGACCTTTGAGCTCGACCAGGCGGCGGTGCTTGCGGCGGCTCCCGAGTGCGATCTGGCAATCGTGACCTCGCCCAACAATCCCACGGGTGATGTGGCTCCGCTCGACTTTGTCGCGGCCCTGTGCGATGCGTGCCCCGGCATGGTGATGGTCGACGAGGCCTACGTTGAGTTTGCCGACGATTCGTTTGGCGCGGCAACCACGGCGCAAGGCCTTATCGCCGAGCATCCCAACCTGGTGATTTTGCATACGCTGTCCAAGGCGTTCGGCGCCGCCGGTACGCGTCTGGGCTATGTGATTGCAGCCCCCGAGGTCATCGACGTGTTCGCGGCGATTCGCCAGATCTATTCGGTCAATGTGCTGAGCCAGACGGCGGCACTTGCCTGCGTGCGTGCCCGCGATGCGTACGCGCCCGTGGTGGCACAGGTCGCATCCGAGCGCGAGCGCGAGCTGTGCGCCCTGCGCGCGATGGCTGCCGAGGGCATGCCCGTGGAGGCATGGCCGAGCGCGGCGAACTTTGCACTCGTGCGTACGCCGCATGCCACGCGCGTGCGCGAGCGCCTACGCGACGAGTATTCGATTCTGGTGCGCGACTTTAGCTATGCGCCGGGGCTCGCGGATTGCTTACGCATTACCGTGGGTACCCCGCAGGAAAACGACGAGGTGCTGGCCGCATTTGCCGCGCTGGTGAAGGAGGAGATGTAGATGGGCCGTTATGCCGAGGTGACCCGCAAGACGGGCGAGACCGACATTGTCGTCAAGCTCGACCTGGACGGATCTGGTGTGTGCGATATCTCGACCGGAGTGCCGTTTTTCGACCACATGCTCAACGCCTTTGGCCGTCATGGCCTGTTCGATTTGACGGTGCATGCGGTGGGCGACGTGGAGGTCGACGCGCACCACACCGTCGAGGACACGGGTATTGTGCTGGGCGAGGCGTTTTGCCAAGCGCTGGGTGACAAGGCGGGCATTACGCGCTTTGCCGACGCGGCGATTGCCATGGACGAGACGCTCGTGATGGCCGCCGTGGATATCTCGGGCCGCGGGCAGGCCTATTGCGAGCTGCCCGTACCGACCGAGCGCGTGGGCAGCTTTGATACCGAGTTGGCTGTCGAGTTCTTCTATGCCTTTGCGCGCGATGCCAAGCTCACGCTGCACGTGCGAGAGCTGGTGGGCGGCAACTCGCACCACATTATCGAGGCCGCCTTTAAGGCCGTGGGCCGCACGATGCGCCGCGCCTGTGAGCTCGATCCCCGCGTGCAGGGCATCCCCAGCACCAAGGGCTCGCTGTAACCGCCACAAAGGCAAATACCACCACAAAGGGGACAGGCACCTTCGTGGTGGTTTTGGATGATGGGAAGAGGAGGGTCGCGTGGGCGAACCGAAGATCGTGGTGGTCGACTACCACAAGGGCAACTTGTCGAGCGTCGTGCGCGGGCTTGCGCGCGCCGGTGCCGCTGCCTGCACGTCGGACGATCCGGAGCAGATCTGCAACGCCGACGGCCTGGTCATCCCGGGCGTGGGCGCGTTCTATGACGCGATCGCCTTTATGCGCCAGAGCGGTGAGGAGGCGGCTGTGCTCGACGCCGTTGCCGCCGGAACTCCGCTGCTCGGCATCTGCCTGGGCCTTCAGCTATTTTTTGAGCGCGGCAACGAGGGCGTGCCTGCGGACGAGGGCGCGATTGCCGGCGGTAACGCCCCCGAGCAGGCTGGCAGTCCCTGGGTCGATGGGCTGGGCATTATGCGCGGCTCGTGCACGCGCTTGGAGTCGAGTCGCCTTAAGGTGCCGCACGTGGGCTGGGACCAGGTGCACATGACGCCCGCCGGCGCGGCCGACCCGCTGCTTGCCGGTTTTGCCGAGGGTGCCAACATGTATTTCACCCACAGCTATGCGGTGGCCGACGACGCCGATGCCGCCGATGTGCTGGCGCTCACGCACTATACGCGGAGCTTCCCGTGCATCGTGCGCCATGGCAACGTGTGGGGCTGCCAGTTCCATCCCGAGAAATCCTCCGCGCTGGGTCAGCGCATCCTTAAGAACTTCGTGAGCATCGTCGAGGAGGTTGGCCGATGATCCTGTTTCCCGCAATCGATCTGATCGGCGGCAAGGTTGTGCGCCTGGAGCGCGGTGACCGCAGCCGCTGCAAGGTGTATTCCGACGACCCCGTGGCCGTTGCCCGCTCGTTTGCCGAGCAGGGTGCAAGCTGGGTGCACGTCGTCGACCTGTCCGCTGCCTTTGGCGAGGACGAGGACGCATGCGCCGCCAACTCGGCGGCGATTAAGGCCATCTGCGGCGTCGACGGTCTGTCCGTGGACGTGGGCGGCGGCGTCCGCTCGCTCGCGCGCATCGACGAGTTGGTCGGCTACGGTGCGCGCCGCATTGCGCTGGGTACCGTGCTGGTGACCGAGCCGGGTTTTGCCGAGGTGGCAGCCAAAGGTTTTGGCGAGCTGCTGGTGGCTGACATTGCCGCACGCGACGGCCAGGTTAAGGTGAACGGCTGGCGTGACGGCGCGGGTGTGGCGCTCGACGATGCCGTGGCGCAGCTTTCCGAGCTGGGCTTTAAGCATCTGGTGTATACCGACATCGCGCGTGATGGCATGCAGACGGGCATCGATGTGGCGGCGTATCGCCATGTGGCCGAGGTCGCGGGCTTTCCCGTCGTGGCTTCGGGCGGCATCTCGACGCTCGACGACATCCGTGCGCTGGCCGCGGTGGGTGAGGGCGCGATTGAAGGTGCCATTACCGGTCGCGCGCTCTACGAGGGCAACTTTACGCTGGTCCAGGCGCTGGCCGCCGTCCGAGGGGAAGAGTAGCCTATGCTTACCAAACGCGTGATTCCCTGCCTGGACGTCAAGGACGGCCGTGTGGTCAAGGGCGTCAACTTTGTGAGTCTGCGCGATGCGGGCGATCCGGTGGAGCTGGCGCGCGCCTACGACCGCGAGGGTGCGGACGAGGTCGTATTTTTGGACATTACCGCCACGAGCGACAACCGCGCGACGACCATCGAGATGGCGGCGCATGCTGCCGAGGAGCTGGCCATTCCCTATACCGTGGGCGGCGGCTTTCGCGACCTGGCTGGCATGCGCACCATGGTTGCCGCCGGTGCTGACAAGGTGTCGCTCAACTCTGCCGCCGTGCGCGACCCGTCGCTGATTAGCCAGGCTGCCGCGGCGTTTGGCAGCCAGGCCGTGGTCGTGGCGATCGATGCCAAGCGCGTCGGTTTGCCCGGCGCATCCGGTGCCGACAAGTGGGAGGTCTTTACCGCGGGAGGCCGCAACGCCACGGGTATCGACGCGGTGGCGTGGGCCGAGGAGGCGGCTCGCCGCGGCGCCGGCGAGATCTTGCTGACCAGCATGGACCGCGACGGCACCAAGGCCGGCTTTGACCTGGCGCTTACCCGCGCCGTGGCGCGCGCGGTGCCAATCCCCGTCATCGCGAGCGGCGGCGTGGGCACGCTCGAGCATTTTGCCGAGGGCGTGATCGAGGGCGAGGCCGATGCCGTGCTGGCGGCTAGTGTCTTTCACTTTGGAACCTTCAGCATTCGCGAAGTCAAAGAGTATATGGCATCGCAGGGTATTCCTGTGAGGTTGGACTTCTAATGCTGCGGGCTTCGCTGCGGCTTGCCCAGGCACCGCATCTTGCCGCTCAAACCGTCGCTCGCGTACCAAAGTACGCGTCGCTCCTCTTTCGCGGCAACCTGCGGCACCTGGACAACCCTCGCCGACCTGCGATGTTTGAATTTGGGGAGAGAAATGGAAGAGATAACCGATCTTTCAAAGCTTACGTACGACGCCCGCGGGCTGATTCCCTGTGTGGTTCAGCAGTATGACACCGGCGAGGTGCTTATGGTTGCTTGGATGAACGAGGAGTCGGTGGGGCTGACGCTCAAGACCGGGACCACGTGGTTTTGGAGCCGCAGTCGCCAGGAGCTCTGGAATAAGGGCGCGACGAGCGGCAATATGCAGGAGGTCAAGGAGCTCTGGGCCGACTGCGATAGCGATACGCTGCTGGTCAAGGTCGACTCGCCGGGTCCGGCCTGCCACACCGGCAACCGCACCTGCTTCTTTAAGAAACTTGCGTAGGGCGGGCGCTCGACTAGGCGCTTGGCCAACCAGAAAGGATTGAACCATGGGTGTGCGCACCGCAAATGTTCAGGATGGAAATATCGGAGAGACGCTGACGGGGCTGGCCGAGGTGATTCACGACCGTCGCGACGCGTCGCCGCAGGAAAGCTATACCGCTCGCCTGTTGACCGACGTCGAGGATGAGCTGCTCAAGAAGCTTGCCGAGGAGGCGAGCGAGGTGATCATGGCCTGCAAGGATAACGACCACGATCACATCCGCTACGAAGCCGGCGACCTGGTCTACCACCTGCTCGTGACGCTCGAGCGCTACGGCATCACTCTCGACGAACTGGCCGGCGAACTCAACGCCCGCCGCCACTAGTCAAGCTTTTGGTGCAAGGGGGACAGGATATTTTGCACCAAATGATCCGTTTTCCTCCGTCCCCAACGGATCAAATAGAAGTTGCGGTGGAATAGTTCCTGTTTATAGCCCTAAGACCGTCAAACAAGAACTATTCCACCGCAACTTATGAAGGGATGGCTAGGCGAGGGGCGTGGGCTCCCATTCTCCGGTGGCGTGAGGGATGTCGAAGGTTCGATAACCGCAGCCGTAGGCGTGGGCCTGAGCCTCGCGGATGTTCCAGCAAATATCGCAGGCGCGGTGCGCGTCTGAGCCAAAGGTGATGGGTACCTCGGCGTGGGCGAAGCAACGAAAAAGACCGGTCGAGGGGTAATAGTCGTCGAGCCCCTTGCGCGGTGCGGCGGTCGAGACCTCAACGCGGCGGCCCGTATCGTGGGCGCACTCAGCCATCTGCCCCCAGAACGGCGCGGGGTCAAAGTCGGGCGCAAAGCCTTCCTTCGAAAAGCGCATGACCAGGTCGGGGTGGGCCATCACATCAAAGTTAAGCGGACTTTCGCAGGCGCGGCACCAGTCGTCGACATAGCGCTCCCATACGCCGCGCACGCCTAAGTTTTCCCAAACATGCAAATCGGTGTCGTCGTCGATCCAACCGCAGCGCGAATCGGGCGTATCGGGACGAGCGACGTCCTCTGTCCCCGTCATGCCCGCAGCGCCTGCCGCAATATCGCCCGGGTTGCCAATCCAATGTACGCTGCCCAGGCGCACGACGGTGCCCTGGGACCAGCGCTCAACCAAAGGCTCGCAGCCTTCGTACCAATCGCACTCAAAGCCATAGATAAGCTCGAGCTCCGGCGCGATCTGCGCGGCGAGCTTGCGGGCGTCCTCAAAGGCCAGGCGATGTGCCGGCAGGTCGCCCTCGACAACCTGCACTTCGCAGTTGGCGTCCATGCTGGCAGGCAGGGTAAGGTGGTCGGTCGAGACCATAACGCGGCAGCCAGCGGCCGCGGCAGCGCGGACGTTCTCCTCAAACGAGGCGTGCCCGTCCGAGAACGAGGTGTGGGTATGGCAATCGACCAGCGGGCAAGCAGACATGGCGGCTCCTTTGCGTCAAGCGAATCCGCTCCATTGTAATGGCGCGACCCCTGACGCGCCGGGAACGCTGCAAGTCGAAACCGACTGGAAAGAGCAGGCGGCGCACGCCGACGTCCGCGACGGGCAAAAGTCCCGCCCATCCCATGACGACGCTTCTACGCCGCCCGCGATGTGTTAGCGTTTGGGTGAACAAAACGAGCCCGTGCGGAAAGGAGCCGGACCGTATGCCATGCGATAGCAAATCTCCGCTGTCCCGCGAGACCGATGCGCCCGAGACCATCGTCAAGCTGGAATGCGATATCGACGACGCATCGCCCGAGGTGCTCGCCTACGCCGCCGACCGCCTGCGCGAGGCTGGTGCGCGCGAGGTGCATTGGCTGCCCCTCTATTGCAAGAAAGGCCGCCCCGGCTGGCAGCTGCAGGTAATCTGCACCCACGAGGATATCGAACGCCTACAGACGATTATCTTTTTGGAAACCACGACCAATGGCATCCGCCGCCAGGTTATGGAGCGCGTTTGCCTACCACGCTGCTTTGAGCGCGTAACGACGCCATGGGGCGAGGTGTCCGTTAAAGTGGCCACCCTGCCCGACGGCAGTGAGCGCGCGGCGCCCGAGTACGAGGACTGCGCCCGCCTTGCCCGCGAGCACAATGTGCCGCTCCAACGCGTGATGCAGGCGGCCCAGAGCGCGGCACTGCGATTTGAGTAACGCGGCCGGCGGCACGCCACGCCCAGCTCCATCAACCCCACCCGAAAGGACCACCATGAAATACCTCATCGCTTCTGACATCCACGGCTCGGCATACTGGACCGAGCGCCTCTGCGCCGCCATTGAGTCCGAGCAGCCCGATCGCATTGTGCTGCTGGGCGACCTGCTCTACCACGGCCCGCGTAACGACCTGCCGCGCGACTACGCTCCCAAGCGCGTGATTCCGCTGCTCAACGCCCTGGCCGACCGCATCATCGCGGTGCGCGGCAACTGCGACGCCGAGGTCGACCAGATGGTGCTCGACTTTCCCATCATGGCCGACTATGCCACGTTATTCGACGAGAACGGCCGCGAGCTGTTCCTGACGCACGGCCACGTTTTTGGCGCCGGTATGCACAACAGCGTCGACCACGCGCCCGCGCTGCCCGAGGGCTCCGCGCTCGTCTACGGTCACACGCACATCAAGGTCAACGAAGCGAGCGAGGAGCATCCTGGTCTGTGGCTCTTCAACCCCGGCAGCGTGAGCATCCCCAAGGACGGTACGCACAGCTACGGCATCTACGAGGGCGGCGCGTTCCGCCACGTGATCATGGAGGAGGACTAGCCATGGCCGAGCATATGGCTCAGCAAAATGCCGAGGGTTCGCGTGACCTGTCCACGCTGGTAGATGCATCGGCCGAGCTGCAGCATCTGGTGCAGACCATCTGGCGTCTGCGTCAGCCCGACGGCTGCCCGTGGGACCGTGGGCAGACGCACCGCAGCATTGGCAAGAACATGATCGAGGAGGCCTACGAGGCGCTTGACTGCATCGAGGCCGACGACGCGGCGCACCTGCGCGAGGAGCTGGGCGACGTGCTCATGCAGGTAGTGTTGCATGCGCAGATCGCGGCGGACGCCGGCGAGTTTACGCTGGCCGACGTGGCACACGATATCGACGCCAAGCTCATTCGCCGTCATCCGCACGTGTTTGGCGATGCGGATGCCGACAGCTCCGACGAGGTACTCAAGATTTGGGACGAGGTCAAGCTTGCCGAGAAAGCCGCCAAGGACAAGGCCGTGGCGGCGGGCGAGGCCGCGCCCGAGGGTCTGCTCGATGGCGTGCCCACGCATCTGCCGGCGTTGATGCAGGCTCAGAAGGTGTCGCGCAAGGCGGCTGCCGTGGGCTTTGAGTGGGAGACGGTCCAGGACGTGTGGGACGAGGTCGCCGAGGAACGTGCCGAGTTTGAGGCCGAGGCCCCTGGCTCGCCCGAGCGCGAGATGGAGTTTGGCGACCTGCTCTTTGCCCTGGTCAACGTCGCGCGCAAGGAGGGGATTGACGCCGAGAGCGCCCTGCGTGCCAGCACAGCAAAGTTCCGCCGCCGCTGGGCCGCGATGGAGCAGATGGCGGCCGATGCTCACGTGGATCTTGCCGAGCTTTCGACCCACGGCCTCAACGACCTGTGGGACGCAGCAAAGGCAGGGGAGTAATACCGCGGGGGCGATGGGACGGACTTGTCCCATCGCCCCATTATTTTTTAAAAAAGGTTGTATCCCTTGGCTAACTTAGGGCATAATGCAAAAAGTGCGACAAGGCTAACTTATGAACCTGCACGTCGCTGCAGCGTGTAAGCCGCGTTGCCAAGCATTCAACCCGTTTCCAAGTGAGAGGGAGACAACATGAGCGATATTTTGGACGTCTACGGTCGCGAGGTGCTCGACAGCCGCGGCAATCCCACCGTCGAGGTCGAGGTCGTGCTCGAGGACGGCAGCTTTGGCCGCGCAATGGTGCCTTCGGGTGCTTCGACCGGCGCCTTTGAGGCCTGCGAGCTGCGCGATGGCGACAAGGGCCGCTACCTGGGCAAGGGCGTTTCGCAGGCCGTCGAGCACGTCAACAACGAGTGCGCTAACGCCGTCGTGGGCCTCGACGCCTTCGACCAACGCGCCGTCGATGCCGCGCTGATTGCCGCGGACGGTACCCCCAACAAGACCAAGCTCGGTGCCAACGCCATCCTGGGTGTGTCGCTGGCCGTTGCCCGCGCCGCCGCCGAGTCGGCGGGCCTGTCGCTGTACCAGTACCTGGGCGGCGTCAACGCTCATCTGCTGCCCACACCTATGATGAACATCCTCAACGGCGGCGTGCATGCCGACAATAACGTTGACTTCCAGGAGTTCATGATCATGCCGGTGGGCGCCCCGAGTTTTGCCGAGGGCCTGCGTTGGTGCGCCGAGGTATACCACACCCTCAAGGGCGTGCTGCACGAGGCCGGCCTGGGCGGCGGCGTGGGCGACGAGGGCGGCTTTGCCCCCAACCTTAAGACCAATGCCGAGCCGTTCGAGTACATCACCAAGGCCGTGGAGAAGGCCGGCTTTAAGCCCGGCGTCGACTTCATGTACGCCATGGACCCGGCCTCGACCGAGTTCTACAACGCTGAGACCGGTATGTATGAGCTCAAGGGCGAGGGCGTGGAGTACACGAGTGCCCAGATGGTTGATTACTGGGAGAAGCTCGTTGACACCTATCCCATCATCTCCATCGAGGACGGTATGGCCGAGGAGGACTGGGACGGCTGGGTCGAGCTTACCCGCCGCATTGGCAACAAGGTGCAGCTGGTGGGCGACGACCTGTTCGTCACCAACACCGAGCGCCTCAAGAAGGGCATCGAGCTGGGTGCCGCCAACGCGATCCTGGTCAAGGTCAACCAGATCGGTACGCTCACCGAGTCACTCGAGGCCATCGAGACCGCCAAGGAGGCCGGTTACGCCTGTATCGTGAGCCACCGCTCCGGCGAGACCGAGGACTCCACGATCGCCGACCTGGTCGTGGGCGTCAACGCCGGCCAGATCAAGTCGGGCGCCCCGTGCCGTAGCGACCGTATCGCCAAGTACAACCAGCTCATCCGCATCGAGGACGAGCTCGAGGGCAGCGCGCACTACGCCGGCAAGGCCGCGTTCTACAACATTCGCTAAACGGGCGAATTTGGCGAGGGGGAGGCTGACTCGGTTCCGTCTCGCCTTGGCTGGATGCCGCAAGGCGCTATGGGCGTTGGGCCATATGGCTCAGCGCCTTTTTTATGTCGAGCAAAGGCTGGCGAAGGCGGTGCGGGCGCTCGTGCTATAACTAGAATACTTAGCGCAAACAAACCTCAACCGCACAAGGCGCACATGGATCAGATTTACGACAACAGGTACTATTCCGCCGGTTCGCGTGAGCCGTCGCCTCGCCGTGCGCGCACGGTGCAGCTCGGTGGGTCCGCCTACGCTGGCGCCGACCGCTCCATGCAGCGCCCGACAAGTACCTCGCGCCCCAATGCTCAAGTGAATACTTCGTCAGATGGACCGGTGCGCCCGGCACGTTCGTCGCATGCTCAGCGCTCGTCGGCTCAAACG
The DNA here is from genome assembly GCA_900542555.1 of uncultured Collinsella sp. Classification (GTDB taxonomy): domain Bacteria; phylum Actinomycetota; class Coriobacteriia; order Coriobacteriales; family Coriobacteriaceae; genus Collinsella. The sequence goes on from UQNU01000061.1 coordinate 10,372, forward strand.
CACGATAGGTCGAGCAGGCCCTCGAACCGTCTTTCGGGCTCGGACTTTATGCACTACGCCAACGACAACGCGGTGGTCAAGGCGATCTACGACTTTACCCACGGTCCTCAGCGAGGGCTATTCATCGGCATCGTCGTTGCCCTGGTGCTCGTGAGCCTGTATTTCCCCGTGCGCGACCTGTACGTGGCAAAGCGTTCGAGCGATATCTTGGCCAAGCAGGTCGAGATTCGCCAGCAATACAATGATGAGCTGCAAAAAAGCGTTGACAAGCTGCTCTCGGAGGAGGGTATCAAGGACGCGGCATCCGAGGACCTGGGCCTGGTGATGCCCGGCGAGAAGAGGATTGAAGTGCAGGGCCTGGACGGCGATTCGGACTCGTCGTCGGCTGAAAAGAAGTCGTCGAACGCCAAGAAGGCCAGCGAGGTGGCCAAGGAGATCGAAGAAGTCGGCAAGGACGCGCCATGGTACATCCGGACGCTTGACATGCTGTTTGGATTTAACGGCGTCGAGGGCCAGACGGTCGTGTCCAACGGCAAATAGCGCCCGGAGGGGAGCCCGCAATGACAAATTGCAAACGATATAAGGTGGCCGCGATCGACCTGGGAACGGTGTCGTCGCGACTAGTGCTAGCGCAGGTCGAGGGCGGGGCGATCGTGGAATCGTCCAAGCATACCGAGATTACCGATCTGGGCGAGGGCGTGGACGCGACGGGCCGCTTTTGCGAGGCGGCGGTCGAGCGCGTGCTCTCCGCATGCCGCATGTTTGTGGACGAGGCGCGTGCCTTTGGGGCCGCGTGCGTCTGCGCCACGTGCACGAGTGCCGCGCGCGATGCGTCCAACGCCGCGCTGCTGCTGGACGGTCTGCGCGATCTGGGGCTCGAACCGCAGGTGATTCCGGGCGAGGTCGAGGCGCGCCTGACGTTTTTTGGCGTGGCACACGACTTTGCTGGCGAGCGCATTATTGTCGCGGATTCGGGCGGCGGGTCCACGGAACTCGCGACGGGTGTCTATGCGCCGGAGCGCGGGGTCTTTGCGCTGGAGGGAACGCGCTCGCTGGACATTGGCTGTCTCTTATACACATCTCCGAGCCCAC
>UQNU01000062.1 GCA_900542555.1 uncultured Collinsella sp.
TCTACACTTCTAGCTTCGTCGGCAGCGTCAGATGTGTATAAGAGACAGGGCGATGACATTCGCTTCGTACTCGGTACCCAGGGCGAGTGATGTAAAGTAGCCGGTAAACGAGGCGACCAGGCAGTAGATGCCCGCGGTGTAGTCGATCTTGCCGATAAAGCACATCTCCATGCCAAAGAAAGCCCCGGCAAGGGGCGAGCCGAATACGGCGCCAAAGGCCGACGAGATGCCGGCGAGCATGAGGTCGTGGTGGTCATGCTTTTTGAGGTGGGCGAGGCTCGAGATGTTGCTGGCGATGGTGCCGCCAATCTGCACCGCAGCTCCCTCGCGACCGGCCGATCCGCCCGTTAGGTGCGTGAGCGTGGAGCAGACGAAGGTGAGGACGGCCATGCGCATATGGATGAGGCGTGTGCCCAGAGCGGAGTCGATGACCAGGTTGTTGCCACGCTTTGCGGCGAGACCGTGGTTCTTGTAGACCCATGCGGTGGCCATGCCCACAACGGGAAGCAAGGCGTAGACCCACACATGGTGCTCGCGATAGTCGGTCGCGATATTCAGCGAGGCCAAAAACGCCCAAGCGGCAACGCCCATGGCGAGCGAGACGATGACGACGAGTGCGAGCAACTTGGCGCTCGCGAGTAGGTTGCGGGCGTTGCGGAGTGTGTCGGCAGCCAAGAGATGCTCGGAGCGGGTGAGCTGTTGCCTGCCTGCCATGATGACGTCGCTAAGGGAGAAAAGGCCGCCGTCGTCGAGCGGCTGGGAATGATCCTGCGCCTCGTTTGCGCTTTCGGGTTTGTCGTTATGAGCCATATGTTCCTCTTTTAGGTTGTAACGCAAGCATTATAAAACGCGGTAAACGCGACGAGCCGGTGGGTTGGTTTCCATTCTGTTTCGCGGCCTGCAACCGACAGGTGTATTTGCGGGTACAGGCCGAGTCGCGGTCGTGCGTCGGGGGATTATACTGAGACAAGCATAAAGAATCGGCGCTCCTGTTGTGCGCCGTGGCATTAAGAGGTGCATATGGCAGAGAAACTCATTCCGCTGGAGGACGCGCAGTCGATTGTTCTGTCGCATGTTGTTCCGACGGATCTCATCGAGATTCCCGTGTGGCAGGCCGCCGGTCTTCCCTTGGCCGAGGACGCGGTGGCCGATATCGACATCTCGCCGTTTGCCAACAGCGCTATGGACGGATATGCCGTGCGCTCGGCGGACTTGGTGCAGGCGTCTGGCGAGGCGCCGGTGACGCTCGACGTTATCGGACACGAGGCCGCGGGCCATGTGTTTGAGGGCGCAATCGCCCCGGGCGAGGCGGTCCGCATCATGACGGGTGCGCCGGTGCCCGAGGGTGCGGATGCCGTGGTGAAATACGAGATTGTCGAGGTGCTTGACGGCAATGGCAACGAGGGCTCACGCGTGAGCTTCTCGGCGCCGGCCAAGGTAGGGGAGAACGTTCGCTCTGCTGCCGAGGAGGCCCATGCCGGCGATGTTGTGATGCACGCCGGCGAGGTCGTGGCTCCGGCCGGCGCCGGCTTGCTGGCAAGCGCCGGATACGCGAGCGTGAAGGTGCACGCTGCCCCACGTGTGGGCATCATCTCGCTGGGCACGGAGCTGGTCGCGCCGAGTGAGCTGCCGGCGCGTGGTCAGATTCGCGATTCCAACTCCTCGGCGCTGATGGCCGAGGCACTCGATGCCGGCGCCGAGCCCGTGTTCTACGGCATTGCGCCCGATGATGAGCAGGCGATCGCCGAGCTGGTGCATCATGCCGTGCAGGAGTGCGATTTTGTCATTACGAGCGGTGGCGCCTCGGCGGGCGACTACGACTATGTGACGGCGCTCGTCCGGCGCGAGGGCGAGGTACTGTTCGATCGCATCTCGATGCGTCCCGGCAAGGCCATCACGTTTGGCCTGCTTGGGGGCAAGCCCTACCTGGGGCTTTCGGGCAATCCAGCGGCGGCGTATGTGGGCTTTGAGATGCTCGCGCGCCCGGCGATCCGCAAGATGCGTGGTTTTGCCGAGGGGGCGCGTCCCGTGCAGCAGGCGACGCTCACACACGGCGTGAAAAAGCGACAGCATCGCCGCTTCTTCGATCGCGCCACGGTTTTGCGCGACCCCGAGACCGGTGAGCTGTTGGTGACCGAGGCCAAGACGCAGAATTCGGCGCTGCTCGGCACGATGCAGCGGGCCAACTGCCTGCTGCGTATTGACGAAGGACCGTGCGAGCTCAAGGCGGGAGATGTCGTGGACGTTGTTCGCGTCGACCTGCCTGAGGGAACGGTGCTATAGGAGGATCGCTATGGAGTTGAAGATTTCAATCGTGACGTGCTCGGATACGCGCGATCTTGCTCAGGACGAGGCCGGAGCCGCACTCGAGGAACTCATCGAGGCGCAGGGCTGGACGGTCGCCTCACATGTGGTCGTGCGCGACGACGTCAGCGAGATTGGTGATGCCATTGTGGAAGCCGCCGATGAGTGCCACGCCAATGTCGTGCTCACCTGCGGCGGCACGGGGCTTTCGATGCGCGATGTGACGCCCGAGGCGACGCGTGCCGTTTGCGACCGCGATGTGCCGGGTATTGCCGAGACAATCCGTGCGTACTCGATGACCAAGACGCGCCGCGCCATGCTCTCACGCGCTATTTGCATGCAACGAGGTCATACACTTGTCGTAAACTTTCCCGGTTCTACGAAGGCCGCCTGCGAAAGCTGGGAGGCCGTGAGCGACCAGCTGGAGCATGCGGCCCAGATGACGGCGGGCGGCGGACATACCAACTAAGCGGCTTACCTGCGGCGGAGCGACCTTACGGGCTGCTCCGCCTTTGTTTTCCGCCGAAGCGACGCCGAGGTGTACGCTAACTCGAAACTATATTCTCTGGTGAGAATAATTTCTCACTATCATTATTCGCGCAGAAGTATAATCTGATTGCAGATTAAAGCCCGCGGTGGGGTGCCCGGGCATAAGGTCCGAAAGGGTTGAATATGTTCGATTTGGTTTCTCGCCGCGGTTTTGTCTCGCTTTCTGCTGTCGCCGCTGCCGGCCTTGGTCTTGCTGGCTGCTCGGGCAGCAAGACGTCCGAGCCGGCCGGATCCGATGCCGGCTCCGCCAAGGCCTCTTCCAAGAAGGAAACCGTCGAGCTGCAGGTCTTTGCCGCTAACTCCCTCGAGAAGGCCCTTCCCGAGGTCCAGGAGCTCTACACCGACCAGACCGGCACCACCTTCGCCGACACGCAGTTCAAAGCGTCTGGCGACCTTGTCGAGCAGGTGCGCGCCGGTGCCACGGTCGACGTGCTCATCACCGCTTCCAAGGGCACCATGGATGACGCTGAGACCGCCGAGCTCGTCGACGCCGACACGCGTGAGGACATGTTCGTCAACGACCTCGTGATCATTCGCGCCGAGGGCTCCGACACCAAGATCGAGGCCATCGCTGACGTCGCGAATCTGGACGGTAAGATCGCCATCGGCGACGCCAAGACCGTTCCTGCCGGCAAGTACGCCAACCAGGCGCTGGCTTCCGTGGGCCTTTATACCGGCACCGAGGGCGACGATGGCGAGTATGCTCCCGAAATCGCCGACAAGGTCGCGCTGGCCGATAAGGTGGGCACCGCCGCCGCTTATGTGTCCACAGGCGACTGCGTGGCCGGTTTTGTCTACAGCTCCGATATCTTCCGTTACGACGGCATCGAGGAGGCCTTCGTGTGCCCTGAGGATTCGCACAAGCCCATCGTGTATCCGGGTGCCGTTGCAGAGAGTTCCGAGCACGCCGACGAGGCCAAGGCGTTCATCGACTTTTGTCTGACCAACAAGAAAGCTCAGAAGATTTGGGCTAAGTACGGCTTTGAGCTTTCCGCGTAGTGCGGCTTGGCGCGATAATTCCATCGTTTTGTGTTTCACTCCGTCCTTGTATTCGCTTGGAGCTTTTCGTGCTTAATAGATTCCGCATGCTTGTCGCCTGTGCTTTGACCTTCGCGCTTTGCTGTGTGCCGGGATTTGCGTTGGCTGGGGATGCTGAGGACGGGGCCCAGGTTGCTGCGACCGCTCATGGGCTTTCCTATGGGATCGAGGGTTTTGAGCGGTTGGCCAAGGGGACCGCTCGTGCCATGGAAGGCCAGCCTGAGGGCTACCGGTTTCCCGTTGACGAGGACGTGGACCTTGTGGTGGCGCCTGCTGCCGATCGCGTTGTGGTGTGGATATCGCCCAAGGCGGTCGAGAAGTTTGGATTGGATCCGCAGGACAACGAGTGCGTATCGGGTCTCAAAGCCCTCGTCTGTGAACTCGACAGCGCAAACTGCATGGGAGGTGCGCAGCTAGGGGACGTGGATCTTCCTTGGTATGTTACGGCGGAAACAACGTTTGATGCCGGCGGGTATACCTATGGCTTTGACGAACGAGGTGCGGATGGGGACCGCTATGTGGTGATCGCATCAGCCTCGGGTGATGCCAAGAGCGGCGCGCGTTGGCTTGATAGCGCTCAAATGGTAGAAGCATCGTCTGTCGTGTTGCGGGATGAGCAGGGCCCCTTGACCTCTCTGGCCTCCTTTTTGGGCGACATCGACTATCGCCCGTTTTGGGTGTCCATTAAAACGTGCGGCCTTGCCCTGCTGATCTCCTTTGCGCTGGGCCTGTTCGCCGCGTGGAAGACTATGGGTACCTCGAGTCGCATCAAGGGCCTGCTCGATTCGGTCTTTACGATTCCTATGGTGCTGCCGCCCACGGTCTGCGGCTTTTTGCTCCTCATGCTGTTTGGCCGCTCGACTGGGGTGGGCCGGTGGCTTATCGCGCACGGTATCTCGATTGTCTTTACGTGGCCGGCGGCGGTGATCTCTGCCGTGGTGGTGTCGTTTCCCCTGGTCTACCGTACGGCGCTCGGTGCCTTTGAGAGCCTCGACACGCAGATGCTCGATGCGGCGCGCACGCTTGGCTGGTCCGAGCGTCGCATCTTTACCAAGCTTATGATGCCCCTTGGTTGGCCCTCAATCGCAGCGGGCACGGTGCTCGCCTTTGCCCGCGCGATGGGCGAGTTTGGCTGCACGCTGTTCTTTGCGGGCAACTATGCCGGCATTACACAGACCATTCCGATTGCGATTTACTTTGAATGGATGGGCGGCAATACGTCGGTGGCCCTCTTTTGGGTCGTGGTCGTAATTGCGTTCAGCTTCCTGGTCATTCTGTTCATCAATATCTACACCGCTCATTCGCAAAAGTACCGCGAGCGGGGCCTTTCCCGTGCGGAGCGCAAGCAGGCCAAGCAGCTGGGTGGCCAGGCCGATTCGCTCGACCCAGTCGGCGGCGATGCGCTGCGTATCGATCGCGAGGCGCTGGCCGAGCTCATGCACGATGACGCCGTCTCGAAGGGAGGTCGATAGGCCGTGTCGCTTGTCCTGGATATCAAAAAGCGCTTTCCGGGGTTTATGCTCGACATGCAGCTTGAGGCCGGCGAGGAGCGTGTGGCGCTGCTGGGCGCCTCGGGTTGTGGCAAGAGCTGTACACTGCGCTGCATTGCCGGTGTGGAGACCCCCGACGAGGGCAAGATCGTTGTCAACGGCGTGACCTTTTTTGACTCGGCGGCGGGCATCAACCTGTCGCCCCAGGAGCGCAAGTGTGCCCTGCTGTTCCAAAACTATCAGCTGTTTCCCAACATGACGGTGGCCGATAACGTGTGCGCCGGTGTAAAGGACGCGGGCGACGCCGCCGCGCGCAAAAAGCTCGCCGAACGCTATCTGGGCATCTTTGGCCTGACCGATTTCGCCGACCGCTATCCCGCGCGTCTCTCGGGCGGCCAGCAGCAGCGCGTGGCGCTTGCCCGTATGGTGGCAGCGCATCCGGGCATTTTTATGTTCGATGAGCCCATGAGCGCGCTCGATTCCTATCTTAAGAGCGCACTCGAGCAGAACATGCTCGACCTGTTCGATGTGTGCAACCGCACCGTGCTCTACGTGAGCCACGACATCGACGAAGCGTGCCGCCTGTGCCAGCGTATCTGCGTGATGCACGACGGGCATGTTGAGGAGATCGGCTCCATTGAGGACGTGGTCCGCCGCCCGCAGACGCTGGCGGCGCTGCGCCTGACGGGCTGCAAGAATACAAGCCGGGCGCGCAGGATCGGCGACGAAGAAGTTGAAGCCCTCGACTGGGGCATGACCTTTAACGTGGGCCGCGAGGTTCCCGATAATGTGGTGTACCTGGGCATTCGCGCAAGCTACTTCCATGTTGACAATCGTGCTGAGCGGGGTCGCAACAGCTACGACCTGCACGTGGCGCGCGTGAGCGATTCGCGTTTTGAGCGCCTAGTGCTGTTGGACGTGCCGCGTGCTGATGCGCCAACGCGTCTGCAGTGGAAGGTCAACAAGGTGGGCATGCCTGTCGACGAGCTGCCGCAAGCAGGCGAGACGCTGCGCATGCATTTTGATGCCAGCAGGATCCATTTGGTTTGTCGATAGCGCCGGGTAATGCCGTCGGGGATATAAGCCTCGTCGGCTTTATCTTGTCGCACGACGAATGAGGGATGACAAACTCTTATCAATTAAGATAATTATTTATTAAACGACGGCACACGACGCTGTCGTACGCATGTCGGCGATGTTCGTCTGGACGACAACCGTTGATATAGTTGACCTTAACTTGTAAAGGAGGGTGCGCACATGCCGCAGACGACATATATTCGCCGCGTTGCCGCGCGTGCCCTGTATATGGCTCGGAGCCGCATATGAGCAGGTATGTTCACGGCTCCGGGAGAGACGACGCACAACTAAATAACCGTCCGCAAGGCAGGTTCCCTAAAATTCCGGGTTTGAGCACGGCCGGGCAATCGCCGTCCGTCGTGCATCGATACCGCTGTTATCCGTTTTTGGTTCGAGAGGGGAACCGTCATGGCTGAAGAATTCGATTTCCATCCGATGTGGGAGAGCCTCGGCATGAATCTTGCCGACCGCGACATGCTGCTGGGCGCCGTGGGCCAGATGTACGGCGATATGTTCCTGACGCAGAACAATCGCCCCAAGTCCACGTCCTACCTGGACTTTGTAGCCACCAACATCCACAGCGGCCGTATTAAGGAGATGCTCGACAAGAAGGAGGCCGGCGAGGCCACCAAGATCGTGGGCTCGTTCTGCGTCTACGTGCCCGAGGAGATTGTGCTCGCCTGCGACGGCATTCCCGTGGGCCTGTGCTCGGGTGCCGACTGGGCGACCGACAAGGTCGAGGAGCATCTGCCGCGCAACACCTGTCCGCTTATCAAGAGCTTTGCCGGCTTTAAGCTGGGCGAGGTCTGCCCCTACATCGAGTCGAGCGACTTGGTAGTCGGCGAGAACACCTGCGATGGCAAGAAGAAGGCCTACGAGTTCTTTGCCACGCAAAAGAACATGTACGTCATGGATATCCCCAACGTACACGACAAGTCGACGCTCGTGACCTGGAAGGCCGAGGTCAAGAAGCTCGCCGCCAAGATCGAGGAAGAGTGCGGCGTCACGATTACGCCCGAGCGCCTGAAGGCCGCCATCCACGCCGTAAATGAGAAGCGCCGTGCCCTGCAGCGCCTCGCTGCCACGCGCGCTGCCGACCCGGCGCCCATCAGCGGTCTCGACAGCCTGCTGACCGTTCAGGCCGCCTTTATGGACGACACGCCGCGTCTGACCGGAGCCATTAACGATATGGCGGCTGAGTGCGAGCAGCGTGTCGAGGCCGGCGAGGGCGTGGCGCCCAAGGGGACCAAGCGCATCCTGTACACCGGCACGCCCATGGCCGTGCCCAACTGGAAGCTGTTCAACCTCATCGAGAAGGCCGGCGGCGTCGTGGTGGGCGAGGAGTCCTGCACGGGTTCGCGCTACTACAAGGATCTGGTCGACGAGTCCGGTGAGACGGTCGACGAGATGCTTGATGCCATCGCCGAGCGCTACTTTAAGATCAACTGCGCCGTCTTTACGCCCAACGACCAGCGTATGAAGGACATTGTCCAGATGGCCAAGGACCTGCATGCCGACGGCATCGTCGACGTGGCCCTGCAGTTCTGCACGCTCTACGAGATGGAGTCGTTTGCCGTGGAGAAGGCCGCCGAGGAGGCCGGCATTCCGTTTATGCACATCACGACCGACTACGCCGGCGAGGATGCAGGCCAGCTACAAACCAGGATTGAGGCCTTCTTGGAAACCATTTAGGGCTATCCGTCCCGGCGGCTTTCCCGGACACCCGATCTTGCCGTTCAAACCGTCGCTTGCTACCAAAGTATGCGGCGCTCATCTTTCACGGCAACCTCGGGCACCTGGGAAAGCCGTTTCCTTGGTTGGTTAAAAGGTTCGTTAAGGAGTTATATGTCGGAAAATATTGAGCAGCCGTTGCCGTCCACGTTTGAGGAGTTCAACGAGCAGCGCAAGGCGGCGTTTATTCGCGTCAAGGATTACAAGCAGGCGGGTAATCGCCTGGTCGGCTTCCTGTGCAGCTATACGCCACTCGAGATTATCGATGCCGCGGGGGCCGCAAGTGTCGCTCTGTGCGGTACGTCCGATGAGGTGATTCCCGAGGCCGAGAAGGTGCTGCCGGCAAACCTCTGCCCGCTCATCAAGTCGACCTACGGCTTTGCCTACTCGCAAAAGTGCCCGTTTACGTACTTTAGCGACATGATCATCGGTGAGACCACCTGCGACGGCAAGAAGAAGATGTACGAGTTACTCAACGAGCTCAAGCGCACGTACATTCTGCACCTGCCGCAGGGTCGCGATCGTGCCTATGAGCGCGAGGGCTGGTACGAGGAGTGCCGCCTGCTCAAGGAAGAGCTCGAGAACTTCTACGGTATTACGATCACCGATGACGACCTGCGCGCCGCTGTCCGTCGTCGCAATCGCTTGCGTGCGGCCCAGCTCGAGATGTTCGCGCTGCAGGCCAACCAGCCGGCGGCCATGAGCGGCGTCGACCTGATGAGCACCATGTTCGCCGGTACGTTCAGCTTTGATATCGAGGCCTATACGCAGCAGCTGGAGCAAAAGGTCGCCAAGCTGCGTGAGTCCTACGAGGCTGGCGAGCGCCCGATTGCGGCGGATGCCAAGCGCATTCTGATCACTGGCTGCCCGGTGGGCGGCGTGATCAACAAGATCGGCCGCACCATCGAGTCCAACGGTGGTGTGGTCGTGTGCATGGACGACTGCTCGGGCGAGCGCACGGCGGCCATGATGATCGACCCGGATGCTCCCGACATCCTGCGCGCCATCGCCGACCGCTACCTGGACATCAACTGCTCGGTCATGACGCCTAACGAAGGCCGCATGGGAAACACGCTGGCTATGTGCGAGAAGTACCATGTCGATGGCGTGGTAGAGAGCGTGCTGCAGGCCTGCCACACCTTCAACGTTGAGAGCGCGCGCATGCAGGAGGCTGTCGAGGGTGCGGGCATTCCGTACATGAAGATTGAGACCGATTACAGCAATGGCGACATGGGTCAGATCGAGACGCGCATCGCCGCCTTCATCGAAACCCTCTAGCTTCCTCAGACACCGGATCTTGCCCCTCAAACCGTCGCTTGCGTACCCAAAGTACGCTGCGCTCCTCTTTCGGGGCAATCTCCGGCACCTGAGAAACCTAGAGCTAAGGCGCCTGAACGCGCCGCTACCTTTGATGTTTAGATTGGGAGAGAGCCATGATAGGGATCGGGATCGATATCGGGTCTACGGCGGCTAAGACTGCCGTGGTCGACGGGGAGGATTCGGTGGCGTGGGCGTGCGTGCAGCCAACCGGGTTTTCCTCGGTCGATGCTTCCGAGCGGCTGCGCGAGGCGCTGGCAGCGGCCGGCTACGACGTGACGGCCGACGACGTGCGCGTGGTCGCGACCGGCTACGGTCGTGTCGCCGTGCCCTATGCGCACAAGGTCGTGACCGAGATTACCTGCCACGGTACCGGTGCCGTGCGCCTGTTTGGCGATCACGGCACCGTGATCGACGTGGGCGGTCAGGACACCAAGGTCATTCAGCTTAAAAGTGGCCGAGTGGCCAAGTTTGCCATGAACGACAAGTGCGCCGCCGGCACGGGGCGCTTTTTGGAGATCATGGCCGACCGCCTAGGTATTTCCCAGCAGCAGATGGCCGATCTGGCACGTTCCGGCGAGCCTACCAAGATTTCCAGCATGTGCACGGTGTTTGCCGAAAGCGAGGTCATCAGCCTGATCGGTCGTGGCGAGCCGCGCGAGAACATTGCGCGTGGCGTGATCGACAGCGTGGTCTCGCGCGTGGCGACCATGGCCGGGCAGGCCGCGGGCGCCCCGTACTACCTGACCGGTGGCCTGTGCGAGAACGCCTTCGTGGTGGAGCGGTTGGGCGAGCTACTGGGGTCGCCGGTGACCACCTCGCCCCAGGCTCGCTTTGCCGGAGCGATCGGCGCGGCGATTCGCGCACAGGCGCTCAATTAATGCATCCGCCGTCGGCTCGCATTCATGCGTATACTGGGAGAAAATGATTGACCGATGAGAGGAGGTATCGATGGCTGACGATCAGATTAAGCTCACGTCTATGACGGCCGCGAGCGGTTGAGCCGCCAAGCTGGCTCCCGGAGCCCTCGCCCAGGTCCTGGGCGATTTGCCCAATGTGCATAATGACAACTTGCTCGTGGGGTTCGATACCTCCGACGATGCGAGCGTCTTCAAGGTGGGGGAGAACCTGGGCCTCGTGCAGTCCGTCGACTTCTTCCCACCCATGGTGGACGACCCCTTCCTCTTTGGCCAGATCGCCGCCGCCAACTCGCTGTCGGACATCTACGCCATGGGAGGCACTCCCTCGCATGCCATGAACCTGCTCTGCATCCCCAGCTGCCTAGGGGTGGAGGTGGCCGGTCAGATCTTGGCGGGCGGCGCCGACAAGTGCGTCGAGGCGGGCTGCTCCATCGCGGGCGGTCACACCATCAACGACGACGAGCCCAAGTACGGCTTGTCCGTGAGCGGGTTTGTCGCGCTCGACCGTATGCCTGTCTCTTATACACATCTCCGAGCCCACGAGACT
>UQNU01000063.1 GCA_900542555.1 uncultured Collinsella sp.
GACGGTTGACCATAGCGCGGGCAACGGCGACGCGCTGCTGCTCGCCACCGGACAGCTGATCGGGCAGAGAGTCCATCTGATCGGCCAGACCGACCAGGCGAAGCACCTCGGGTACCTGGCTGCGAATGACGCCCTTGGGCTTGCCGATGCACTGCAGGGCAAACGCCACGTTTTCGTAGGCGGTCTTCTGCGGCAGGAGCTTAAAGTCCTGGAACACGGCACCGATCTGGCGACGCAAGAACGGAACCTTGCGGTTCTTGATCTTCATGAGGTCCTGGCCAGCGACCAAAATGCGGCCGCTCGTCGGCTTGACGTCGCGGTTGAGCGTCGACAGCAGCGTGGTCTTACCCGAGCCGGAGTGACCGACCAAGAAGACAAACTCGCCAGGATAGATCTCGATGTTGATATCGTCGAGCGCGGGCTTGTTGGGCTGTGCCGGGTAGATCTTGGTGACGTGCTCCATGAGGATGACGGGCTCGACACCAGCCTGTTTGGCCATCTTCTTGCGGCTGGCCTGCGGATCGATGGGCGCAAACACCGACGTAAAGTCGGGGTTGTTGAGCGCATTGTCGAGGCTTGCGACCTCGGCGGCCTGATCGCTCTCGACTACGGGAGCCGCGGGCTGCGTAGGATCGGGAATACCGGCAAAAAGGCCGGACTGCGCAGGCTGAGGCGCCGGAGTCGCAGGGGCCATGGGATCGGGAATGCCGGCCATGACGGGTTGCGGCGCGACAACGTCCGCCTGAGGCTGATCCACGCGAGCGGTCACCTTCTGCACGGGCTCAAAACCCGCGGCCTCGGAAAGCTCGACATCATTGGTGGGATTGTAGGCAAAGGGATCTGACGCCGGCTGTGCCTGATCTGCCGGCTGTGCGGGGATCGGGCTAAACAGCTGATCCTCTGAATCCGGGGTGGCGAAACGAGTGCCCACGGCGCCTGGCTGCGTCTTGGGGGCGTCATCGCCCGCACCGGAGGTACGGAAGTGGTTACCCACTGGTGCTCCTTATCGTCGTGCGTTTAAACTACATGAGCGCTTTGTATTTTAGCAGCATTAGCTTTGCTGCACATAAGAAGCATGGCGTGCTTAGGGATCCCGTCGGCCGGGCACAGGGTTACTCTCCAAATCGTCCTCGGACATTTCGGAGCCCCCGCTGCGCGCTTCGCGCGGCAGGGGCTCCTCCGTCCTGCGGAAAGATTTGGAGAGTAACCCTGTGCCCGGCCTGCGGCAACTAAGGGGTCGCTGCGTTTTACTTGGGTGCAGTAGCACTATGCTTGGGGGCTGAATTGCACTTTGCTGGCCTGGGCCCTTTTCCCGGTAGAGACTTTTGCTTGACGCGTCTTTGATTTAATTGTTGCGCAACTCGGATTTGAATTGTCGATTTACATTGGCCTCGATAGGAACGTCTATGGTTGTGGGGGCTGGTATGAATTGTCCTTATTGTGGAGCTAAGTTGCGCGATGGTGTGAGGTACTGCACAGCGTGCGGGGATGCCGTCAATGGCATCTCTGCTGATTCTGAGCTTCGAGTAAAACCTCGAAACCACGTTGCGGTCATCCTTGCCTGCATGCTGGCAATTGGCATTGTCGGCGGTATCTGTATGGGTCTTCATCTGCGGCAGGTGTTGTCGCACTTTATATCTGCCCATTCGGAGCACGCAATCGTGCTGAATGTCGCGGCTGCGGGCTGGGACACCGATAGCGGGGCATCGCGCGTTCCGATTCACATTACGGGCAAGACCATCGACGGAATAACGGTCGACAGGATTGAGTTCATCGCCTCCGATGGCTCTGGCATCAATCTCACGCAAGGTGTCTACACGCTCGAGGCAGCAGGTTCCCCTATCGCTGCGGACGGCACGATCTATCAAATTCCATGCACGAGTGCCACACTCGTCCTCGATGACGCCTTTGCTATGGGCGAAACGATCGATTTGGCCGAGCTTGCAGAACAGGATTCGATTCTCACCTTCTGCCCCATTGATGCCGCCGATGTAACCAATGACGAAATCTATGATGCCGCCCTACTCGCCATGACATATAAAGGCGACGACGCCCCCGATGTTGCCGCGCTGTGCCAGGCGGCAATCGGTCGACGTGACGGCGCCAACATAAGCGGGAACGCCTTCGAAAGTTGCGGTGAAATACGGATTAATTGAGCCTTTAGGCTGGCAAAACAGTCCTTATTTCACCGCAACTGAAACAGGGGCGCTCTCCAAGAGAGCGCCCCTGCCGGGTTTCCATAGTACTGGCGAAGCAGTTTTATAGTTCTGGCGAAGCAGTCCTTGAGATCTGCCCTGCCTTATGCCAAGAACTCCTTGGTGGTCGCCACGATGTTGGCGGCGTCCAGGCCGTACTTGTGCAGGAGCTCGGCGCCCGGACCGGACTCGCCGAACGTGTCGTTGACGCCAATCTTCTTGAGCGGCGTCGGGCACTGCTCGCACAGGACGTCGGCAACGGCGCTGCCCAGGCCGCCAATCACGGAGTGCTCCTCGACGGTCACAACGTGGCCGGTCTTGGTGGCGCTCTTGACGATCAGATCGGCATCGATGGGCTTGATGGTGTGCATGTTGATGACCTCGGCGTCGATACCCTCGGCAGCGAGCTGCTCGGCGGCCTCGAGGGCCTCGCCGACCATCAGACCGCAGGCGATGATGGTAACGTCGGCGCCCTCGCGCATAACGATGCCGCGGCCCAACTCGAACTTGTAGGTCTCGGGATCGTTGATGACCGGCGAGGCCAGGCGGGCAAAGCGCATGTACACGGGGCCGTCGCACTCGTAGGCGGCGCGCGTCACGGCGCGGGCCTCGACGTCGTCGGCGGGAACGATGACGGTCATGCCGGGAATGACGCGCATAAGGGCGATATCCTCGCAGCACTGGTGCGTGGCACCGTCCTCGCCCACCGAAATACCGGCGTGCGTGGCGCCGATCTTGACGTTGAGGTGCGGATAGCCGATGGAGTTGCGGACCTGTTCAAAGGCGCGGCCGGCGGCAAACATGGCAAAGCTGCTCGCGAAGGCAACGCGGCCGGTGGTCGCGATACCGGCGGCAACACCCATCAGGTTGCTCTCGGCGATGCCCACATCGAAGAAACGATCGGGGCAGGCGGCCTTAAACTTACCGGTCTGCGTGGCGGCAGCCAGATCGGCGTCGAGGACCACAAAATCATCGTGCTCGTTGGCGAGCTCGACGAGGGCCTCGCCGTAGCTTACGCGCGTGGCGATTTTCTTGACGTCTGCCATCCTAGAGCTCCTCTCCGGCGGCCGTGAGCTCTGCCATGGCCTGCTCGAACTGTTCATCGTTGGGGGCCTTGCCGTGCCAACCCACCTGGTTCTCCATAAAGGAGACGCCCTTGCCCTTTGTGGTCTCGGCGATAATGGCAGTAGGCTGACCCTTGGTGGCGCGAGCCTCGGCAAAGGCGGCGCGGATCTGATCGAAGTCGTTGCCGTCGGCAAGCTCCACCACGTGGAACTTAAAGGCGCGGAACTTGTCTGCCAGCGGCATGGGGTCGTTGACCTCCTCGACGGGACCATCGATCTGCAGGCCGTTGTGGTCAACAATCACGCAGAGGTTATCGAGTTGCTGGTTGCCGGCAAACATTGCGGCCTCCCAGACCTGGCCCTCCTCGCTCTCGCCATCGCCCAGCAGGGCGTACGTGCGATAAGTATCGCCCCAGTGCTTGGCGGCAACGGCCATGCCCACGGCGGCGGAGATGCCCTGGCCGAGCGAACCGGTGGACATGTCGACGCCCGGGGTGTCGTTCATGTTGGGGTGACCCTGCAGGTGGCTGCCGAGATGGCGCAGCGTCTCGAGGTCCTCCTTGGGGAAGAATCCGCGCTCAGCGAGCACGGCGTACAGGCCCGGAGCGCAATGACCCTTGGAAAGCACAAAGCGGTCGCGATCGGCCTTGCGGGGATCGGCCGGGTCGACGTTCATTTCCTCAAAGTACAAATAGGTCATGATGTCGGCGGCGCCGAGCGAACCGCCCGGATGGCCGGACTTGGCAGCGTGCACGCCGGTGACGATGCCCTTCCTTACCTCGTTGGCAACCTTTTTGAGCTCTTCGTCGCTCATTGTGCCTTCCTTTCATCCTCTTAAGACAAGATGCGCACGGCACCGAAGGTAATCCCAACGCAGCCGCAATGCACGTACGTCATTCATTATGCTGGAAACTGATGGCTTTACCAGAGTTTTTATCATTATTTGAACAATTTAGCAGGCAGAACCGCTGATGAAACGGTTTATCAATGTGAACGTCTTTTGGATGCGGTGGCTGCCTCTCGCCCCGGCACAAAAATGATCCGCAATCCTGCCGTCTCCTACGGATCACCTGATCCCTTGGGGACGGAGGAAAACGGATCATGTCCGCAAACCGAAATTCAGCCTACGCGTTAATGTCCTTGAATCCCTCACCGAAGGCTTCCGTAACGTCGGCGACCGTCACAATGGCGTGAGGATCGCGCTCGCGCACGATTGTTTTAAGGGTGTTGAGCTCTCGACGGCTAACGATCACCATGATCACCGGCTTCTCGACGCCCGAATACATACCGGTCGCCTTTAATTTGGTGCAGCCGCGTCCCAGACCATACATGATGTCGGCCGCGATATCGGGGAAATTGTCCGAGATGATGAGCACCATACGACGCTTATTGCCGCCATCGACCACGGCGTCGATCACATAGCCGCTGATCACCATCGATAGTCCTGCATACAGAGCATTTTCGAGCGAGAAGACCGGAGCCGATGCTGCGCATACGGCAACGTCGATTGCCATGACGGTCGAGCCCACCGGCAGTGAGGTGTTACGAGAGATGATTTGGCCAATCGTGTCCGAGCCGCCGGTGTTGGCGCCGGCGCGCAACACCATGCCGTAACCGATACCCGTAATAATGCCGCCCCACATAGCGGGAAGCATTAGGTCCGCATCTGCCAGAGGCGCTACAAACGGGGCAAACAGATCGGTAAAAAAGCCCAGCAGCACAAAGCCCGTCGCTGTCTGCACCACGTAGAACATGCCGCCCTCGCGCATAACGATCAGCAACAACAGGGCATTCATCACGATGGTCTGGATACCGACGGGAAGCGACACGCCTCGCGCTGCGCCGACCGCCTGGATAATAGTCGCAAGGCCCGTAACGCCACCGGCGGCAAGCCCGTTGGGAATCAAAAACAGGTCGGTCGCGATGGCGGCCAAGGCACACCCCAACATAATCTGGGGCAGATCGTGAAAGAAGTTCATCGAAAGAATGCGCTTGATGTCCAGACGATATGCCATGCTGCCTCCCTCAAAAAAGCGCACCCCATCGGATGCGCTTTGAACTTCTTCTTGTATTCGATTCTACCGATTCGCCCAACAAAAACCACCCCTGTGCAGGGTATGTTCTGGATACAAAACCACCCTGCTCGGAGGGTTTTATCCATTTCCACATAAACCGAGCGGTTTAGGCAGACGGGGTCTCCGCATCAGCGTTGCCGGTAGCCCAACGGTGATAGCCAATTACAAACGGATCCAGATCGCCGTCGTCAAGAACTGCCTCGACGTTGCTGGTCTCCACGCCCGTGCGCAGGTCCTTAACCATCTGGTACGGGTAGAGCACGTAGCTGCGGATCTGGTTGCCAAAACCAATTGTGGTCTTGGGTCCGCGAATCTCATCCAGGGCCTCGGCGCGCTTTTCGAGCTCAATCTCGTACAGACGCGCCTTGAGGATCTGCATGCACGCAGCCTTGTTTTGAATCTGGCTGCGCTCGTTTTGACACGTGACCACGATACCGCTGGGGAAATGCGTCACGCGCACGGCGGAGTCGGTGGTGTTGACGCCCTGACCGCCCGGGCCGCTTGCGTGGTATACGTCGACGCGAATGTCATCGGGATTAATCTCGATATCGATATCGTCGGGTAGCACCGGAATGACCTCGACGCCGGCAAACGTAGTCTGTCGGCGCTTCTTGTCGTCGGTGGGGCTAATGCGCACCAGGCGGTGAACTCCGGCCTCGCCACGAAGCATGCCAAAGGCGTCCTTGCCTTCGACAGTAAAGGTCGCGCGATCGATGCCGATGACCTCGGCCGCGGGGCAATCGTTGATGGTGACCTTCCAACCGCGGCGCTGACAGTACTTCATGTACATCTTAAAGAGCATGAAAGTCCAGTCCTGGGCCTCCAAGCCACCCTGTCCGGGCTTGATGGTCACAATCGCGTCGCTATGGTCGAACTCCCCGGTAAACCAGCTCGAAAGCTCAAGCTCGTCGATGGCGCGGGATAGGCGCTCCGCCGTGGCGGCAGCCTCCTCACGCAGCGCAGCGGCATCGGGGTCATCGCCCATTTCCTCGGCAAGCTCCAACGCGGCACGAGCATCGGAAAGCTCACCGCGTGCCGTATCCACAGCGGCGATGTCCTCTTTGGCGCGTGCAATCTCCTCCATCGTGGCGCGAGCGGCATCGGCGTCGTCCCAAAAGCCCGGGGCGACGCTTTTGGCCTCGAGCTCCGTTACGCGGGTGCGCTTCTCGTCCAAATGGAGATACGACTCGACCTCGCCGAGTCGGTCCGCAAATGCGTCCAACTCGGCGGGCGTTACCTCTAGAGTCTCGGCCATTAACGATTCCTGCCGTGGCAGTACTTAAACTTCTTACCGCTACCGCAAGGACACAGTTCGTTGCGGCCCACGTTGACATAAGGGTCATCGCTCTCGGACTTGCGGTAGGTCGTCACCTTGCCACCGTTGTTAACGGCAGCCGGACCACCCTGGACGGTGGTGCGCTCCTGCACCTGAGCCTGCTTGCGCAGCACCGAATCGCTGTTGTCGCCATCGACCTCGGCGGGACCAGAGAAGTGCGCACCCTTAAGGGCGGGGTCCTCCTTGTGCTCCACAGCCCGCGGGGCAGCTTTGAGCTCAATGCGCAGAACAGTGCGCAGGTAATCCTCGTACATGGTATCGACGAGCATCTGGAACGCGCCGTAGGCCTCGGTCTTATACTCAACCAGCGGGTCGCGCTGGCCAAAGCCGCGCAGGCCGATACCGGTCTTGAGGTAGTCCATCTCCTGCAGGTAGTTCATCCAACGCGTATCGATGACGCGCAGCATGACCTGGGTATTGAGCTCGCGCATCAAGTCCTCGCCCAGGCGCTCGGCCTTCATGTTGTAGCACTTCTCAACATAGGCCAAGACATCGGCGGCCAGGGCTTCAAAGTCCTCGTCGGGGAACTGAGGGGTATCGATATGCCCGGTCAGCTCGACGACCCACTTACGCAGACCCTCAAGATCGCGCTCGCCCTCGTGGCTGTCCTTGGTGCAGAACTCCTGAACACAGCGGTACACGGTATCGTGCATGACCTCGGTGATGTGGTCGGTCAGGTCCTTGCCGTCCAGAATCTTGTTGCGCTCGGCGTAGATGACCTGGCGCTGCTTGTTCATGACGTCGTCGTACTCAAGAACGCTCTTGCGCATGGAGAAGTTAATGCTCTCGACCTTGTGCTGGGCGCTCTCGACGGCCTTGGAGATGATCTTGTGCTGGATCGGCATATCGTCGCCCATATCGGCCGTGACCATCATCTTGGAGACGCGGTCCATCTTGTCGCCGCCGAACAGGCGCATCAGATCGTCCTCGAGCGACAGGTAGAACTGGGTCTCGCCCGGATCGCCCTGACGGCCGGAACGGCCACGCAGCTGGTTGTCGATACGGCGGGACTCATGGCGCTCGGTGCCGATAACGGTCAAGCCGCCGGCGGCAAGCACGCGCTCGCGCTCGGCCTTGCAGGTCTCCTTGGCCTCGGCGTTAAACTGCTCGAGCTGCTCGGGCGTCACGTCCTCCATGGTCAGGCCCTCGTACTCCAGGCGTTCGCGCACCAGCTCGTCGGGGTTGCCACCCAGCAAGATGTCGGTACCACGGCCGGCCATGTTGGTGGCGATGGTCACGGCGCCATAGCGGCCGGCCTGGGCCACGATATGGGCCTCGCGCTCGTGATGCTTGGCGTTAAGGACCTCGTGCGCGATACCGCGCTTAGTGAGGGCGGCGGACAGCTTCTCGGAGCTCTCGATGGAGACGGTGCCCACCAGGACCGGTTGGCCCTTGGCGTGACGTCGCTCGACGTCATCGGCGACGGCGTTGTACTTGGCCTGGATGGTGCGGTACACAAGGTCCTCGTGGTCAACACGCTGCACGGGCTTGTTGGAGGGGATGACCTCGACGGGCAGCTTGTAGATCTCGCGGAACTCGGCGTCCTCGGTGAGCGCCGTACCGGTCATGCCGGAGAGCTTGTCATACAGACGGAAGTAGTTCTGCAGGGTGATGGTTGCCAGTGTCTGGTTCTCCTCGCGCACGAGCACGCCCTCTTTGGCCTCGATGGCCTGATGCAGGCCCTCGGAGTAGCGGCGGCCTTCCATGATACGACCGGTGAACTCATCGACAATCTTAACCTCGCCGTTGGTGACCACGTACTGCTTGTCGCGATGAAACATGTACTGGGCCTTCAGCGCCTGCTGCAGGTGATTGACCAGCTGGCCGGAGAGATCGGCATAGATGTCATCGATACCCAGGCGGCGCTCAATCTTCTTAAGGCCGCGCTCGGTGGCGGCAATGGTGTGCTTGGCCTCATCCATGACATAGTCGCCCGTGGGCTCCACGTCCTCGGTGGCGGTGAGCATGTCGTGCGAGACGTCCTCGCCGCGCTCAAGGCCGCGCACGGCGCGCGCAAAGTCCTTGTAGGTGCTGGCGGACTTGGTGCCGGCGCCCGAGATGATGAGCGGGGTACGCGCCTCGTCGATCAGGATGGAGTCAACCTCGTCGACGATGGCGTAGTTGTGGCCGCGCTGCACACGCTGCTCGGGGCGGGTAACCATGTTATCGCGCAGGTAATCGAAACCGAACTCGGAGTTGGTGCCGTACGTGACGTCGGCCTGGTAGGCCGGACGCTTGAGCTCGAGCGGCATGTTGTTCTGCAGCAGACCGACGGTCATGCCCAGGTACTTGTAGATGCGGCCCATCCACTCGGAGTCGCGCTTGGCCAGGTAGTCGTTGACGGTGACGACGTGCACGCCCTTACCGGCGATAGCGTTGAGATAGCCGGCCAGCGTGGAGACGAGGGTCTTGCCTTCGCCGGTCTTCATCTCGGCGATGTGGCCCTCGTGCAGCGCCATGGCACCGATGAGCTGTACATCAAAGTGACGCATGCCCATGGTGCGCTTGGAAGCTTCGCGCACGGTGGCAAAGGCCTCGGGGAGCATGTCGTCGAGCGACTCGCCGTTGGCGTATCGCCCGCGGAACTTATCGGTCTGGGCGCGGAGCTCCTCCTCGGTCATCTTCTCAAACTGGGGCTCAAGACCGTTGATCTGGTCGACGATCTTGTAGTAGCGCTTAAGGTCCTTATCGGATCCAAAGGACAGCAGCTTTGACATGAATCCCATGTGGTTTTCCTTTTTGGCCATCGCCCACGCCGTGCAGCTGCGGGCGAGTTAAACACAGATGATTGTACTTTAGCCAAACAAGGCGCGGCCTATACGGTCGAGCTCGACCGCCACGTAATAACTACGACCAACCTGCCACAATGGGACAAGTTAATTTTGGCAGGTCTATCTGGGCAAACGCTGCCTCTCTGCCATGTGGTGCCATGGGGACAGGTTAGTTTGCACTAATTTAAAAAGAAAAAAGGCCGCGCACCCAAATGGATGCACGGCCCTCATGCCATGAATGCGAGTGATTCCGCGGCGAGCTATTTACTCAGCAGCCTCGGTGGTCTCGGCCTCGGCAGCGGCCTCCTCGACGGGAGCCTCTGCGGGAGCCTCGGCGGCCTGCTTAGCAGCCTCCTCGGCGAACTTAGCGGCACGCTTAGCCTTCTCGGCAGCCTTAGCCTCAGCGGCGGCCTTGCGAGCGGCCTCGGCCTCAGCAGCCTTGGCAGCCTTGGCAGCCTTGGCCTCCTCGGCCTTCTTGAGCTGGGCGGCAGCGGCGCCACCGAACTTGTCGGCGAAGCGCTGGACGCGTCCACCGGTGTCGACGAACTTCTGCTGGCCGGTGTAGAACGGGTGGCACTCGTTGCAAAGCTCGACCTTCATCTCGGACACGGTAGCGTGCGTCTTGAAGGTGTTGCCGCAGGAGCACGTCACCGTGCACTCGACATACTGGGGATGGATACCCTGCTTCATGGTAGGACTCCTTATTGGTCAGGCGCTGGTTACCGATCAGCGCATAAGGCGTCTTGGTTTCCGACCAAGACAACAAACTCGGCTATGGTACCACGGCGCCGCGTGTCCCACAAAAGGTTCACGGTCTTTTCGGCACAGCACGAACTGGCCCTTGAATATCAACTATCATCCGAACACTCCCCCACATTCATCCTTCGTATGTATCGAGGTATTCCTGCTTGAGCGTCTGCGAGGACGACTTGATCTTTTCCACGAGCGTGCCGGCCTCGATGAAGTAGAACGAGTTGGTGAGGTCTGCCAGGTCGTCGAGCAGATGGCTTGAGATGAGCACGCTTCGTCCCCGCG
>UQNU01000064.1 GCA_900542555.1 uncultured Collinsella sp.
CTGTATATGCTGCGCCTTTGGCCCCAGCTCCATCGCGAGCCGGGGCCTTTTGTTTGGAGCGCCTCCGCATGCGGAAGCTGCGTCCCGGAATCCAGCCTCGGAACGGGATTAACTTTCCCAACGGGGCCGCATGCGGAAACTGCGTCCCGGAATCGTGCCTCAGAATGGGATGTGTTTTCCGCTGGCCGGCCGTTTGGAAAGTGCATCCCAGTTTGAGCGTTTATTCCGGGATGCGGTTTCCGCTGAAGGACTCAACCGGAAAGCACGACCCGTTCCGAGACCTGATTCCGGGACACGCTTTCCGCCAGGCCCGCCATCCGGAAAGTGCATCCCGTTTTGAGCGTCCAGGCTGGGCCGCGCTTTCCGTTGGCGTGGCCGTTGGGAAAACGCGGCCCAGATAGGGGGGATGCGATCCGGCGATGCACGGCCTAGCAGCTCCTACAGCTCCACGTCGTTGAGCCACGTCGGCAGCGCGGTCTGCCGGATGCCTGCCGTCTGCAGCTTTTTGGCGAGCATTCCTGCCGAGCGGACCTCGTTCATGGTAAAGCGCAGCAGAGGGTGGCCGTAGAGCGATAGGTGCGCCTCGCGCTGTCGTTCGGCAACGAGCACCTCGGCGGTGGTGCGTCCGGCCAGCATGGTCTGGTCGGAATATTTGATGAGCCCGTCGAGCTCGCCCAGCGTGAGTTCCCGCGCCTGGCGCTCCCAGGCAAAGTCCGTTCGTATGGGCTTGGCCGAATCGAAGGGGTCCGTCAGCTCGTATTGAAGCCAGTCGGGCGCAAAGCCCGTCTCGATCATGACGGCTCGGGCGACCGATTCCCCGCCGCTCTCGGCGCGGGCGTCGGCATATCGAAGCGTTGTGAGGGCGGTGCGAATCGCGCGACCATTGCGTGCAGTCGCTCGTCGCTCAACGGCCTCCATCAGCTGTTCCGGCGCAAGGCCGAGCTTTGAGATCGCCGAATCGGCAATGGGCATGCCGTCGGCAAAACCAGTTTGCAGCAGGCAATCTGTGGCCGTTTGGATGGGCGGCGTTACCGATATGCCGGCTCTGCGTATTGCTCCGTGCGGCTCAATCTGGTGTCGCTGAATATGTGCGCCCGGACGAGCCGACGGCTTTGTCGAGCTGCAAACATGCACGACATTCAGGTGTCGCCACGAGACCTCGAGCCCCAGCAGGCAAGCTGCCGAAAACGAGCAGAACGTCCAATCGGGGTGGATGATCGCAAGGGCGCGAATAATCTCGCAATGACGCTGCGCCCGGTTGAGCTCATCCCAGCGCATTTTGCGCGCGAACAAACCCGGCATGGGGGAGACGACCGCGCTGCCGATGCGCCGAAGGAGCGCTTTTCGGATCGCCGCGCTCGGGGGAATCAGACAGCGCCCCTCTTGTTCGGCTTGAGTGAGCAGTTGGTCGATGAGTTGGTCATTGCAATGGGTCATGAGCTACCGCCTCCTTTTGGGTAGCAAAAACGTATCAGCTGGAACTTGCCGCTCAGCTGACCAAAAGCTGACCAAAATCTAACCATGCAGGTAGATGGCCTGTTTTCGGCGACATATTTCTTGTTTGAATCGGTGGGCGGTAATCGGCGACCGTGAACGGTAGCTGGATATGAAGTCTTGGTAAGTTTCGGGACGTGTGCTTTTTGAAAAAGAGCATTCTATCTGCTGTTTTGTGTTTCTGGATCGCATATTTGAAGGCATGTGATAAGGGTGGCGGACTGTCGCCTTGTATCTGCGGAAACTGTGACCCGGAATTGCCACTCGGAATGGGACGCGCTTTCCGGACAGCCTTCAAGCGGAAACTACGGCCCAGTTTTTGGCTCCAGAACGGGGTACATTTTCCGGAACGGTCCACGTGCGGTGATGTACCGCCCCTTTTGCGTGCGCCGCTTGTCGAATTACGTTATAGCTGGCCATATTATAGGAAGGTATAATATAGCCAGCTATAACGTAAAGGAAGGATGGCCCTATGTTTATCGGAAGAACAGTGGAAATGTCCGAGCTCAATCGACTGTATGGCACGGGCTCCTTTGAGATGCCTGTGATTTACGGCCGCCGTCGCGTGGGTAAAACGCGCCTTATCACAGAGTTCATCCAAGGCAAGAAGGCTATTTACTTTCAAGCTCGTCGTACCAATGCAGAGGCAAACCTGCACGGCTTTAGCCAGGCGATACTTGCGGGTTCGGTTGGTGCTGTAGGAGTGTCGTTTCGTAGCTTTGACGAGGCGTTCGATGCATTAGCTACCATGGCTCGCACGGAACGTTTGATTGTCGTGATTGACGAGTATCCCTATCTCGCCCAATCGAATCCCGAAATCAGCTCGTTGCTGCAAGACAAGATCGATCACCTGTACAAAGAGACCAGGCTCATGCTGATCCTATGCGGCTCGTCTCTTTCGTTTATGGAGGAACAGGTGTTGGGCTACGAGAGCCCACTATACGGTAGGCGTACGGCCCAGTTTAAGATCATGCCGCTCGATTTTACGACGACCCTCGGGTTGTGGCAGAGCATGGGTCGCGAAGACGCTGCAGTTTGCTATGGCATGACGGGTGGCATTCCTGCATATATCGAGAAAGTCGATCCTGCCGCACCGCTCAAGGACAACATCAAACGTCTATTTCTTACTCCTACGGGCTATCTCTTTGAGGAGCCGAGTAACCTGCTGTTGCAAGAGTGCCGCAATCCCGAGCAATATGATGCGATCGTGCAAGCAATTGCTCAGGGGCGCTCGAGGATCTCGGAGATTGCGAGCTCTACGGGAATCCCTGCGAGCAACGTAAAGAGCTATGTGGATAAGCTGGCGTCGCTTGGGATTGTCGAGCGCGAGCTGCCCCTAAACGAGACGAGCAATAAGCGAGCCGTGTATCTGCTGAGCGACCAGATGTTTAGGTTCTGGTACAAGTTTGTGCCGCAGAACATTGGGCTGATTCAAAACGATATGGCCGAGATGGCGTATAAGCGCATTGAGCCGCGCGTATCGGATTACATGGGTACGGTCTTTGAGCTTATATGCAGGCAATACGTGTACGAACTCGCGCGCGCGGGCCAGCTCGATGTGGTTCCGGCGAGCGTCGGGCGCTGGTGGGGGACGGACAATCGCACACATACGCAGGAAGAAATCGACTTGATTGTTGACGATGGCGAGGGCGCTGCGCTGTTTGCGGAGTGCAAATGGCGCAATGAACCGGTTGGCGAGGATGTGCTGCAAAAGCTCGTGCACCGAAGCGAGCTCTTTAGACGGCAGCAAAAAAGCTATGCGATCTTCTCGAAGCGAGGCTTTACGCAAGGACGTCAGGATGCTGCGGCGAGCAGGGGAGATACCAAGCTGATTTCGTTTGCCGAGATGTGCGAGCGGAGATAACCAAGCGCGCTCTGATTTGATGCTCGGAATGGGTCGCGCTAAGGATGCCAAGCGTAAAACCTTCAATGAAAATGGCGTAAAAACTACATCTGTCATGGCGTAAAAACTACATTGAAAGTAGCGTAAAATCAGCATTGAGAATGGCGTAATTTCGCATATCGCATGATAGAGAGGGACGGCCGTCTATGGATGCACCAAAGAGATTGACCCAAAAGGGATATAGGCCCCGGCTCATAGAGGAGCGCCTCGACACCCTTATGCGGGCGTTTGGCTGTGTGGAGATCAACGGCCCCAAATGGTGCGGCAAGACCTGGACGGCGCTCTCTCGCTCGGCGAGCGTCTCCAGGCTCGATGAGCCTGCGCAGCGTGCGGCGGCAGAGGTCGACCCAAGCCTGGCGCTCATCGGCGATGCGCCACACCTGGTCGATGAATGGCAGGAGGTGCCCGAGGTTTGGGATGCCGCCCGGCGTTTCGTGGACGCGAGCGGCAACGAACGGGGGACACTTTTGCTCACGGGCTCGACCGCGCTCAAAAGCGAGGAGCGCAGCCATGTTCGCCATTCCGGCACGGGTAGGATCGCCCGTCTGTCAATGCGCCCCATGGCCCTGTGTGAGTCGGGCGACGGCGAGCCGCTCGTGTCACTGGCAAGCCTCTTTAAGGGCGAGGATTTTGCCCCTCAGCGTCGCGAGAGCACGGTGGATGACGTCGCCCGCTGGTGCTGCAGGGGCGGTTGGCCTGCAAATCTTGGGCTTTCGGAAGATCTTGCGCGAGAGACGGCAAGCCAGTACGTGCACTCGGTGCTCGACGTCAACGTGCTGGACGAGGGCATGTCGTCCGAGCTTGCACACGGCCTTTTGCGAGCTCTTGCCATGAACGAGAGCCAGGCTGTCACGTACAAGACGCTCGTAAAGGACGCCTCGTACGGTGAGGCGGGCCCCGACGAGAGGACCATCGCTGCGTACTTGGACCTCTTCAACAGGCTCAAGCTGACCGAGGACCTCTGCGGATGGGAGCCGCCCATGCGCTCGAAGGCCCGCGTTCGCGTGCGCCCCAAGCGCTACTTCTGTGACCCATCACTTGCGGCGGCGTTGCTGGGGGCTACCCCTGAGCGGCTGCTTGGCGATATGCAAACGCTGGGGATGCTCTTTGAGAATCTCGTCCTGCGCGACGTGCGCGTGTTCCTTTCCACCTACGGCGGTGTCGACAACAGTGTCCATTATTTCCGAGATGAGAAGGGCCTTGAGGTCGATCTGATCGTTGAGCACGACGGGCACTGGGGAGCCATCGAGGTCAAGCTGAGTGATGCGAAAGCAGACGATGGAGCGAGAAATCTCAAGGCGCTGGAGAGGAAAGTGCTCTCCAATCCTGCCGCCCAGAATGCCGCGCCGGCGTTTTTGGCGGTCGTGGTTGGAAAGGGGAGTATTGCCTACACACGCGACGACGGCGTGGCGGTGATTCCCATGGCGGCACTTGGGGCGTAGTGGTTTTGCGGGCGTGCCGTGCTTCCTTTACCGAAAATCCATTTGGTAAACCAGATGCTCGCGGATAGAATAAAGTTGACGGCAGCCCAAGGGTGATAGCTGGGCAGCGCTGTTGCTTGGTCAAGAGGTCAGTGCCTTAATGGCAGCGACTTGTTATGCTTCGAATGCTGCTTGAGTGCCTCGGAAAGTTCGATAAGCGCCGTGAAGAGCGAGACCAAAGCAACCAAGAGCTCTACGAGCTCTGATGGGCCCGGGATGACCGCTGATTCAAGTCACCGGGCCCAAATCTTTTTCATGCATTTGAATAGAGCGGGCGATTCTCTTGGGGCCGTCTGCATGGCGTGCGACCAGCGCATGGTATTGCGCCCCGCTTTCATGTCCGCACGGGCGCCTATCCTTACGGCAATGTAGCCACCTATGTAGCAAGCGGCAGTTGACGGAGAGAGGCCGTAACCGTGTCAGCTGAAAAGACGCCGTGTATCTCGGCTATCGATACGACGAACTTTGCGCGCCAGATCGTGCTGGACTTTGAGTTTGCGCCGGTGCCAAAGCAGCGCCAGCGCCGTGGACTGCGCAATGAGATTATTGAGGTCGGCGCCGTCAAACTCGATTACCACGGCAACGTGATGGGCGAGTTCTCGCAGTTTGTGCAGACGGAATATGCCGAAGGCGTTGCGTATCCCGTCCGCGAGCTCACGGGGATATCGGCCGTGGATACCGCCATGGCTGATCCTCTCTACGTGGTGATGAAAAGGCTCAACGATTGGATCGGTCGCTACTCCGCCCAGGTGGTTTGCTGGAGCGGGGCGGACCGGCGACAGCTTTTGACCGAGTGCCAGGCAAAGCGCATCGACCTTGCCGCTTTTCCTACGGACTGGGTCGACCTGCAGGCGTTTTTACACCTCGATCATGGACGTGGGCAGCCACGGGCGCGTCTCTTTGAGTGACGCGGCGACGTGGTTTGGCATCGAGTTCGACGAGTCGACGGGCCACGCCCACAGCGCCTTAGCCGGTGCGCGCGTGACCGCCAAGTTGCTCAAGCAGGTGATGGACGGGAACTATCACGTGAGCCCGCGCGCCCAGGAGATCCGCCAGCGGTGGGGGATGGGCGAGCGAGCCCAGACGCGCCTCTCCAGCAGGTGCCCCGAGCTGAGCGATCTGCTGCTGAAGCTGAAGGCGGAGGGGAGGTAGGCGGGACTCCGGGAATGACCTCTGACTCAAGTCAACGGGGCTCATTTTGCTTTCTTTGGAGCTTTCTCACGGGGCTGACTTTACTTCGTCTCATTTCGTATAAAGCGGCTGCTAGATTGCATAGTGATGATAAAATTAATCAACTCAACATCAATAGCTGTCGCTTTGCGCAATGAGGGGTTCCGAGACGTATGAACGAGTCTGACACACGGCTTAAACTCATTGATCCTGCGATTATGAAGTCGTGGGATCGCAATACCCAAGTCTTCACTGAGTATTTCTTTACCAGTGGCGAGATCGTTGTGCGCGGAAGTATGGTCACCCGTAAAGACAAGAAGAAGGCT
The DNA here is from genome assembly GCA_900542555.1 of uncultured Collinsella sp. Classification (GTDB taxonomy): domain Bacteria; phylum Actinomycetota; class Coriobacteriia; order Coriobacteriales; family Coriobacteriaceae; genus Collinsella. The sequence continues at coordinate 6,375 of UQNU01000064.1, forward strand.
GACTACCTTCTGATGTATGCTCCGGGCATCCCTATCGCAATCGTCGAGGCTAAGGATACGGAGCACACCGTTGATGCCGGTCTCCAACAGGGGATGGGATATGCCCAGCTGCTCGATATTCCGTTTGCGTACAGCTCAAACGGAAAGGGTTTTGTTGAGCACGATTTTCTTACCGGGAAAGAGCGCACTCTTGCCATGGACGAGTTTCCCACTCCGGCGGAACTTTGGACACGATACTCAAAAGCTAAGGGGCTTGAACATCCGTATAGCCAGGAGATTGTGACCGCTCCGTATTACCAGGAGCACGGCGGCAATCATCCTCGCTACTATCAGTGCATCGCCATCAATCGTACGCTTGAAGCTATTGCGCGAGGTAAGAATCGCATCTTGCTCGTTATGGCAACGGGAACGGGAAAGACTTTTACGGCTTTTCAAATCGTTCATCGCTTGCGACAGACTACCGAGGTTCGTAAGGTTCTCTATCTGGCGGACCGCAATATTCTCGTCGATCAGACCATAGACGGCGATTTCAAGCCTCTCAAGAGGGTTACAACCAAGGTCGTAGGTCGAAAGCTCGATTCTGCTTACGAGGTCTATTTCTCGCTCTACCAACAGCTTGTTGGAGAAAACGGTGAAGAAATATTCCGCGAGTTCGACTCGGAATTCTTCGATTTGATTATCGTCGACGAGTGCCATCGCGGAAGCGCCGCGGCGGACTCCGCATGGCGTAAGGTACTTGAGTATTTCAATTGTGCAATTCAAATCGGTATGACGGCTACGCCAAAGGAGACTGAAGAGGTTTCAAACATTAACTACTTCGGCGAACCTGTCTACACCTACTCCCTTAAACAGGGAATCGAGGATGGCTTTCTCGCCCCGTATAAAGTTATTCGTCCTAAGCTGAACGTCGACATTTACGGATACCGTACTGAGGAAGGCACCGTGGATGATCGCGGCGAAGCTCTGCCCAAACGTGTTTTCGAGAAGCAGGACTTCGACAGCGAGATCGTCATCAAAGAGCGCTACGAGGAAGTTGCCAAGCGGATAACTCAATTTCTAAAGGAGACGGATCGTTACTCCAAGACCATAGTCTTTTGCGTTGACATCGAGCATGCCGAAAACATGCGACGTGCCCTTGTAAACGAGAACGCCGATATCGTAAGAGATCACCCCACCTACATCATGAAGATTACGGGTGACGACAGGGAAGGTAAGGCTCAGTTAGATAACTTCATCGACCCCGACGAGAAATACCCGACCATCGTTACGACTTCGAAGCTTCTCACCACTGGCGTTAATTGCAAGACGTGTAAGGTAGTCGTGCTCGACAACAAGTTCGGTGAGCACGGAATGACGGAGTTCAAGCAGATTATCGGCCGCGGAACCCGTATCTGTGAGGACTACGACAAACTCTATTTCACTATCCTCGATTTTCGTGACGCATCGCGTTTGTTCGCAGATCCCGAGTTCGATGGTGAGCCTGTTGTTGTGTTTGAGCCTAATCCGGGTGACCCCATTGCGGACCCGGGTCCCGGCGGCAATGGCGGCAGCCCCGTCCCGCCTCCGCCTCCAATCGTAGACCCACCCGTATTACCGCCGGACGATCCGTCCTCCCATGTGAAATATCACGTTCATGGGGCCGACGTCTATGTAGTGTCGGAGATGGTGCAGTATTACTCCTCCGATGGCCTTCTTGTAACTGAGAGCCTTAAGGACTATACGCGAAAAAACATCCTTGGCGAATACGACACTCTTGACCACTTCCTAGCGGCGTGGAACTCTGAACATAAAAAGCAAGCGATTATCGATGAGCTGCGCGCACGTGGCGTATTCCTGGACGAGCTGCGGCTCGAGACTGGACAGGAGCAAATGAGCGACTTTGACCTCATTTGCCATATTGCTTACGACCAGAGACCTCTTACGCGCAGCGAGAGAGCCAATAGCGTCAAGAAGAAGGGCGTGCTTTATGAGTATGCCGGCGTCGCGCGCGAGGTCCTTGAAGCACTTCTCGATAAATATGCGACGTCGAACCTCGTAGACTTGGACGATACCCATGTCCTCGACCTCGAAGAATTCCGTCGGTTTGGCAGCCCAATGAAGATCGTCGCCGCATTCGGCGGCAAACAACAGTACATTCAGGCAGCGCAGATGCTCGAGGACGAGCTCTATATCGCATAGAGAAAGGTAACGATAGCAAATGGCACTGGGATCTCTTGTAAAGACCCTGCAGAACATCATGCGTAAAGACGCCGGCATCAATGGCGATGCACAGCGCATTGAGCAAATGACCTGGCTTTTCTTCCTCAAGATCTACGATGCTAAGGAGCAGGAGTGGGAGTTTCACGATGACTCCTATCAATCCATCATCCCCGAGCGTCTGCGCTGGCACAGCTGGGCGCATGATGCGAAGGACGGCAAGGCGCTTACCGGTGATGAGCTCCTCGATTTTGTAAACAACGATCTCTTCAAGACTCTCGAGAGCTTAGAGCTTGCACCTGAGGCACCCCTGTGTCACGTCGTCGTTAAGGCGGCCTTTACTGACGCTAACAACTACATGAAAGATGGCATCCTGCTTCGTCAGGTCGTCAATGAGATTGACGAGGCGGTTGACTTTACCGAGTACAAAGAGCGCCACGCTTTCGGCGAAATTTACGAGACCATCCTTAAAGACTTGCAGTCCGCGGGCAATGCCGGTGAGTTTTACACGCCCCGAGCGGTGACCGACTTTATGGCCCGAGCACTTGCGCCCAAGCTCGGTGAGACCGTGGCTGACTTTGCTTGCGGCACAGGCGGCTTTTTGACGAGCGCCCTCAACATCCTCCGCGACCAGATAGAGACTCCGGCTGATCGCGTGGCCTACACGAGCTCGGTTTATGGCATCGAGAAGAAACAACTGCCCTATCTGTTGTGCATAACCAACATGCTGCTACACGACATCGACAACCCCAAGGTCTTTCACGATAACTCGCTTGAAAAAGATGTTCGCGAATGGAAGCACAAGCCTGATGGCCAGTTTGATGTCGTACTCATGAATCCCCCCTATGGAGGATCTGAAAGCGCGTCAGTGCAAAACAACTTCCCTGTTGCGCTCCGTAGCTCCGAAACTGCGGATCTATTCCTTGGACTCATCCTTTATCGTCTTAAGCGAGGCGGTCGCGCTGCTGTCATCATTCCGGATGGCTTTCTCTTTGGCCAGGATAGCGCGAAGACGGAGATCAAGCGTCGCCTGCTTGAGGATATGAACCTGCATACTGTTTTGCGCCTTCCGCAGAGCGTTTTCGCTCCCTACACGAGCATCACTACCAACGTTCTGTTCTTCGATAATTCCGGGGCTTCTGAGGGCGTCTGGTTCTATCGCATGGATATGCCCGAGGGATATAAGCACTTTTCTAAGACTAAGCCCATTAGGCTCGAACATTTTGCACCTGTAAAGGAATGGTGGGAGAACCGTCGAGATATCGAGGAAGATGGTAATCCCAAGGCAAAGTTCTATACAGTCGACGAGTTGCGAGACGGCGGCTTCAATCTTGATTTGTGTGGCTATCCACACGAGGAAGAAGAGATTTTGCCGCCCGACGAGCTGATTAGGAGCTACAAAGAAGAGCGCGCTAAGCTCGACGCCGAGATTGACCAGAAGTTGGCTCGAATTTGCGAGATTCTTGGGATTGAGGCGTAAATGAAGGCAAAAGACCTGAAGAACTCAATTCTGCAAATGGCGGTCGAGGGCAAGCTTGTGCCGCAGGATCCGAACGACGAGCCTGCCAGCGTCCTTCTCGAACGCATCCGTGAAGAGAAGCATAAGCTTATCGCTGAGGGTAAGGCCAAGTTCTCTAAAGGCGGGGAGAGCATTATCTATATCGGTTCCGATGGCTCCCCCTATGAGAAGAGGGTGGATGCCAAGGGTCGCGTGACT
>UQNU01000065.1 GCA_900542555.1 uncultured Collinsella sp.
CACGCAAAGGAAAGCACTTAATGTGCTTTCCGTCTTGCGCAGGACTGTAGAGCAGGAAACTTAATTACGCGCCGCTCCCCGCCCACGCCGGGCAAGCTCTCCCTTGTACTCCATCTCACTAAAGTGTATGATTCTGAACGTTACATGACTCACTTTACCTAACTAAAGTGCTACCAAGGGGGATACCATGAATGCCGATATGTCTCGTCGTCAGTTTGTTGGTCTAGCCGGTTCGCTTGCCACGGTGCTTGGCCTCGGCCTGGTAGGCTGCGGCGGTGGTGCCGATAAGGGCTCTGCTGCCGGATCTACCGCAGCCAAGGACGTGAAGGGCGCTGCGGAGTCCAAGAAGCTCGTCGTGGGCTTTGACAAGTCCTATCCTCCGTATGGCTTTGTAGGCGACGATGGCGAGTACACCGGCTTTGACCTCGACCTTGCCAAGGCCGTTGCCGACAAGCAGGGTTGGGATGTTGAGTATGAGGCTATCGACTGGGATGCCAAGGACACGCTGCTCAACTCGGGTGCCATCAACTGCATCTGGAACGGCTTTACCATGGAGGGCCGCGAGGACGACTACACGTTCTCCGAGCCTTACATGCTCAACGAGCAGGTGCTCGTGGTCAAGAAAGACGCGGGTATCAAGAGCTGGGACGATCTTGCCGGCAAGACCGTGATTACCCAGACCGATTCCGCCGCACAGGATGTGCTCGAGGGCGACCAGAAGGATTTGGCGGCGACGTTTGCCGCGCTCGATACCATCGGTGAGTACAACACGGCCTTTATGCAGCTCGAGAGTGGTGCAGTCGATGCCGTTGCCTGTGACCTCTCGATCGTTCAGTATCAGCTTGCCGCCAAGCCCGATGCCTATACGCAGCTCGACAAGCCGCTGTCCAGCGAGCACTATGCCGTCGGCTTTAAGAAGGGCGACACCAAGTCCGCCGATGCCGTGACCGAATCGCTCAAGGCACTCTACGAGGATGGCACGGTCAAGGACCTCTGCGATAAATATGCAGATTACGGTCTGTCTTTCGATAATTGGGTGCTCAAGTAATGTCTATTCAGGTCATGATGCAGATGCTTAGCCAGGGATTCTTGGTCAGTTTGCAGCTGTTTGTGCTGACGCTGCTGGGGTCGATTCCGTTGGGAATCCCCGTGGCGTTTATGCGCATGAGCAAGGTCGCGCCGCTGCGCTGGATCGCGCGCATCTACATTTCAGTCATGCGCGGTACGCCGCTCATGCTGCAGATGTTTGCCATCTACTTTGCCCCGTACTACGTGTTCGGCATTTCGCTCACGCCCGATTCCAAGTGGACGGCGTGCGTCGTGGCGTTCATTATCAACTACGCCGGCTACTTTGCCGAGATCTATCGCTCGGGCCTGCAGTCCATTCCGCGCGGTCAATACGAGGCCGCCGAGGTGCTGGGCTATTCGCGCACGCAGACGTTTCTGTATATCGTGATGCCGCAGGTTGCCAAGCGCATTTTGCCGGCGATGGGCAACGAGATCATCACACTGGTCAAGGACACGTCGCTGGCGTTTGCCATCGGTGTGGGCGAGATGTTCTCGACGGCCAAGGCGCTGGTCGCCTCGCAGGTGAGCATGGTGCCGTTCGCAATCGCGGCGCTGATCTACTGGGTCTTTAACTTTGTGGTCGAGATGCTGCTGGGCGCTGCCGAGAAAAAATTGGATTACTACCATGATTAATTCGGTAATGAATATAGCGAACGCGCGTAAGGCGTTTGGCGGCAATGAGGTGCTCAAGGACATCTCGCTCGAGGTAAAGCGTGGCGAGGTCGTGGCGATTATCGGGCCTTCGGGCGGCGGTAAGTCCACGCTGCTGCGCTGTGCCACGCTGCTCGAGACGCTCGACGGTGGCTCGCTCTCGTTTGGCGACCTTGCCGTCGCGACGGATGCGGGTTCGGGCGCGGTGTACGCAAAGGGCGATGTGCCTAAACAGGCGCGCTCGCGGTTTGGTCTGGTGTTTCAGAACTACAATCTGTTCCCGCACTATACCGTGATGAAAAACATCACCGATGCACCGATCCGCGTGCTTAAGCGCCCGCGCGAACAGGCGGAGGCCCGCGCACACGAGCTTATTGCACAGATGGGGCTTACGGGTAACGAGAACAAGGTGCCCTGCGAGCTTTCGGGCGGGCAGCAGCAGCGCGTGAGTATTGCCCGCGCCCTGGCGCTCGACCCGGAAATCTTGTTCTTTGATGAGCCGACTTCGGCGCTCGATCCAGAGCTGACGGCCGAGGTTCTGCGCGTCATCAAGGATCTGGCCTCGCAGAATATGACGATGGTGATTGTGACGCACGCGATGCAGTTTGCCCGCGACGTTGCTGATCGCGTGGTCTTTATGGACGGCGGTCGTATTGTCGAGGAAGGTCCTGCCGAGCAGGTCATCGACCATCCGCGCGAGCAGCGCACGCGTGAGTTCTTGAGCCGTATCGAGGGATAGGCCCAGCTATTTACTCGACTGTTTATTGAGGTGAAACCGCCGCAGGTCTTATGATCTGCGGCGGTTTTTTGCATCCGCGGGATTCAATAATCGCCTCGCATGCGTTCCCCTTCCTCTCGCCGCCTGTATTCATACGTGCGCCGAAAGGTATGCATGGACAGCCGCCCGTGAGGGTAGGGTGGTGGCATAGGACATTTGGAGGGTGAGTCGGCTCGGCTGCCGACCATGCTGCTCCCGGGACGGCACCGACCGCGAACTCTCCCCGTTGGCGTCGCGCAATGCGCGCGGCCCTGCAAGGAGGTCATCATGGGTGCTCCCAAGACCGGTAACGTAAGGAACGTGGTGCTCGTAGGCCAAGGCGGGGTGGGCAAGACTTCACTCGCCGAAGCCATGCTCCACCTTTCTGGCAAGACCGCCCGCCTGGGCGGCCACGACGGCACCAAGCCTACGCTCGACTATGACCCCGAAGAGGTCAAGCGTGCATTTTCCATCTCGACGACCATTGCACCGATCGACTGGAAGGGCGCGCGCATCAATGTGCTCGATGCCCCGTGTTACCCCGATTTTATCGGCGACGCCTTTGCCGCGATGAGCGTCTGCGAGACGGCTCTGTTTGTGGTCGACGCCGAGGCTGGCCCGCAGCCTACGACGGTTAAGCTCTGGTATGCCGCCGAGGACCTGCGCCTGGCACGCGCAGTGTTCGTAAACCGCCTGTCGCGCCCCGAGGCCAGCTTTGCGACCACGATGGACCTGCTGCAGGAGCGCTTTGGCACGCGCCTGGGCGCCGTGACCCTTCCCTGGGGCGAGGGCGAGGACTTTGACGGCATCATCGACCTGGTGCGCATGAAGGCGCGTCATTGCAACGGCACCGAAGCCGTTGAGTCGGAGATTCCCGAGGAGTTTCGTGCCCAGGCCGAGGAGGCCCATGACCATCTGTGCGAGTTGGTGGCCGAGGCCGACGATGAGCTGATGATGAAGTACCTGGAAGGCGAGGAGACGCTGACGCAGGAGGAGCTTGAGGGCCTGCTGTCGAAGGCGATTGCCGAGCGCATCTTTGTGCCGGTCTTTGCGGGCGATTGCATTAAGGAGCAGGGCGTCAACTCGCTGATGGACGACATCGCCACGTACTTCCCGGCGCCGACGGACTACGGCGAGATGCCGCTCATCGACGGTGATTCGCTCAAGATCTCGAGCGACGATGACCGTCCGGTGGCGTTTGTGTTTAAGACGCTGGCCGATCCGCAGCAGGGTCGCATCAGCTTTATTAAGGTGCTGACGGGTACGCTTGAGCCGGGCCTTGAGCTGGTCAACGCGCGCACGCGCAAGGGCGACCGTCTGGCTCACCTGTATGTGATGTGCGGCCGCGACATGACCGAGGTCGGTCACGCCTATGCCGGCGACATTATCGTGGCACCCAAGCTGGCGGCCGAGACGGGCGATACGCTCTCGATTACCGGCAAGGTCGAGGCTGCGGCGTTTAAGTTCCCCAACTCGCAGTACCGCATCGCCATCGAGGCCGAGAATCGCGGCGACGAGGAGAAGCTCTACACGTTTATCGAGAAGGCCTGCAAGGCCGATCCGACCATGAGCATCGACCGCGACGAGGAGACCGGCCAGACTATCATCTCCGCCGTGGGTGAGGCGCAGGTTTCGGTGCTGCTCAACCGTTTGGAGGATCGTACCAAGGTCGTGGCCAAAAGCGTGCCGATCCGCATTCCGTATCGCGAGACCATCCGCCGCACGGCGAGCGCTCAGGGCCGCCACAAGAAGCAGACCGGTGGTGCCGGTCAGTACGGCGACTGCTGGCTGCGCGTTGAGCCGCTCATTGGGCCCGACGGCACGAGCGATGGCTATGAGTTTGTGGACGAGGTCGTGGGCGGCCGCATTCCGCGCTCGCTGATCCCCGCCGTGGACAAGGGCGTCCAGGAGACCATGAAGGACGGCATCATTGCCGGCTACCCGCTCACGGGCATTCGCGTGGCTGTGTACGACGGCTCGTATCACAGCGTCGACTCCAACGAGATGGCGTTCCGCGCGGCGGCTCGCATCGGCCTGCGCAAGGCATGCGCCGATGCCGACCCGGTGGTGCTGGAGCCCATCGAGGAAATCACGGTGACTATCCCCGAGAGCTACGCCGGCGCCGTGATGGGTGACATCTCGGCATCGCGCGGTCGCGTGACGGGCATGGAGACCGATGAGCGCGGCGACACCGTGGTCATCGCCCAGGCACCTCTCGCCGAGCTGACGGATTATTCGACGCGCCTGCGCTCTATCACGCGCGGCACGGGTGACTTTACCATGAAGCCTGCTGGCTACGAGCAGGTGCCTTATGACGTTCAGGCCAAACTGGTCGAGCGCTATGAGGAGGGCCGTGCCAAGTAGCGTGTGGCGCTGCCTGCAATGTAGGTACTGACGAAAAGGCCGCTCTGGGTAACCGGGGCGGCCTTATTTGATCCCTTTGGGACGGAGGAAAACGGATCATTTTTTGGGTTACGGACGGCGCGGTCGGCACTAGTCTCCGGATGCCTGGTTGCGGCCGGTGGCGTAGTCGATCTGCACGTGCGGCTGCAGGTTGTAGCAGTACACGTGGAAGCACAGGGTCTTGCCGTGGTCTTCGACCGATTGCGCCTCAAGGCGCACGCCGCGGCAGACAAGCTCCTCTTCGTTATACATGGGCGTGACGCGATAGAGCACGTGGTTGCCCGTATCGCGAATATAGTTGAGAATCTGCTCTTCAAACGGCAGCATACCCGTCTCGTTGAGATAACGCGTGCCGGTGAGGAGATTCTTGCGATTGGCGTTCTCGCCGCAGAGTGACCAGGCGATAAGGTGGCAGCGGTTGTAGAGGCTCTGGCCCGGAATAAAGTCGTAGCGCTGCTGGTGCCAACCGGCAGGATGGATACGCGAGATATCGCCGCGCTTGCCTTGACCGAGTGACTCGGGGCCCACGCAGGCGAGCGCCTTGCGAGTGCGGCCCAGGCTGTCGAGCTTGGAGAATTTCTTAAAGCAGCCCTCTTCGGTGGCGCGATCGTATTCATCGAGTGTGAATGATGGCGTGCCGAGCGGGTGCGTGCTGTCGGCGCGAAGGGCAACGTAGGGGTTGCCGGCGTAGTCGGGAATGCTGCTGAGATAAACACCGCGGGCGCGGTTGAGGTCGGGGTTTTCGACCTCGTCGATGGGGGTGGCGGCGCTGTCCGCGGAAGCGCCGTCGCCGGTGTCGGTTGCGGCGGAATCGGAGCCATCGCCAGAGTCCTGGCTGTTTTGAGGGTCCGGGGAGCTCGCCGTTCCTGATTCGAGCCGATCGACCAGGTCCGCCTCGTCGTCGGTGCGGCTGGGACTTTCGTTTTGTTTTTCGGCCAGAGCTGCCGCCTGTTCATCACTTTGCGGCGACAACAACTTGGGCGCTCCGTCGAGCGACCCTGTGAACAGCGCAAACCCCAGCACCACGGCGGCGCCGATGGAAAGTACTTGCTTGTAGGCGGACTTGCGCGACATTGCGGCTCCTGGATGGACGGTTGGGAATCTACCAGTCTAGCAGGAGCCGGCAGGGGCCGTTCTGTCGAACAAATACTCAAGATTTGGGATAGACGCTACTGATTCATTTGCCTCATATGGAGCTGCGGTGGTTGTGTATGTGGGGCTATTTTGCGTTTCCCCAGATAAAACCCGCCAAAATAAACCTGTCCCTTTTTGGCAGGTTAATCGGGGGACTATTTCACCGCAACTTAGGGCACGGTTAGGGAGTGTGCACCTTAAAGAGTGGTGCCCTTGATTAGAGAGGTCGCGCTCGTCTCTCTAATTGTCTCTCTAAAGAGAAAGCCAGTTAAAGAGATAACATTGGGCTATCTAACAGTGAATTCGATACATCTCTCTAAATGTCTCTCTAAAATAAGGTGCTTATCTCTCTAAAGTTAGAGAGATATACTATACTTTAGAGAGATAAATCTATCGTTTTAGAGAGACGGAATGCCAATGCTGCTGGATGAACCTCTTGGCCTTATCGTTGAGCGCCTTCGCAGGCGGGGGACTGATGACGCATCGGTAGAAGTTAAAGCCTGCACGAATAAATTGAGCGCAGACGTATGGGAGACAGTGAGCGCTTTTGCGAACACTGCGGGTGGGCTCATTATTTTGGGCCTGAATGAAGCCGAAGGATTTGTTCCTTCGGCTAACTTTGCTATCGATAGGGTGCGCGATCAGTTTGTTTCGGGTATCGGAGACGGAGGCTCAGCGGCAGTGGTGACCCATGCGCCGCGGTACGAGCTTGATCGAGGCGAGGTCGACGGGCTCCAGGTGCTTCTAGTGCGCATCTTTGAACTTGAGCTTAAAGCGAAGCCTTGCTATATCGGCGCGCGCGGCGTGCAGAACGGTAGCTACAAGCGCGTGGATGATAAAGATATCAAGATGTCACCCGCTGAGCTATATGAGCTGCAGAGTGCGTTGCTTCCGAGCGATGCAGACGGCACGGTGGTTTCGGAGGCAACGGTCGAGGATTTGGATCCAGATGTCGTGCGGTCTATTATCGCAAATCGCCGGCTGCAGACCCCGCGCGTTTTGCGCGGGGCCGATACGCTGGAAAAGCAGCTGGTCAGACTCAATATCACTACAAAGGATGGCGCCGTGAAGCTCGCGGGGCTTCTGTCGGCGGGAATTTACCCCCAGCAGTTCTATCCCAAACTGATGATCGATGTCGCCGTTCATTCCGATGTGGAAAAATCTGCACCCGGGCAACCCCGGTTTATTGACCGCCAGTTGTGCGATGGCCCGATTCCGGCTTGCATCGAAGATGCCCTTGCCGCGATTGGACGAAACTTGCGCAAAGCGGCGATAGTGCAAGGTGCTGGCAGAAGGGAGGATTGGGAAGTTCCCCAGGAGGTTTTGCGCGAGGCCTTGGCAAATGCCTGCATCCATCGAGAATATTCGCCCATGTTTGTGGGGCAGGCCGTGAGTGTCGATATCTATCCAGACAGAATAGAGATCAAAAACCCTGGCGGGCTTTGGGGCGGAAAGACGGTGGACAATCTTGCAGACGGGGAATCGCGCTGTCGAAACCCAAAGCTCATGAGCCTAATGGGGGCGACGCCGTTAGAGCATGCCGAGGGGGCCGTTGCGGAAAGCCAGGGATCTGGTATCCCGGCTATGATTCGCGAGATGGAGTCTCGTTCGCTTGGCAGGCCGAAATTTATCGTTAAGGCCGATTCGTTTACGGTGCTGCTTTCCCGGCACGGGGCGGAGCTTGCTGAAAACCGTACGTGGATTCAGAGCCATGTGGGCATCGAGCTGACGGATCGCGAGGAAACACTGCTCATGTTTATGCGGGAGCATGGGTGCGTATGCGATGTTCAAAAAATACGAGAGGCCCTGAAGTGGGATTCGGATGACATTCGCCTGATCTGCGGGAATCTTGTCGATAAACATGTCCTGTCAAAATGTGGCAAAGACACGTTTGAGATTATCGATATGAGCAGAGAATCGTCAGCTTCGACAGCGGATAGGATCCTGGAGGCTCTCAGCGCCGAAGTGGATATGACGGCGCGAGAAATAGCGGTTGCATCGGGGGTCAGAATTTCGTCTGTCCGTTACCATCTGCCAAAAATGGCGGATAAAGGACTCATCGAAGTAATGGGCTCATCGACGAGCCGCAACCGCCGATATCGGAAGAAGTAGATGCAGCCGGGGCGCCCTTCTAGTGTCTCTCGAAGTTAGATGGGTGCTAGAGGGGCGACTGTCTCGCGATATTTCCCCAGATAAAACCTGCCAAAATAAACCTGTCCCTTTTTGGCAGGTCAGTTAACGCAGTGCAGGTTGAGCATATGCGAGCGAGCGGGCTCCGGGTGCGGTAAGGTGACGTGAAACAAGCGGGCGCTGACCTTTTGGTCGCGCCCGTGAAGTTGAACGTCAGATTGCCGTGCCCGGGGCCTGCGCAGCGCCGAGCAGTTACGCCGTTTGTAAAACGGCGTAGCCTAAAGATTCATGGCACCGTGAATGTAGGGGGTGACCTCGGGGGAGATATGGTCGCAGCCCAGCTCGCGCAGCGCGGACTCGATAACGGCGGGCAGCGGGGTCTTGCCCTTGTCGTCGATGGCGGCACCGCCGAGGACGGCAATCTTGGCAACATCTGCGGGTGCGGCCTCGATATGCATGCAGCCGCCGATCAAGCGCGCGCGTACCTGTGCCAGATCAAGATCGTGCAGGTAATCCTCGCAGGCGCGGATTAAATCGACCTTCTCGCGCGTAAGCTCCTCGCCCGTGGGAACGCGCGTGGCAAGACATGCTCCCGCCGGCAGGTTCCAAACGGGATAGCCCCATGCGCGCAGCAGCTCGCGCTCTTCGTCCTTGGTAAAGCCGACCTCCATGAGAGGGGAGCGTACGCCGAGCTCTTTTGCCGCGCGCATACCAGGGCGGTAGTCGCCGCGATCACTTGCATTGCTGCCATCGATGACGGTGGGAAAGCCGAGCGACTTGGCGTGGTTGACGATGGCGGTAAAGCCGGCGTGCTTGCAGTGGTAGCAGCGATTGGCATCGTTGCAGGCTACCTGGGGGAGCTGCAGCTGATCGACCGAAAGATTGAGCACGGGGAGCTTAAAATGCGGCCCCTCATTGGCCTGTCCATCAACGGACTGCTCAAACGAAGCCTGTTCGGGCGTGCCGATGAGCGGCGTGGCGAGATGGACAAGGAGGGTATTGGTAGGCATGATGCGGGCGCATACGGCGGCCAAAAAGCTGCTGTCGACGCCACCGGAAAACCCGATAGCCACGCGCCCGTATGCCAAAAGCAGCTGTTCGAGCGCCGATAGCTTGTCTTGAAGCTCCTCTGCGGGTGCCGTGGTGTCTAAAATCATGAAACGTTCCTTACCATTGAGTGCTCGGTCGAAAACTATAATCCTAATGCGTTACTTGCCATAAGTCTTCTATCTATGTAACGAAAGTGCAATATGCTATATACGTTATATACAAGTTTGTAAGTGCGGTAGAGTGGCAGTAATGCAATCCGGCGAGGGGGACCGATATGATCAAGGCTGTTATTTTTGACATGGATGGAACGCTGGTCGATACCGAGCGTTTGGGGATTAGGGCCTGGAAGGCAGGCGCCGCTGAGCTGGGGCTCGCGATTGATGATGCGCTGATCCATCAGTTTATCGGTCGCACGCTACCCGATGTCATGGACATCCTCGATAAGCATTACGGCAGCCACGAGACCGCCGAGGCGATCTATCGTCGCCACAAGGAGATTCGCGACGAGATGGTCAAGACCGATCTGGAGCTTAAGGCCGGCGCTGCCGAGTGCATAGACGAGCTGTTGGCTGCGGGCTATCACGTAGGCCTTGCAACGTCATCGCGCCATGTTACCGCCGAGCGCAACCTTAAAGCATTCGGTCTCTTTGACAAGTTTGAGACCGTGACCTGCGGCGAGGACGTCGTGCACGGCAAGCCCGACCCCGAGATGTATCTGCTCGCCTGCGAGCGCGCGGGCTTTGCTCCCGAGGAATGTGCCGTGGTCGAGGATTCGCGCAACGGCTGCGTCTCGGGCATCACGGCCGGCTGTCATGTCTTTGCCGTCCCCGACATCGTGCCGCTGCCGCAGGACGTGGCGGATGGCTGCGAGGCCGTTCTCGATACGTTGTTCGACCTGGCGGCGGCAGTCAAGGCCGTGCGCTAGACCTGTCTCTTATACACATCTCCGAGCCCACGAGACTCGACGTCA
>UQNU01000066.1 GCA_900542555.1 uncultured Collinsella sp.
AGTCACGCGACCCTTGGCATCCACCCTCTTCTCATAGGGGGAGCCATCGGAACCGGATTGGCTTTCAACTGTATTCGCGACAAGCGTTGTAAAATCTAGTGAGACGAGCATCCCGGTTGCTCCAGCGCTTCGATGCTCTGGTCTTTAGCGCCTTTCGTTCAGTGGGGGACTGACCGCAAGCGGCGTAAACAAGAAAGGGGACAAGCGTAAATGAAAGCAACCGAGGCAAATCTACTCGACCTTATGGGCGTGGCGAAGATGCAGTTCGTCATTCCCGTTTACCAGCGAGTTTACTCGTGGAGTGTAAAAGAGTGTGAGGTGCTTTGGGATGACGTCATGCGAGCGGGTCGTGATGGTGTATCGCACTTCGTGGGGTCGATGCTCTATATCCCCGAGTCCGAGAGCTCTGCCACGAGTATTTCGCGCGTGCTTCTGATTGACGGGCAGCAGCGCATGACGACGTTTTCGTTGATGATTGCTGCCTTGGCTGACTATCTGGAGGGTAATCCCGACAAGGCCGGCTTCCTTGGAGACCTCAAGATCTCAGCGCTGCGGAAGAACTACCTCTTTAATGATGATGACTACAACGGTCTGGCGCGCTACAAGCTGGTGCTTTCGCAGGACGATAAAGAGACGCTGTTCTCCATCGTGTCTGGGTCTCCCGCGCCAGATGAAAAATCGGATCGCATTGTCGAGAACCATGCGTTCTTCCATGAAAAGATGCACGGGAAATCATTCGACCCTGCAAGGCTTTGGGCGGGGCTAAACCGCGTGCAGGTCATCGACACTAAGCTCACCGCTGGCGTTGATAATGCCCAGCTCATATTTGAGTCCATGAACTCCAAGGGCAAGCCGCTCACGCCCATTGACCTCATCCGTAACTACGTTCTAATGTCGCTTCCCAACGACGAACAGACCAAGCTTTATGAGGGTTATTGGCATCCACTCGAGTGCTTGTTCGGAAAAGGCGGCGAGGACGAGTTCAATGCATTTATCTGGTACTGGCTGTGGCTTAAAGTTCCCAATAGGATGCCGAAGGAGAACGAGGCCTACTACGAGTTTAAGCGCTATTTCGCCGACGACTACGATGGTGACACCGAGGGCTTGCTTAAGGAGCTGCGTGGGTATGCGCATAGATACGCCAGTCTGTTCCTTGGTAAGGAGAAGGACGACGGACTACGCCGAGTGTTCGGCAGAATCGTAAGCCTCGACGTGAAGCAGATAAGGCCCCTCTTAATGTTGCTTTACTCGGTTTACGAGGGGAATGGGCTAGACCGCAATGCGTTTCTGCGTATCTGCGAGACTATCGAGTCGTTCCTGTTCAGGCGGGCGGTTTGCGGCAGGCTTACCACGGGCCTAAATAATTTCTTTGCCGGCATGTATCGCAATCTCGAGCAGCAGGACGATATAGAGGAGTACGTTACGGCGATGCTCCTTATCCATAGCGGCGGTATGACTGCGTACTTCCCGACAGACGAGCATTTTGTCGAGGAGTTTAAGACGCGCGACTGTTACAACCGCTTCTCCAAAAAGCGCTATTACCTGGAGCGCATGGAGAACTGGCACCACCCGAAGGAGCCCATCTCGGCTGACAATTACCAGATCGAGCATGTCATGCCCCAAACGATCGATGATGTGCACGGCTGGAAGGAATCGCTTGGCGAGAACTGGGAAGACATCCACGACAGGCTGTGCAACAACTTGGGAAATCTAACGCTGACGGGCTACAACCAGGAGTACTCAAACCGGTCGTTCTCGGACAAGCTCAATCTTCCTGACGTGGGGCTTAAGTGCAGTCCGCTCTACCTGAACAAGTCGATCGCCTCGCATGAAAAATGGGGTGAGGAAGAGATTGGACAGCGCGCGGACGAGCTGGCGAAAGAGGCGTGTGAGATATGGAAATATCCCGACCTTCCGGCAGATGTCGTCGACAAGTATCGCCCCTCTCGCGGGGAGTCTGACGAGGCTCCTATCTGGACTCTGCAGGAGAATCACCCCACCTTTGCCGAAGGTGGGCTCAACCAGAAGCTTTTCGATGAGGTGCGCGAGTCCGTTCTGAGTGGTAACCCTTCGTGGGAGTCCTGCATAGCTAAGTACTATGTAGGCTTCAGGTCGGGCAAGCGAAAACTGCATGCCGTGTTAGAAGGCAGGACCAGCAACGGTGGTTGGATTGCCGTTGGCTTGGCAAAGAGTGTGGATGATCTAACGGATCCAGAGGACATGTGCCAGGACAAGCGTACGCAGGGTGGATTTGGCCCGGGCTTACCCACTTACGTTGCGCTTCGGAATGCCGATGACATTCCTGCGGTGCTCGATCTTATAAAGCAGTGCTAGGTTAAAGGCCGGGAATCTAATTCCCGGCACTTGCCATCTCGGAATTGCCGATGGCTTATCTGCCCACCTACACCCCCGCAATCCCGCGCGCCACGCTCAGCAGCTCGTACTCCCTCTGGCTCCACTGGTGCAGCTCGGTCGCGCGTACGGCGTCGCGGCACAGGTCTAGAAACACCTCGGCGCCCTCGCAGAAGCACTCGCGGGCAAAGGCGCCGGATCCGTCCGCAACGCACGCGCCGTCGGCAAAGAGCTTCCAGCTGGACGGCTCGCGCGAGCCGTCTCCGAGCAGCTTGATCTGCAGAACATGTGGGCCGCCAACGGCACATGGCCCTTCTTCCAACGCCTGCACCGTAAAGCGCATCTGGAGGGACAGAGTATAAAATCCGGAAAAGTGTCGAAATGGGCACCTTAAAACTTCGGAAAAGTGTAGCTGGATGACAAAACAGCACTTAGAAGCCGGTGCTGGATGCAGGATCCTGTGGCCGCCTTCAGCCCTCGCTACTCGTCGTCCCCGTCGTTGGGGTCGCCCTTGAGGGTGTTGATGTCCAGGTACTGGTTGTCGTCCTCTTTTTGCTGGGTCTCCGACTCAGCTTGGGTGGGGCCGCGGAACAGCTGGAATCCCTCAAACGCAATGGCGCCGAGCAGGGCAATGACAATGGCGATAAAGGCAACCTTGACTGCCTGCGGAAATTCCGAGAAACGCAGCGCCTTTTCCTCGGCGTAATAATCGGCGAAGCGCTCTTCGCCCGTGCTTTTGGTATATGCCGGCGCGGACGCGGCCTCCGGGTCATATTCCGGTGCAGGCGTGGCGGCGTACGGATCGTTGAGATAATCGCTCGATGCGGTGCCATAATCCTCGGTCTCGATGCGACCGGTGCCAGCATAGCCATCGGAATAACCGGAATATGCCGCACCGCCCTCATAGTCCGCGGCGCTCGTGTTGGCGGCAAAAAGCGGGTTAACTGGAACATCGAGCGCCGGCATGCCGGTAGAGGTCTCATCCAGATCGGCTGCAGCCCAGGAATCGTGGGCAACCTGATGGGCAACGGGCTCATCGAGCCTTGTGACCGGGGGCTTGCGTGCCGCAGGAACAGGTAGCTGCTGGGCGCTGTACATAACGGTGCTGTCGGCCGATTTGCCCTGCGTCGCTGCAGCGAGAAATGCCGCCGTCTCGGATGGGTCGCTTGCGGGGCGGGGAGCGGGCGTGGACGCCGAAGTGGGTGCGGGCGTAGGCGCGGGCGTCGAAACAGGCGACTGCGCAGGAGTCGGCGCAGGTGCGGACTTAGGCGCAAGTGCGGGATTGGGGCTTGACGGGCGAGCCCCGCCGCCCATGAGTTCGTCGGCGGTCCACGGACGATCATCCATCACGTCGTCAAGGCTCAGCGAAAACAGGTCGTCTTCACTCTCATCGAACATGCGGTGCACATGTCCACCAATTGCCGGAATCAATCCGCGACCGGTGCATGATGCCTTGCTCAACGCCATTCTGTCCCATCCTTTCGAAATACTAATGACATCGATTATATGGAACTTCCCAAGCGGCTCGGTCTTGGATTCGTGCTTTCCAGAACTCGCGCCCAAAAGGGGAGGGGCAATCCAGGCGAGTGCCTACTTGTCGCCGGCAGCAGCCTTGGCCTCATTGAGGTAGCTATAGAAGCTGTACTTGGAGATGCCAAAGAACTCGCAGGCGCGCTCGCTCGACTTGGAAATGAGAAAGGCGCCGCGACGGTCGAGGTAGCCAATGGCACGAATGCGCTCGTCTTTGGTCATGAGCGCCGCGGGCTTGCCCACAAACTGCTCGCACTCGTGCAGCAGGTCCTCGAGCAGGTCGCCGATGTTCTTGGTAATGGGCTCGGGCTCGGTGTAGCCCGTGCCGCCGGTGCCGGTAAAGGCGTCGAGCGAACGCTCAAAAGCCTTCATAAGCGTAATGTCAAAGTTGATGCCCAAAATGCCGACGGGCTTGCCCTCGTCGTTGCGGATAAAGATCGTCGACGATTTGAGCAGCTTACCGTCGGTGGTTTTAGTGAGGTACGGCTCGCGGTCGTGTACATCGGTGGCGCCCTCGTGCATGGACTCAAACACGATATGGCTGGGGCCGTCACCCAGTTTGCGCCCGCTGACGTGGCCGTTTTCGATCACTACGATGGAGTGGTCTACGTCCTCGGTCTCCAGATCGTGGACGACGACTTCGCAGTTGGGGCCAAATTGGAGCGCCAGGCCGTGTGCGAGGCGCTTGTAAAACTCAATCTGTGCGGGGGTCATGGGTGCCTTCCTAAAAATTAGTTTGGGCACACTTTGCCATAAACCACACTTGACCGCAAACAAATCCATCAACAAGGCAATTCATGACCGTTCGGCGGCGAAAAAGTACCGATTACGGCAACAAACAATTCGTTAGATATACCAATCAAAAAGTGTGATAGAACATTACTAACAAACTTTTTGTTTGGCATCCACATAAAAGTTCAGTCGTGTGAATGGGATCGGGCTGAAACGCGTATGCGGGGGCCGGCAAGAGAGGACTTAAGGAGTTCACCGTATGGCCGATAAGATCCAGTGGGCGGGCAACACGATGCCCAAGAGCGATGACAAGCACTTGGGAATCATGAGCCTCGACCACGTGAAGAAGGCCCGTGCCTTCCACCAGTCGTTCCCTCAATATACCGTCACTCCGCTTGCCCGTCTGGACGGTCAGGCTGCGCGCCTGGGCCTGTCCAACCTGTGCGTTAAGGACGAGAGCTATCGCTTTGGCCTCAACGCCTTTAAGGTCCTGGGCGGCTCGTTTGCCATGGCCAACTACATTGCCGACGAGACCGGCAAGGACGTTGCCGAGTGCACTTTCGATTACCTGACCTCCGATCAGCTTGCCAAGGACTTTGGCCAGGCCACCTTCTTTACCGCTACCGACGGCAACCATGGCCGCGGCGTGGCATGGGCTGCCAACAAGCTGGGCCAGAAGGCCGTCGTGCACATGCCCAAGGGTTCCACCAAGCCCCGCTTCGATAACATCGCCGCCGAGGGCGCCACGGTGACCATCGAAGAGGTCAACTACGACGAGTGCGTGCGCATGGCCGCCGCCGAGGCCGACGCCTGCGAGCGCGGCGTCATCGTTCAGGACACCGCCTGGGAGGGCTACGAGAAGATCCCGTCCTGGATCATGGAGGGTTACGGCACCATGGCCTCCGAGGCTGCCGAGCAGCTGCGCGAGATGGCCATCAACCGCCCGACGCACGTGTTTGTCCAGGCTGGCGTGGGTTCGCTCGCCGGCGCCGTGGTGGGCTACTTCACCAACCTGTATCCCGATAACCCGCCCACCTTCGTCGTGGTTGAGTGCGCGCCTGCTGCCTGCCTGTACAAGGGCGCTGCCGCCGGCGATGGCGATCCGCGTATCGTGGACGGCGACATGCCTTCCATCATGGCCGGCCTGTGCTGCGGCGAGCCCAACATCCTGGGCTGGGATATCCTGCGCAACCACGCCACCGCCTTCGTGTCCTGCCCCGACTGGGTCACCGCTCGCGGCATGCGCACCCTGGGCGCTCCCGAGAAGGGCGACCCGCGCGTCATCTCCGGCGAGTCCGGCGCTGTGACCACCGGCCTGGTCGAGACCCTCATGCTCGATCCCGAGTACGCCGAGCTCAAGGAACTCATCAGCCTGGACAAGACGAGCTCCGTGCTCTGCTTCTCCACCGAGGGCGACACGGACCCCGACCAGTATCGCCGCATTGTTTGGGAAGGCGAATATCCCACTTGCTAATCGTTGGGGCGGAGTAAATAGGTATCGCTCCGCCACCTCACAGGTAGATCCCTTCGTTTGAAAGGTTATGAACAATGGCTAAAGAACTCGATTTCGACGCTATCAAGGCTGCTGCTGAGTCTCATCGTGCTGATATGACTCGCTTCCTGCGCGCTATGATCTCCCATCCCTCTGAGTCCTGCGAGGAGGGTGAGGTTGTTGCCTGCATCAAGGCCGAGATGGAGAGCCTTGGCTATGACGAGGTCAAGGTCGACGGCCTGGGCAACGTCATGGGCTTTATGGGCGAGGGCGACAAGATCATCGCCATCGACTCCCACATCGACACTGTCGGCATCGGCAACATCGAGAACTGGGATGCCGATCCCTATGAGGGCTACGAGACCGATGAGATCATCTACGGCCGCGGCGGCTCCGACCAGGAGGGTGGCATGGCTTCCGCTACCTACGCTGCCAAGATGATGAAGGACATGGGCCTCATCCCCGAGGGCTACAAGATCATGGTCGTCGGCACCGTCCAGGAAGAGGACTGCGACGGCATGTGCTGGCAGTACATCTACAACAAGGACGGCATTAAGCCCGAGTTCGTCATTTCCACCGAGCCCACCGACGGCGGCATCTATCGCGGTCACCGCGGCCGCATGGAGATCCGCGTCGACGTTCACGGTACCTCCTGCCACGGCTCCGCTCCCGACCGCGGCGACAACGCCATCTACAAGATGGCCGACATCATCGCCGACGTCCGCGCCCTCAACAACAACGGCTGCGACGAGTCGACCGACATCAAGGGCCTCGTCAAGATGCTCGACCCCAAATACAACCCCGAGCACTTCGAGGATGCCCGCTTCCTGGGCCGCGGCACCTGCACCGTTAGCCAGATCTTCTACACCAGCCCCAGCCGCTGCGCTGTCGCTGACTCCTGCGCCATCTCTATCGACCGTCGCATGACCGCCGGTGAGACCTGGGAGTCCTGCCTGGACGAGATCCGTAACCTGCCGGCCGCCAAGAAGTACGGCGACGACGTGAAGGTCTCCATGTACATGTACGACCGTCCGTCCTGGACCGGCGAAGTCTACGAGACCGAGGCTTACTTCCCCACGTGGATCAACAAGGAGACCGCTCCGCACGTCAAGGCCCTCGTTGACGCCCACAAGGCCATGTTCGGTGACGAGCGCATCGGCTGCGAGCCCAGCATGGACAAGCGCACCGGTCGTCCGCTGTGCGACAAGTGGACCTTCTCCACGAACTGCGTCTCCATCCAGGGCCGCTATGGCATCCCCTGCGTGGGCTTTGGCCCGGGTGCCGAGTCTCAGGCTCACGCTCCCAACGAGGTCACCTACAAGGACGACCTGGTCACCGCTGCCGCCATGTATGTGGCTGCCCTGAACCTCTACGATCCGAGCCAGGCCGATGGCGATGCCACCGTGTTCCGCGCCGGTCTGACCAACAACAAGATCGACTAGTCCCATTCCTCGATCTTGTTGAGCCGGGGGCAGTTTATGCCCCCGGCGCCTCCTGTTGACTTGGGGCCCGCGGTCGTTATCTCCCATGCTTCCTCGACGGTGGCGGGTCCTCGTCATAGCGCTCTGCATGTTCTAGCCACACGCGCATGCCGGAGCGCATCTACTCATTGCGATCGTTTCACCTTTAGAAAGGACATTTACATGGACGCCAAGTTTACCGAGCTCGTCGAGCAGCTGAACGGCCTCGATTTTAAGGGTATGTACGGCAGCGACTTCCTGCACACCTGGGATAAGACCACCGATGAGCTCAAGGCGCTCTACACCGTCGCCGACGCTCTGCGCGAGCTGCGCGAGAACAACGTTTCGTCCAAGATCTTCGATTCGGGCCTGGCCGTCTCGCTGTTCCGCGACAACTCCACCCGTACGCGCTTCTCCTTCTCTAAGGCCGCCAACCTGCTCGGCCTTGAGCTGCAGGACCTGGACGAGAAGAAGTCCCAGATCGCTCACGGCGAGACCGTCCGCGAGACCGCTACCATGATCTCCTTCATGGCCGACGTCATCGGCATCCGCGACGACATGTACATCGGCAAGGGCGACGCCTACATGGCCGAGGTCTCCGAGTCTGTCCAGCAGGCTTACGAGGATGGCGTTCTGGATCACCGTCCCACGCTCATCTCCCTGCAGTCCGACTCCGATCACCCCACGCAGTCCTCTGCCGACATGCTCTACCTTATCAACGAGTTTGGCGGCCTCGAAAACCTCAAGGGCAAGAAGGTTGCCGTCACCTGGGCCTATTCGCCCTCTTACGGCAAGCCGCTGTCCTGCCCGCAGTCGCTGATCAGCCTGCTGCCCCGCTTTGGCATGGACGTCACCCTGGCTCACCCCGAGGGCTACGACCTCATGCCCGAGGTCGTCGAGCGCGCCAAGGGCTATGCCGCCGAGTCCGGCACCACCTTTAAGCAGGTCAACACCATGGCCGAGGCCTTCGAGGGCGCCGACATCGTGATCCCCAAGAGCTGGGCTCCGTTTGCCGCCATGGAAAAGCGTACCAACCTGTACGCCGAGGGCGACGACGCCGGCATCGCAGCGCTCGAGAAGGAGCTGCTCGCCCAGAACGCCACCCATCAGGACTGGTGCTCCACGACCGAGCTCATGGAGAAGACTGCCAACGGCCAGGACACCATCTTTATGCACCCGCTGCCCGCCGACATCTCCGGTGTCTCCTGCGAGCACGGCGAGGTCAACGCCGACGTCTTCGACATGCACCGCGTGGGCATGTACAAGGAGGCCAGCTACAAGCCGTACGCCATCGCAGCCATGATGTTCCTGCAGAAGGTTGCCGATCCCGCCGCTACCCTCAAGGCCCTCGACGAGCGCAACACCGCCCGTTGGCTCCAGGCCTAAAGCCGGGCTGAGGTAAGCCATGTAAAGGGGGCGCTCTGCCAACCGGCGGGGTGCCCCTTTTTTGCATCGCGGGCGTGCGGGATAAGCGCTTTCGATGTGGATGCCCGCGGCGCGAGTTATGGGTACGATGGTTTCAGGGGAGGTATCACCATGAAACTTGGATGCGTCATTATGGCATCGGGCGTGGGCAAGCGGTTTGGCTCTAACAAGATGCTTGCCGATATCTATGGCGAGCCGCTGATTGCCCGGACCATCGATTCGGTTCCCCGGGGCTTTGACGTTGTGGTTTCGACGCGTTGGCCCGGGGTCGCTCAGATTTGCGAGGACAAGCATTGCCCGTGCGTGCTGCATGATGGCGAGCTGCGTAGCGAAAGCGTTCGTGCGGGCCTTTCGTGGGGAGTCGAACGCAACTGGAAAGGTTGCCTCTTTTTGCCGGGCGACCAGCCGCTCGTGAGTTCGGATTCTTTTGAGGCTATGGTTCGTGCATTTGACGAGCGTGGCCGCAAGCATCCGGTGCGTCTTGCGTGCAACGGTGAGCCTTCGAGTCCGGTGCTCTTTCCGGCGGAACTGTTCGATGCACTTATGTGCTGTCTCTTATACACATCTG
>UQNU01000067.1 GCA_900542555.1 uncultured Collinsella sp.
AAAGGGCGGAGGCGGGGCATGCCCCGCCTCTTACACCACATCTCTGTGCGCTACCTTCCCTTTCCTAAGGAGGGGCCTTACGAGGCCCCTCCTTTTGTGATTTGGGGCATGGTTTTGGACCCCGTGGTCAAAAAATGCTAAATATGAGTACTGTTGCAAAAGAGGTGTCATATTTTTCGCCCTGTTCTGAACGAAAATGGACTCAAAATCAATTTATCTAACCCCCTATAAAGGGCGTTTGACGCCTTTCAACCTCTTCGAATCGCTCAAAGTAGGCAATTTACTCTCGATTTTGCTGCTACTAAATTGGTGACAGTACTCATATTTGCCACTTTTTGACCACGGGGCATCCGGAGGGGCCTTCGACAAGCATCTAACGCTACAATAACTACCACGTGGCTGGGTTTTGCCGGCCGAATGTGCGATGTCGTGGGAGGGGACATGGTCGAGTTTACAAAGACGATTAAAGATCCGTTGGGATTACATGCCCGCCCGGTCGCGCTGCTCTATGACATCATTGCCAAGCATCGTAGCGACGTGTCAGTCAGTATCGGCAATCGCCACACGGATGGCCGCGATGTCATGGGACTCATGGCTCTCTACGGCGAGTGCGGCGAGGACGTCGTGTTCCGCGTTTCGGGCGTGGATGAGGCCTCTTGTGTCACATCGATCAGAAATCTCTCGCTCTAAGCATGATAGGGCGCGGCAAAGGACAGCTCTTTGCCGCGCCTTTTTGTTTCGTATAGGAAACTTTTTCGAAATCTGAATAGGGACCCTTTCCAAAAAGTTAACCACGTGTTAGTTTACTAAAGCGAACATAGACGTGGTTAACTTTTACTGCGCCGATGTGGAGGACGAATCGATGTTAGGAGCCCAGTCATGTCTTGCGGACCGCAGATGCCGGCCATGCCGCTTTCGATGGTGAAGGCAGGCGAAACCGTGCGCGTGTCTCGTGTAAAGGGCAATGAGGATATGAAGCACCACCTCAAGGACCTCGGCTTTGTCGAGGGCAGCGAAATCCACGTGGTGAGCTCGAGTGGCGCCAATATCATCGTCACTGTGCTGGGCGCACGCTTTGGCATCGATTCCAAGGTCGCCATGCACATCATGACCGTCGGTTAGTTCGCGGCATTTGATAAAAACCGAAAGGGGGACAAGAGGATGAAGACGTTGGGTGACGTTAAGGTGGGCGAGAGCTCCACCATCGTCAAGCTTCACGGTGAGGGTGCGCTTCGCCGCCACCTTATGGACCTGGGACTCATCAAGGGCACTTCGTTCAAGGTCGTGAAGGTTGCACCGCTCGGTGATCCGGTCGAGATCAACGTGCGCGGCTACGAGCTTTCCATCCGCAAGGAGGAGGCCGCCGTCGTCGAGGTCCAGTAAGGGCTCGCGACGTATATTTCTGCAGATAAAGTTAGGTTTTTCTAACTTAATGCAGCAACTTTGAAGCACATTATCCAGCCTGCGCGGAGAAAGCAGCGCAGGCACACAAGGAAGAAGGATTGAATGGCGGATTCTCAGATCCATGTCGCGCTGGCGGGTAATCCCAACTGCGGCAAGACCACGCTTTTCAACCTGATCACCGGCGCCAACGGCTACGTTGGCAACTGGCCCGGCGTCACGGTTGAGAAAAAGGAGGCCAAGCTCCTAAGCGACAAGAACGTTACCATCACGGACCTCCCTGGCATCTACTCGCTTTCCCCCTACAGCCCCGAGGAGCAATGCTCGCGCGATTACCTCATGAGCGGCGAGCCCGATGTTGTCGTCCAGGTTGTTGATGCCACCAACCTCGAGCGTAACCTGTATCTGGCGCTTCAGGTTATCGAGACCGGCCTGCCCGTGGTCGTTGCCCTCAACATGGCCGACCTGGTCGAGAAGAACGGCGATAAGATCGACACGGACAAGCTTTCCAAGAAGCTCGGTTGCCCGGTCATGATGATCTCGGCTCTTAAGAACAAGGGCATCACGGAGCTGTTCGAGCAGGTCAAAAAGTCCGCTGCTTCCAAGGGGCAGGTGCCGGAGCACAAGTTCGACTCCTCCATCGAGGACGTTCTGACGCACATCGAGAACAACCTTCCGGCGAGCGTTCCCGCCAACAAGCGCCGCTATTACGCCGTCAAGCTGTTCGAGCGTGATGCAGACGCCTGCAAGCTCATCAACCTCACCAAGGAGAAGGCTGCTCGCGTGGAGGAGCTGGTCGCCCAGTGCGAGCAGGACTGCGACGACGATGCCGAGTCCATCATCACCGGTGAGCGCTATGGCGTCATCGCGCACATCATCGATGAGTGCCTCACCAAGGCCCCGGCCAAGATGAGCACCTCCGAGAAGATCGACCGTGTGGTTACCAACCGTATCCTGGGCTTGCCGATCTTTGTCGTCATCATGTTCTGCGTGTATTACATCGCCGTTTCCACCCTGGGCGGCACGGTGACCGACTTCACCAACGACCAGCTCTTTGGCACCGACGGTTGGTATGTGCTCGGTCAGGGTCGTGATGCCTACGATGCAGCCGTCGAGGCTGCGGGCGACGATGCCGACTCGGTCGACCCGGCGCAGTACGGCCCCTATGTCCCGGGTATCACCACCGCGGTGCATGACGCCCTTGTGGCGGGCGGCACCGAGGACGGCGGTCTTGTTGACTCCCTCGTCTGCGACGGTATCGTGGCCGGCATCGGCGCCATCATGGGTTTTGTCCCGCAGATGTTCCTGTTGTTCGTGATGCTCTCTTTCCTGGAGGACTGCGGCTACATGGCCCGCGTCGCCTTCATCATGGACCGCGTGTTCCGCCGCTTTGGCCTGTCCGGTAAGTCCTTTATCCCCATGCTCGTGACCTCGGGCTGCGGCGTTCCCGGAGTCATGGCTACCAAGACCATCGAGAACGAGAAGGACCGCCGCATGACGGTTATGACCACCACGTTCATCCCCTGTGGTGCCAAGCTGCCGATCATCGCCCTGCTCATGGGTTCCATCATCGGCGATTCTTCCACCACCGCCGCGTGGATCAGTCCGCTGTTCTACTTCCTGGGCGTCTTTGCCGTCATCGCTTCGGGCCTCATGCTCAAGAAGACCAAGCTCTTCGCCGGCCGCCCGACGCCGTTTGTTATGGAGCTTCCTGCCTACCACTTCCCGGCGATCCGCTCTTGGGCGCTGCACGTGTGGGAGCGCTGCTGGGCCTTTATCAAGAAGGCCGGTACGGTCATCTTCGCGTCCACTGTCGTGGTTTGGTTCCTGTCCAACTTTGGTAGCTACAACGGTTCCTTTGGCTACCTGCCCGCGATGGACGGCATCTCCGAGGAGTTCATGGACTACTCCGTGCTGGCCATGCTCGGTAACCTGATCTCCTGGATCTTCGCCCCGCTTGGCTTTAGCACCTGGCAGGCAACAGCGCTGTCCGTCTCGGGCCTTGTCGCCAAGGAGAACGTCGTCGCCACCTGCGGCTCGCTGCTGTCCGTTGCCGACGCGGGCGAGACCGACCCGAGCCTGTGGACCGCGTTTGCCGGCATGTTCCCCACCATGGGCGCTTGCGTCGCCTTTGGCGCGTTCAACCTGCTGTGCGCTCCGTGCTTTGCTGCCATGGGTGCCATCCGCAACCAGATGGATTCCGGCAAGTGGTTCGCGATTGCCATCGGTTACGAGTGCATCTTCGCTTGGGTGATCGGCCTGTTCATCAACCAGTTCTACAACCTGCTTGTGTTGGGACAGTTTGGTATCTGGACGGTTGTGGCCATCGTGCTGCTGGTTGCGATGCTCTTCCAGATCTTCCGTCCCATGCCCAAGCATGCATGGACCGACGAGGACGAGACCAACGCTGCTTCCGCCGCAGTTTCCGCTTAAGTCCGAATAAGGATTAGCCCCTTTCCACGAGCCCGGGTGTCCCAGCGACACTCGGGCTTTTTGGTGGGAGAGATACGGCATTTCCGCAGATAAAACTGACCAAATTCAACTTGTCCCTTTTTGGTAGGTGGAGAATGGGGTAAAGTAAGTGATGGTTAACTAGAGGAGGCTTGCTATGGCACCTATCGATATTGTTGTACTGGCTGTTATCGGCGTTGCGTTTGTCGCCGTGTGCGTGCGCATCTACCGCAAGGGCACCTGCGCCGACTGCGCTCAAGGTGGCGTTTGCACGGGGCATTGCTCCAACAAAAAGACGTGCGCTGCACTTAAGGGCGTAGACAAAATCGCCGAAGACTTGGGTCGCGGTATTCATTAGCCGACCGGCGTTTGAGCATGTTTGACTGCGGATGCGGCAGTTGCTGATACGATAGGTGTGTTAGCAACTGCCGCCGAGCGGCTCAAACGAAAGGAACCCTGCATGGAGTCCTCCGCCTATCCGATGCTCTTTAGCCCGATCAAGGTCGGTACGACCGAGGTCAAGAACCGCGTCTTTATGCCGCCGGTGTCCACGAACCTGGCCGATCATGGCTATGTGACCGACGACTTGGTCGATCATTACCGTGCCCGTGCCAAGGGCGGCGTTGGCCTCATCATTACCGAGGTCGTGACGGTCGAGCCCACCTATACCTATCTGCCGGGTGACATGTGCTGCTACGACGACACGTTTATCCCCGGTTGGGAAAAGCTCGCCGCGGCCGTCCACGAGTACGGCTGCAAGATCATGCCGCAGCTCTTCCACCCCGCCTACATGGCCTTTAACATTCCGGGCACGCCGCGCCTGATCGCTCCGTCCTTCGTGGGACCGTCCTATGCCCGCGAGGCACCGCGTCCTATCACGGTCGATGAGATCCACGAGCTCACGCATCAGTTTGGCGACGCTGCCGTGCGTATGCAGAAGGCTGGCGTCGATGGCGTCGAGGTCCATGCGGCGCACGCCCACGGTATGCTCGGCGGCTTTTTGACTCCGCTCTACAACAAGCGCACCGACGAGTACGGCGGCTCGCTCGACGCCCGCATGCGCTTCTTGCTCGAGGTCATCGCCGAGATTCGCGAGCGCTGCGGCAAGGACTTTATCATCGACGTCCGCATCTCGGGCGATGAGTACACCGATGGCGGCCTGACCCTCAACGACATGATCTACGTCTCGCGTCGTCTGGAGAAGGCCGGCGTCGACATGATTCACGTGTCGGGTGGTACCACCATCAAGCGCGGCTCCGCGATTCCCGCCGCCGGTACCCAGCAGGCCTCGCATGCCGCCTGCTCGCGCGAGATCAAAAAGCACGTCAACATTCCCGTCGCCACTGTCGGACGTATTAACGAGGCCTGGATCGCCGAGGAGCTGATCGAGGACGGCGCTGCCGACATCTGCATGATGGGCCGCGCCAATCTGTGCGATGCCGAGTTCTGCAACAAGGCCGCTGCCGGCAACGCCGACGACATCCGTCCCTGCATTGGCTGCCTGCGCTGCCTGAACGGCATTATGTTCGGCAAGCGCATCTCCTGCACCGTCAACCCGGACGTGGAGCGCGACGAGGCTGGTTACGAGCCTGCCGCCGAGGCTAAGAACGTGCTCGTTGTGGGCGCTGGTCCTGCGGGTATGGAGGCTGCCTATATTGCCGCCAAGCGCGGACACAACGTGGTGCTCGTGGATAAGCAGGATGAGCCGGGCGGCGAGATGCGCATTGCAGCCGTTCCGCCGGCAAAGCAGGAACTCACCCGCGTGATCAAATACCAGTATCGCCGTCTTGCTGAGGCGGGCGTGAAGTGCGTCTTTGGTACCGAGCTTTCGGCCGAGGACATTCAGCGTGACTACGCGGGCTACGAGGTCGTCCTGGCTTATGGCGCCGAGCCCATCGCTCCGGCCTTCATGCAGGGCTTTAAGCAGGTTATGACGGCCGATGACCTGCTGGGTGGCAAGGCTTTCCCGGGCAAGAAGATCGTCATTGTGGGCGGCGGCACCGTTGGCTGCGAGACGGCCGATTACCTGGCCCCGTTGGTCAACGACCTGTCTCCGGCCAATCGCGATGTCACCGTTATCGAGATGACCAAGACGCTCGCCGCCAACGAGGGCGGCGCCGGTCGCGCGGTGCTCATCACGCGCATGCTCTCCAAGGGCGTTCACGTGCTGACCGAGGCCAAGGTGACCGAGATCACCGAGGACACCATCAGTTACGAGAAGGACGGCGAGGTCCGCACCATCACCGGTGCCGATACGCTGGTGCTTGCCATGGGCTATCGCCCCAATACCAAGCTGGCCGACGACCTTGCCGCTGCTGGCGTTGCTGCCCACGTACTGGGCGATGCCCAGAAGTGCGGCAACATCCGCGACGCCATCGGCGACGGCTACAAGATTGCCTGCGAGCTCTAGTCAACCCCTTGGTGCGTGGGGGACAGGTTGGTTTGCACCAAGTTGATGCATGTAAACCTGATTCCATTGCGCCAGTCGATAGCAAAACACGGCGGCCGTCCCGTTTTGGGACGGCCGCCGCTTGCGTTATATCAAAGAAAGATCATTGTCGAGCCTTAAATGCCTTTTGTCTGTGCGACTTCCGCAATCATGTTGCGGTTGTACACCAGATGCAAATACATCGCCTCGTGCGCTACGGTGGGGTTGCGCGCGGCGATGGCGTCGGCCACGCCACGGTGAGTGCGGATGGTCTCCTCGACGAGGTTGCCGCCATCCCAGGGCGGCTTCATGGAGTAGCGCCCGTACGCATCGAATTGCTCCTCTCATAGATGTGCGGCACAAAGAGCCCCGAGTTCATGCGAGCTCGGAGCTCGTTTCGTTTGGATTGCAGATGTATTGACAGGCGAAAACAGTCTGCGTCCGATATTGAGCCATACGAAAGCGAAATTATGCGTCTTAATTCCGTACGCAAATCAAGACGAAAATCATTTTCGTCTTGGATAAATCAGTACGCAAACGGTTTTCGTCTTATAATACGGTCATGAATAGTACGAAACGAAGAGGTTGTGCATATGGTTGTTAGAGAGAGCCCTACAGTCGAATACAAGGAAAGCGTTACGCCGACGTTTCTTAAAACGGTGAGCGCCTATGCAAACTACGGGACGGGCAAGATTGAGTTTGGCATTGATGACGAGGGCGTGGTTGTCGGCCTTGCGGATCCGGTCGCAGAGTGTCTCCGCATCGAGAACATGATTAATGACAGCTTGGACCCCGCTCCCCGTTACACGCTCGAGCCCGATGAGAAACACGGGACCGTAATCCTTACGGTTTATGAGGGCCAGGACAAACCCTATCGAAGCAAGGGAAAGGCCTACAGGCGAAACGATTCGGCAACAGTGGAGGTCGACCGGTTTGAGTATGGCAGGCTGACGCTCGAAGGCAGCAACGTAACGTTCGACGCGCTCACGTCGGCTCGCCAGGACTTGAGTTTTCACACGCTCGAGCATAAATGTGTTGAACATCTCGGCATTTCTGAACTAACGTCGGATATTATGCGCACGCTTCGCTTGCTCGGCAAGGACGGCTATACCAACGCTGCGGCGATTTTGGCGGATAAGAATGATTTTCCGGGCATCGATTGCGTCCGTTTTGGTGATACCGAGGATGTGATCTTGGATCGCGAAGCGGCGACAAATGTATCCGCAATTGAGCAGGTGGACAGGGCGGTAGCTATGTTTGTACGCTACTACCGTTATGAGCGTATCGAAGGGATGGAGCGCGTCCAAACCGATCGAATTCCTCTCGAGGCGTTTCGCGAAGCTGTCGCAAATGCTTTGGTGCATCGGACGTGGGACGTTCGAGCGAACGTTCAAATTGCCCTGTACGATGATCGCGTCGTTGTGACCTCTCCTGGATCGCTGCCCGCCGGTTTGACGACGGAACAATACCTGTATGGGCAGATATCCGTGCTCAGAAACCCCATCGTTGCAGAGGCGTTCTTAAAGCTGGATTACATCGAGAAATTTGGTACGGGAATCGCACGCATTAGACGTGCCTATCGCGATTCGATCAATCAACCAATTTTTGATGTTCGCGGCGGCATGGTGGCCGTCACATTGCCCGTTACCGATGCCCTTGAAGGGTCCGAGGAAGAGGTCCAGGTTCTCAAAGCCTTGTCGGGCGGTCGAATTATGTCGCGAAGTGAGATTGAAAAACAGACGGGGCTGAGCCGCATGCGGACGTTGGCGGCACTCGAATCTCTGCTTGAACGGAATGCAATCGTAAGGCAGGGAACCGGGCGGGCCACGAAATACGAGCGCTCATAGTCAAAAAGAGCCATGGTACAAGACGGACCCCAAGCCAGCGTTGGCTTGGGGTCCGTTATATCCCGGATGGTAACGGGCCGATTATTGTCAAGTTATAGCAAAGTATAGCGACGTTCAGCAAAGTATAGTGAGATATAGCAAGCCGTATAGCGCGCCTTGATTATCAACCGTCCGTATTTCACAGCAACTTATAACAGGCTCGAGGTACCAATTTGGGGTGCAGTAGTGCTGCGCCACGAAAAGGGCCTATCTACTACGTTTAAGCCGCAGGGGTCAACCATAGTCGGCTTTTTCGAAAATCGACAAGCTGTCTACCTGCGGTTTTGTTTTCACGGTTTTCGGTATGGCCGAGGCTATCCGTGTTAACGTAGTAGATGGGCCACTTTTGTGACAGGGGGGTGTTCCTATAGTTTTGTCAACTGGGAAATGCTCTCCGTGCGACCGAAT
>UQNU01000068.1 GCA_900542555.1 uncultured Collinsella sp.
GTCGCATAGCGAGACGGCGGCACGTCGTGAGCCTTGGTCAGGATCGGGCGCTCGGGGTCAAAGAGCTGGTCGGCCACGGTCTGGTCGAGCAGGTCCATGCTGCGGCGATACAGCGACTTCTCGCTAAACACGCCCACGACCTCGCCCTTGTACTCGTAGCTGCACACGTCGATGTTGCCAAAGTCGCCCTGGAGTGCCTCGAGCAGGTCCAGATAGTCGGCGGCCTGGTAGTGGTCGATAATCTCGAGCAACGTCTCGCGGTTGACGATGCAGCAGTCCATAGAGGCGTTGTCACCGTACACGACGCCGGCGCTCACGCCCGTCAGGCGGCCGTTCTCGTTAATTTCGAGTTTGGTCTCGTCGTCGACGTTGCGCGTGGCCTTGCAGTACACCACGGTCATCTGGGCACCGGAGTTCTCGTGCGCATCGATGATGGTGTTGAGGTCCATGTTAAAGATGATGTTGGTGCCCATCATCACAACATAGGGCTTGTCCGAGCGCTGGAACAGCGTCTTGTTGGAGATGATGTCGCGCAGCAGGAAGCGCATGCCGCCCTTGGTGGTGCCATACGCGTTGCCGGGGACCATGAACAGGCCGCCCTTCTTGCGGTCCAGGCCCCAGTCCTTGCCCGAGCCCACGTGGTCGATCAGCGAGCGGTAGTTGCCCGGCATGACGACGCCGACGGTCTTAATGCCGGCATTCATCATGTTGGACAGCGGGAAGTCAATCAGGCGGTAGCGGCCCAAAAACGGGACGGACGCGATGGGGCGGTCCTTGAGCAGCACGCTGCCGTAGGTCGAAGAGTAGTTAGCGGTGATATAACCGATGGCCTTGCGATTGATCATCGGATCATTCCCCCTTCCCGATAACGACGTCATTTCCAACGACGGCCGTATCCTTGGTGGTATCGACAGAGCCGAGCTTCACGCCCTCTTCGACCGTGGAGTTCTCGCCCAAAATAGCGCGGCAGATGTGCGCTCCGCTCTTAACGTGCGCACCCGGCAGCAGCACGGAGTCCTCGACCACGGCGCGCTCCTCGATGATGACATCGGTCGAAAGGATCGAGTGGCGAGCGGTGCCGTAGATCTTGCAGCCGTTGGAGACCAGGCAGTCGTCCAGACGGCCGTCCGGGCCAATGTAGTGCGGCGGACGCGTGGTGATGTTGGACATGATGGGGAAGTGCTTGTCGAACAGATCGAATTCGGGGTTGTTGCCCAGCAGGTCCATCGAGGTCTCGTGGAAGCTGGCGATAGTGCCAACGTCCTTCCAAAAACCGTGGAACTCGTAGCTGTACAGGCGCTTGTTCTCGCCGAGCAGCTTGGGGATGATGTCCTTGCCAAAGTCGTGGCTCGAGCGCTGGTCCAGAGCATCCTCCTCGAGCGCCTCGATCAGCACATCGGCCGAGAAGATGTAGATGCCCATGGAGGCGAGGTTCGAATCGGGCTTATCGGGCTTCTCGGTGAACTTGGTGATGCGGCCGTCCTCGGGGTCGGTGGTCAGGATGCCAAAGCGGCTGGCCTCCTCCCACGGCACGGGCATAACGCTCACCGTGAGGTCGGCGTTGTTCTCAATGTGCGTCTTGAGCATCTTGCGATAGTCCATGCGATACAGGTGATCGCCCGAAAGAATCAGGACGTACTTGGGGTCGTTGGCCTTGATGTAGTCCAGATTCTGCGTGATGGCGTCGGCCGTGCCCGCATACCAGGCGCCGCCGGTCTGCGTCTCGTACGGCGGCAGGATCGACACGCCGCCGTCGCGGCTGTCCAGATCCCACGCCTCGCCGGAGCCCACATAGGCATGCAGCAGGTACGGGCGATACTGCGTCAGAACGCCCACCGTGTCGATGCCCGAGTTGGAGCAGTTGGAGAGCGAAAAGTCGATAATGCGGAACTTGCCACCAAAGCTAACCGCCGGCTTAGCGATCTTTTGGGTGAGTGCCCCCAATCGGCTGCCCTGTCCTCCTGCGAGGAGCATCGCGATGCATTCTTTCTTACTCATCGATTTCTCCTTCTGTCATCGATGTTCCTAAACCCATTAGCGACGGGCGCGGCGCAACGTCACGCCCGTCGAGTAATGCCGTGCTGGCATAGGGGAGCTCGCGGCCTTTACGCGTGCCAGATCTCGTCGCGGTACTCCCGAATGGTGCGGTCGCTTGAGAACCAGCCCGAGGAGGCGGTGTTGAGCAGCGCCTTGCGGTTCCAGGTCTCCTGGTCGCCGTAGCTGCCGGTGAGCTTCTCCCAGGCGTCGACGTAGCTGCGGAAGTCGGCCATGACAAGGTCGGGGTCGTTATTGTTCATGAGCTCGTTGTAGATGCTCTCGAAGTTGCCCGAAAGACCCGCAAAGGTGTTGTCCTTGAGCTCGTCCATCACGCGGCCCAGGCGCTCGCGGTCGCCATTGAGGGTATCCCACGCAAAGTAGCTGTTGGATGCCCAGAGCTGCTCGACCTCGGGGGCGGTCAGGCCAAAGATGGCCTCGTTCTCACGGCCGGCCAGGTCGGCGATCTCGATGTTGGCGCCGTCGAGGGTGCCCAGCGTAATGGCGCCGTTCATCATGAGCTTCATGTTGGACGTGCCCGAGGCCTCCTTGCCGGCCGTGGAGATCTGCTCCGAGATCTCGGCGGCAGGGTAGATGAGCTGGGCGTTACTTACGCGGAAGTTAGGGATGAAGCAGACCTTCATGACCTCGTTGACGCGCGGGTCGTTGTTGATGACGTCGGCCACGGAGTTAATGAGGCGGATGGTCTCCTTGGCAAAGGTGTAGCTCGAGGCGGCCTTGCCGCTAAAGATGAAGGTCGTAGGCGTCACGTGGAAGTTGGGATCCGCGATGCGACGGTTGTAGATGTCCATCACCTTCATGATGTTCATGAGCTGGCGCTTGTAGGCATGGAAGCGCTTAACCTGAACGTCGAAGACGGTGTTGGGGTCGATGACCAAACCGGTCTCGGCCTTAACGTAGGCGGCCAGACGCTCCTTGTTGGCGCGCTTGGAGGCACCCACGGCCTTCAGGAACTCGGTATCGTCCTTAAACTCCTTGAGCTTCTCAAGCTCAAAGGCGTCCTTCAGCCAGCCATCGCCAATGGCCTCGGTCACGAGCTTGGCATAGGTGGGGTTGGCCTCGGCAAAGAAGCGACGGTGCGAGATGCCGTTGGTCTTGTTGTTGAACTTCTCGGGCGTTAAGGCATAGAAGTCCTTGAGCACGATGTTCTTGATGATGTCGGAGTGGATCTTGGCAACGCCGTTGACGCTGTGGCTGCAGATCACGGACAGGTTGGCCATGCGAATCTCGCCGTCCCACAGGATGGCGGTCTGGCGCAGGCGCTCCTGCCAGCCCTCCTGCGTGGTGTCAAACGACTCGTGCCAACGACGGCTGATCTCGTCGATGATCTGGTACACGCGGGGGAGGAGCTTGGAGAACGTGCCGATGGGCCACTTCTCCAGAGCCTCGGGCAGGATGGTGTGGTTGGTGTAGCTCACAACCTGCGTCACGATGTTCCAAGCGTCGTCCCACTCGAGCTTCTTCTCGTCGATGAGGATGCGCATGAGCTCGGGGCCGCACATGGCGGGGTGGGTATCGTTGGTGTGGATGGCCACAAACCGCGGCAGCAGCTCCCAGTTAGCGCCGTGCTCCTTCTCAAAGGTGTCGAGCAGGCTGTAGATGCCGGCCGAGACAAACAGGTACTCCTGCTTCAGGCGCAGCAGACAGCCGTGCTCGCCGGCGTCGTTGGGGTAGAGGATGGCGCTGATGGCCTCGGCCTCGGCGCGCTCGGCGTCGGCCAGGGCGTAGTCGCCGCGGTTAAAGGCCTCCAGATCGAAGTGCTCCTCGACCGGCTCGGCAGCCCAGACGCGCAGCTTGTTGACGGTCTCGCCGGCATAGCCCACAACGGGGATGTCATAAGGGACGGCCAGGATATCCTGCGTGTCCACCGTGCGGTAGAACGTGCGGCCGTTCTCCTCAAAGCCCTCGACGTGGCCACCAAACTTAATGGTCACGGCCTTGTCCTGACGGCGGACCTCCCAGGGATAGCCGTGGGTGAGCCACTCGTCGGTGGCCTCGACCTGGCTGCCGTTGACGATCTCCTGCTTAAACAGGCCGTAGCGGTAGCGCATGCCGTTGCCGTAGCCGGCAATGCCCTCGGCTGCCATGGAATCTAGGAAGCATGCGGCCAGACGGCCCAGGCCACCGTTGCCCAGTGCCGGATCGGGCTCCTGGTTCTCGATGACGGACAGGTCAAAGCCCATGTCGTCGAGCGCCTCGGCGACCATGTCGCGCACGCCAAAGTTGAGAAGGTAGTTGTCGAGCAGGCGACCGATCAAAAACTCGATCGAGAAGTAGTACACGCGCTTCTTGCCCTCGGCGGTGACGCGGGCGTCACTCTTGGTGGCAACGGTGCGGGCCTTCTCGGCCACGAGCTTGGCCAGGGCGTTAAAACGGTCGAGGTCGCTGGCGGCCTCGATGCTCTTGCCGCTGATGCTCATGACGGCATCACGATAGAGCTCGGTAAACTCCTGCTTGTTGTCGAAGATCTTATTCATACGTTCCTTTCCCCCGGGGATGTTTCTCCCGGAACGGTTATGACATGTATCCTACGCCCCCGCGGGGCGGGTAATGACAGTAGTAACGCCTTTGTTACGCTTTCTTGGCAGGAGCCTTAATAGCAGCTGTCTTGGCCTTGGGAGCAGCCTTTTTGGTGGCTGCCTTCTTGGCCGTGCTGGACTTGGCCGAAGCCTTGGCGGCAGACTTGGCAGCCTTCGCCTTGGCCGGAGCCTTCTTAGTAGCAACCGCGGTCTTGGGCTTTACCGAGGACGGACGTTTGCGCGTCGCCTTCTTGCGCTCCTCGACCACGGGCGGTTTATAACTGCTGGGACCGCGACGCTTGAGTACCACACCTGCCAGGCCGGGCACCTTAATCTCGATGGAGTCCATCTGCCCGTTCCAGGGATAGGGCTCGCTCGAGCAGGTGTAGGTCTCCTCACCGGCGTATCCGCTGCCGCCAAACTCGGGACGGTCGGAATCGAAGATGACCTCCCAGTCACCCTCGCGCGGCACGCCCACGCGGAAGCTCTCGTAGCTTGCCGGGTCAAAGTTGATCAGAATCACCAGGTCGTCATCGACGTCCTCGCCCTGACGTACGAAGCTCACGATGGACTGCTTGGAGTTGTCCGCGTCGATCCAGGTAAAGCCGTCGTCGGTGTAGCCGCGCTCGTACAGGGCGGGCTCGGCGGTGTACAGGTGGTTGAGCGCCTTGATAAACGCCTGATGATGACGGTGGGTCTCGTACTCCTCGGTCAAGAACCACTGAATGGACTCGTAGTAGCGCCACTCAATAAATTGGCCGATCTCGTTGCCCATAAAGTTGAGCTTGGCACCGGGGTGCGTCATTTGGTAGAAAGCCAGCGTGCGCAGGCCGGCAAACTGGCGCCACCAGTCGCCCGGCATACGGCCGATCAGCGAACACTTGCCGTGCACGACCTCGTCGTGGCTCAGCGGGCAAATAAAGTTCTCGGTAAAGGCGTACATGATGGAGAACGTAAGCAGGCCATGGTTGCCGGGGCGCCACGGAAAATCGGTCTGCATGAAGTGCAGGGTGTCGTTCATCCAGCCCATGTCCCACTTGTAGTGGAAGCCCAGGCCGCCATCCTGCGGCGGGTAGGTCACGAGCGGCCACGCGGTGGACTCCTCGGCCATCATCATCACGTCGGGGAAGTGAGCCTCAACGGCGCAGTTGACCTGGCGAATGAACGCGCTGGCGTCCAGGTCTTCCTCGGTACCGTACTTATTGAACTTCTTTTGGCCCGGATCGTCGATGCCAAAGTTGAGGTACAGCATACTGGACACGCCGTCCATGCGTATGCCGTCCACGTGGAAGTTCTCGAGCCAGTACAGCACGTTGGAGACCAGGAAAGAGCGGACCTCGCCGCGGGCGAAGTCAAACTTGTGCGTGCCCCAGTTGGGGTGAATCTCGTGCTCAAACAGCATGTGGCCGTTAAAGGTGGCAAGGCCGTGGGAATCGGCGCAAAAACCGCCGGGCACCCAGTCCATGATCACGCCGATGCGCGCCTCGTGGCACGCATCGATAAAGTGCATGAGCTGCTGCGGGTTGCCGTAGCGCGATGTGGCGGCGTAGTATCCGGTCGTCTGGTAGCCCCAAGAGCCATCGAAGGGATGCTCCATAAGCGGCATGACCTCGATATGCGTGTAGCCCATGTCGCGCACGTAGTCCACGAGCTCCACCGACAGATCGTCGTAGGTGTAAAACTCACCACGTTGCGCGGGGAAGGGATCCATGGGACCGGGGTAGTTGCCGTACTCGTCGGACTCGCCCTGCGGCGCGTCGCCGTGGCGCTTCCACGAGCCAATATGCACCTCGTAGATGTTAAGCGGCTGCGACATGTGGTTGTGGCCGGCGCGGAGCTTAAGCCACGCGGCATCGTTCCACTTGTAGCCATCCAGGGTCCACAGTACGCTCGCCGTTCCCGGAGGGCACTCGGCCTTAAAGGCGTAAGGATCGGCCTTGTAGAGCTTTTCGCCCTCGTTGGTTTCGATGAGATATTTATAGAGCTGGCCCTGCTCGGCGCCAGGAATAAAGCCTTCCCAAATAGCGCTCGTATGCACGGGCACCAGCGGGTTTGCTTGTTCATCCCAGTCGTTAAATTCGCCAATGACATGGACGCTCTTTACGTCGGGCGCCCAAACGCAAAAGCGCCAGCCGCGCGTACGGTTCTGCGTGTCGGGGTGCGCGCCCATCTTTTCCCAGCTGCGCTCCCACGTACCGATGCCAAACAGGTAGACATCGTCCTTGGTGAGCTCCGGTGCATGCGGGGCGGCTTTGCGGGTAGCGGGCTTTTTGGTTGCTGGCTTTAGCTTTGTATCGCTCACGTTTGATCCCATCATGACGCGGCAGTGTGTTGCCTTGGTGACTAGATGCGAAAGGTCCAAGGCTGCACGAATCGAAGGGACGGCGAAGTTTCTGTGATTCGTTCCACCTCGCGTGCTCGGTGGAACTTTCGGCAGAAACTACGATAACACCTGTGCGTTAGTTTTATGGACGAAAGCGGATTTGCGGGGGCGTTTAATCGGTAAGCGACATGTTTATACCACTGGCAGAATTGCCGTGGTAAAACTCTTGACAGTTTTACCAATTAGGGTTTCAAAATTGTTAGTCTGACGTTTGGTAAAACGTTTTTAGCAGGTTGTTTACCATTTGACATCGAAAGGTTCGTTTATGTCCCATACCGCCGCTCCCAAGGTTGCTTTTATTTTCGATTGCGACGGCACGTTAGTTAATAGCACACCCGTTTGGGCTTATGCTCAGCCAGAGTTATTGCACCGCCACGGGATTGACGTGACCGTGGATGACTTTGCCCAATTTGAGCACCTGTCGCTGGAGGACGAGTGCCAGGCCTACCACGACACCTGGGGCATTGGCGCGAATGGCGAGGAGCTGTATCGCGAGCTGGGCGAGATTTTGATTGATGGGTACTCCAAGGTGCCGCCGCGCGAGGGTCTCCTGGCATTTTTGGAAAAGGCGAAGGCGGCAGGTATTGCCATGTGCGTGGCTACATCCACGCCGGCTGAGCTGGTTAAGTCCGCGCTCGCTGGTGCCGGGCTCGACGCTTACATGGAGTTTGTTACCACGACGGGCGAGGCAGGACGCTCCAAACAGTTCCCCGACGTATACGAGCTGGCGCTGCGCCGCCTGGAGGAGCGCCACGGGTGCAAGTTTGAGCACGCTTGGGTGTTTGAGGACGCGGTCTTTGGCCTTAAGAGCTCTGGGGTCGCCGGCTTTAAGCGTGTGGGTATTTATGACCCGCACGGCCGGATGAAGCGCGACGATGTGCGCGACAACTGCGATATCTTTATCGATAGCTACGAGGAGCTGGATTTAGATCGCGTTCTTACTTATGAAGGTTAGGCGAGGGCGTTGTCCGCGAAAGTATTAGTTGTATGCGGCTCACCGGTGATGGCGAGCCACGAACTACTGCGCAAGCTGGCAGGGGAGTGCGATCACGTTGTCGCCGTGGATCGCGGCCTGGATGCCCTTCTGGGTGCTGGCTTGAGCTGTGACTTATACGTAGGTGACGCCGATACGGTAAGCGAAGTCGGCCGCGCGCTAGTCGATGCCGCCACCGATTTTGAAGTTGAGCGCCACGACCCATACAAGGATTATACCGATCTGGCGCTGGCGCTCGATTCCGTC
>UQNU01000069.1 GCA_900542555.1 uncultured Collinsella sp.
TCATCCGCATCGGCGCCGAGGTCGGCCCTGGCGACATCCTGGTCGGCAAGGTCACGCCTAAGGGCGAGAGCGCTCTGACCGCCGAGGAGCGCCTGCTGCGCGCCATCTTCGGTGCCAAGGCTCACGATGTTCGCGACACCTCCCTTAAGATGCCTCACGGCGCTTATGGCCGCGTCATCGACGTCGTCCGCTTTAGCCGCGAGAACGGCGACGACCTGGCCCCCGGCGTCAACGAGCAGGTGCGCGTCTACGTCGCCCAGCGTCGTAAGATCCAGCAGGGCGATAAGATCGCCGGTCGCCACGGCAACAAGGGCGTTATCTGTAACGTTCTGCCGGTCGAGGACATGCCCTACATGGCTGACGGTACCCCGATCGACGTTATCCTCAACCCGCTGGGCGTTCCTTCGCGTATGAACGTCGGTCAGCTGCTCGAGTGCCACCTTGGCTGGGCTGCTGCCTGCGGTTGGGATACCGAGGATGCCGACTCCGACAAGTATGTCCCCGGTCCGTTCTTCGTCTCGACGCCCGTCTTCGACGGCGCCAAGGAGGACGAGATCGCCGAGGTCATCCGTCGCGCCAACAAGAACATGCTCAACAAGGCCACCGCTGCCTTTGGCGATCACATGCGCCCCGAGTTTGTCACCCAGCTTGACGAGCGCGGCAAGACCCGCCTGTTCGACGGCCGCACCGGCGAGGAGTTCCGCGAGCCCATTACCGTGGGTACGTCCTACATCCTCAAGCTCGGCCACATGGTCGACGACAAGATCCACGCCCGTTCGACCGGCCCTTACAGCCTGGTTACCCAGCAACCGCTGGGCGGCAAGGCTCAGTTCGGCGGCCAGCGCTTCGGCGAGATGGAAGTTTGGGCACTGTACGCATACGGTGCTGCCAACGTCCTGCAGGAGATCCTGACCGTCAAGTCCGACGATACCGTGGGCCGCGTCAAGACCTACGAGTCCATCGTCAAGGGCGAGAACGTCCCGGTTCCGGGTATCCCCGAGTCCTTCAAGGTTCTCGTCAAGGAGATCCGTTCCCTCGCACTGGACATCGAGCCCATGCACGATGCCGACGAGGACGCCTCCGCCCCTGTGACCGCCGAGGAGACCTCTGCTCTCGACGACCTGGCTGCGCTCGCCGGCGTTGACACCGACGTCGAGGCCCAGGATGCCGAGACCGCCGAGGCACCCGAGGCTGTCGCCGCCACGACCACTGATAAGGAGTAGTTGACTGTGGCAGATTTCGAAGCTACTGATTTTGACTCGGTAAAGATCTCCCTTGCCTCCGCCGACCAGATCCGTTCCTGGTCGCACGGTGAGGTCAAGAAGCCGGAGACCATCAATTACCGTACCCTCAAGCCCGAGAAGGACGGCCTGTTCTGCGAGAAGATCTTCGGTCCCGCCAAGGACTGGGAGTGCTCCTGCGGCAAGTACAAGGGCATCCGCTTTAAGGGCATCGTCTGCGAGCGCTGCGGCGTCGAGGTCACCTCGGCCAAGGTTCGTCGCGAGCGCATGGGTCACATCGAGCTCGCCGCTCCCGTGTCCCACATCTGGTACTTCAAGAGCCCCACGAGCTTCCCGATGAGCCGTATGCTCGACATCAAGTCCAAGGACCTCGAGAAGGTTCTGTACTTTGCCAGCTACATCATCACCGAGGTCGACTACGAGGCTCGCGAGGCCGACGCTGACGACCTGCGCGAGGAGCTCGCCGCCGATCTGGAAGAGATCGATGCCGAGTGCGCCCGCCAGATCGAGTCCCTCAAGGAGCAGGGCAACCCCGAGAACTTTGACGAGTTCTCCGACGAGGAGCCGCTGACCCCCGAGGAGATCGCCTCTGGCATCGTCGACATCGAGGAAGAGTGCAAGGACGAGAAGCAGCTCCGCACGGACGCCTTCAACGCCTTCATGAAGCTCACCGAGCGCGACCTCATCTCCGATGAGCCGCTGTTCCGCGAGATGACCCGCTACTACTCCATGTACTTCAAGGGTGGTATGGGTGCCGAGGCCGTCCGCGACCTGCTCGCTGCCATCGACCTCCCCTCCGAGGCCGAGAAGCTCAAGGCCATCATCGCCGACGAGGATTCCCAGAAGCAGAAGCGCGAGAAGGCCGTTAAGCGCCTCGAGGTCGTTGACGCCTTCCTGAAGGGCGGCAACAGCCCCGCGAACATGATCCTGGATGTCATCCCGGTCATTCCGCCCGATCTGCGCCCGATGGTCCAGCTCGACGGCGGCCGCTTCGCCGCGTCCGACCTCAACGACCTGTATCGTCGCGTGATCAACCGTAACAACCGACTCAAGCGCCTGCTCGACCTGGACGCCCCTGCGATCATCGTGAACAACGAGAAGCGCATGCTCCAGGAGTCCGTGGATGCCCTGTTCGACAACGGCCGTCGTGGTCGCCCGGTCTCTGGCCGTGGCGGTCGCCCGCTCAAGTCGCTCGCTGAGGCCCTCAAGGGCAAGCAGGGTCGTTTCCGTCAGAACCTGCTGGGCAAGCGTGTCGACTACTCCGGCCGTTCGGTAATCGTTACCGACCCCAAGCTGCTGCTGCACCAGTGCGGTCTGCCCAAGACCATGGCGCTGGAGCTCTTCAAGCCCTTCGTCATGAAGCGCCTGGTCGAGCTCGGCAAGGTCGAGAACATCAAGGGCGCCAAGCGCGCTATCGACCGCGGTGCCACCTTTGTGTGGGATATCCTCGAAGAGGTCATCGACGGTCGCGTCGTGCTGCTCAACCGTGCACCGACCCTGCACCGTCTGTCCATCCAGGCCTTTGAGCCGGTGCTGGTCGAGGGCAAGGCTATCCACCTGCACCCGCTGGTCTGCTCGCCCTTCAACGCCGACTTCGACGGCGACCAGATGTCTGTCCACGTGCCGCTGTCCAGCCAGGCTCAGGCCGAGGCTCGCGTGCTCATGCTCTCTGCGAACAACCTGCGCTCGCCGGCATCCGGCAAGCCGGTTAACATCCCTTCGCAGGACATGATCATTGGTGTGTACTACCTCACCCAGGTCCGCGAGGGTCTGCCGGGCGAGAACCACGTGTTCGCCAGCTTCGACGACGCGCTGCACGCCTATGACTGCCGTTCCGAGGTCGACATGCAGGCCAAGATCCAGGTTCGCGTGTCCGCTGCCGATGCCAACGTCATCAACGAGGACGGCACCCGTATCTTCCGCGTCAAGAACGGCAAGAACGAGTTCGTCGACTACGACGTTACCGGCAACAAGACCGCGCGCTTCGAGACCTCTATCGGCCGCATCATCTTCAACCGCCAGTGCCTGCCCGAAGACTATGAGTTCATGAACTACAAGATGGTCAAGGGCGATGTGGCCAAGCTGGTTGCCGACTGCTGCGATCGTTACCCCGAGGCCAAGGTCGGCCCGATCCTCGA
Source organism: uncultured Collinsella sp. (assembly GCA_900542555.1). Classification (GTDB taxonomy): domain Bacteria; phylum Actinomycetota; class Coriobacteriia; order Coriobacteriales; family Coriobacteriaceae; genus Collinsella. Next base: position 3,380 of record UQNU01000069.1, read on the forward strand.
CGCCATCAAGTACTCCGGCTTCCACTACGCTACCCGCGCCGGCCTCACCATCTCGGTGTGGGACGCTCTCATCCCTGCCGAGAAGCAGGAGCTGCTCGATCGCGCCCAGGCCAACGTCGACCAGATCAACGAGTACTTCGAGGAGGGCTTCATCAACGAGACGGAGCGCCACATCGAAGTCGTTAACGAGTGGACCGCTTGTACCGACAAGGTTGCAGCGCTCATGCTCGACTTGTTCGACGAGGAGAACCCGCTCTATATGATGGCCGACTCCGGCGCCCGTGGTTCTAAGACCCAGCTGCGTCAGCTCGGCGGCATGCGTGGCCTGATGGCAGACATGTCCGGCGAGACGATCGACCTTCCCATTAAGGCGAACTTCCGCGAGGGCCTGCTGCCGCTCGAGTACTTCATTTCGACCTACGGCGCCCGTAAGGGCCTGGTCGATACCGCATCCCACACCTCGGACTCTGGTTACCTGACCCGTCGTCTGGTCGACGTGGCCCAGGACGTCATCGTCCGCGAGGAGGACTGCGGTACGCACGAGGGCGTCACCTACAACCTCATCATCCCCGGCACCACCGACCTCAACACCGACCTCGTCGGCCGTTGCTTCATTGAGGACGTCGTGGCTCCCGATGGCACCGTGCTCTTTGAGCAGGACGGCTACATCGAGAAGGTCGCCGACATCCAGAAGATGGTCGATGCGGGCCTCAAGAAGGTCAAGCTTCGCGCGCTGCTCACCTGCCGCTCCAAGTACGGCGTGTGCCAGAAGTGCTACGGCTGGGATCTTTCCACCCGTCGTCCGGTCGCCATCGGTACCGCGGTCGGCATTATTGCCGCCCAGTCCATCGGTGAGCCTGGTACGCAGCTTACGATGCGTACCATTCACTCCGGCGGCGTCGCTGGCGTCGACGATATTACGCAGGGCCTGCCTACGGTCAGCCGTATGTTCGATATCGTCGGCAACGTCAACGAGAAGATCCTGGGTCGCGAGGCCGAGCTGGCTCCGTACTCCGGTCACCTCTCGATTAAGCCCGAGAAGTCCGAGTACGTGCTGACGCTCACCGACTCCGAGGACCACACCCGTGTTCTCGACGAGCGTCGCGTCCCCGCTTCGGTGCGCTTTATGCCCGAGATCGAGGACGGCTGCGAGGTTCGCGCCGGCGACCAGATCACCAAGGGCTTCGTCAACTTCCGCAACCTGCGCAAGCTGACCGACATCGAGTCGACGATGCACACCTTCGTCGAGAGCGTCAAGGACGTCTACACCAGCCAGGGCGTCGACCTGAACGACAAGCACATCGAGGTGCTCGCACGTCAGATGCTGCGTCGCGTTCAGATCACCAACCCCGGTGACTCCAAGTACCTGCTTGGTCAGTACGTCGACCGCTACGAGTTTGCTGACGAGGTCGAGCGCGTTGCCCGTCTGGGCGGTCAGGCTCCTGTGGCCGAGCCCGTCATCCTGGGTACGCTCAAGGTCGCGTCCAACATCGACTCCTGGCTGTCGAGCGCTTCGTTCATCCGTACCGCTGGCGTCCTTACCGAGGCTGCCATCGAGGGCAAGGTCGATCACCTGCTCGACCTTAAGTCCAACGTCATCGTCGGTAAGAAGATCCCGGCTGGTACCGGCCTCAAGCCGTACGCCAACGCCAAGCTGACGTATCGTACGGCCGACGGCTACGTGGACATCGACGGCCCGGCTTCGCCCAACGCCAAGTCGCTGCCCGAGTGGGCTCCTGTGGAGCTCAAGGACCTGGACGAGCAGCTCCCGCAGCAGCTCGACTGGGCCGGGTACGACGAGTTCGGTGGTGCTGACGGTTCGTTCACCCGCAACGGCCACACCATCTCCGCCGAGAAGGCTCGCCTGTACCTGTTCGACGACCTGGGCGTGTCGCAGCGCTGGACCAACAAGTTCAGCGAGGTCGGCATCGAGACGGTCGGCGACCTGGTCGGCAAGTCCGAGGAGGATCTGCTGCGCATCGATGGCATCGGTGCCAAGGCGATCGAGGAGCTCCGCGACGGCCTTGAGGCCCACGACCTGCTCTACATCCTCGAGAACAACGACGACGTTGCCGACGAGGAGGACCTCTCGCAGCTGCTGCAGATGGTCTTTAGCCCCGACGGTCCGGACGACATCCTGCTGGGCACCTCCGCCGCGCCGACGCATCACGCCGACGCCGACGAGGAGCTTCTGGGCGCCCCGATCGACGACAAGAAGGCTCCCGCCAACGGCGCGATCAACGAGGACATGGCTTCTCTCGACGAGCTGCTCAACCAGCTCGTGGACACCGACGACGCCGAAGAGGCCAAGGACAACGACGAGGAGTAATTTCCTAGAACGTTAACCGCCCTTCCAAAGACCCGCTTCCCAACAGGGGAGCGGGCCTTTTTTGTTGAAGAAAACCTGTCAAAAAGGGACAGGTTTATTTTGGTAGGTTATTCCTGCTTGAATTTGAAACATATCGCTCGGTCAAAGCGTATCTATGGTGAGGGCCTCATCAAGAATCATTAACGTCACCGGGAGGTGATTATGGAAGAACAAGCATTTAGACAGGCGGTTGAAGATCACCGGGATGTCGTGTTTCGGATCGCATTGACGTACCTGCGCGATCGCGCCGATGCCGACGATGTTGCCCAAGATGTCTTTCTTAAGTTGCTTAAAAGCGATGGACACTTTGAAAGCTGGGAACATCTTCGCCGCTGGCTTATCCGGGTCACAATCAATGAATGCAAATCGCTCTTTCGAAAGCCATGGAGGCGTGTGGAGGATATTGAGAACCTGGCCGATTCGCTCTCGGCAGCGCAGGATGAGACCAAGGCGGTCCTGTCAGACGTTATGCGACTTCCGGAGCGATTCCGCGTTCCCATCGTGCTCTATTACTATCTGGGCTTTTCGACCTCAGAGATTGCCGAGTTACTGCATGTGCCAGCCGCGACCGTTCGAACGCGTTTAGCTCGCGGCAGGTCGAAGCTCAAGTTCATCCTAGAGGAGGGCGACCGTGAAATCCAATCAAATCAAGCAGGCCTTCGAGTCCATCCAAGCCGATAGTGATCTTGCAGATCGCGTCCTAAACACCGCTGCGGGTGAGCCGCTTCATCGAAAGGGCCACGCGAAGCCCCTCTATGTTGCCGTAATCGGATGTCTTGTCGGAGTGCTGGCGACCGGAGGAGTCGCCTACGCCGTTGTCAATTCCGGCTATTTTGCCTCAGCTTGGGGAAACCACGGCAATGGGGATTCCATCACCTGGACCAACGGCGGCTCATTGGGGACTAAATACACCTACACCAGAGAGTTTGGTGATGGCATCGCGCCCCAAAGCCTGGAGGGTGCAGTCCAGAAGGTTAATCTGTCCGTCGAGGGTAACGGTTATACGCTCGATATCCATGAGATGGCTATCGATCAAAACGGCTGCGGCGCCGTGACGTTTACGTTGTCCAATCCAAATGGAGTTAACTGCTACAAGCCGGCAGCAGAGATCGGCGAACTTGTTCTTTATGGTGAAGAAGAACGGGGCATCGGCACGCCCGACATGAAGTTCGGCGAGGAATGGGCTGACACACGCTGCACCATTGATAAGGACACATCAAGCGATACTGTCATTAATGGCACGATGTACTTTGCTTCTATGGATCGCGAGCGAGGTTTTCAACATGCGGTCACCTGGAATATCCAGTGGACCGAGGGCGAAGGTGAGAGTGCGAGGCAGTTTGAAGCATCGACGCCCGAGTTTAGCGTTGGAGCGTACGTCGATACAAAGGAACTCCGCTCCGGCGACTCGCCTCTTGAGATTAGCCCGTTTTCCATCCAGACGCACATCGATGATTTGGGCGATGAAGCAGTCACGAAAAAGCTGACCGTCAGCTACAAGGATGGATCGGAGCAGATTATCGAAGATGACGACGCAGGGGTGTTCAACTTATATTTTTCTTATGCGCGCAATAGCGGAGAGAACATCTGGGTGCCAACGAAGTTAATCGATGTCGACCAAGTGGTCTCAGTAACGCTTGAGGGTACGAGGTGCACGTCAACAGGAGAGACCGAAACGGAAGAGCCCTTTACCATCGTTTATTCGTAAGGTCTGAGGCCGCTTCCCATTAGGGGAAGCGGCCTATTTTGTGATACATGGGTGGTTGAAGCAAGCGATATTCGTCTGAATTTTGGAAGTATGCGGCAAAATCTTGATGGGTCGACCACACCGCATATGCTCAAGCGCTCTACCTGCGGATTTGTTATCGCAAAACCCCTGTGTGCTCGGCAAGTTCATAATTTGCCGCATACTTCCGAAAACGCCGCCGATTTCCATGCGAGAGATGAGAGCAGATCACCGCTGGAGCGCAGCATTTCCCCAGATAAAACCGACCAAAATAAACCTGTCCTTTTTTGGCAGGGAACGTTGCCCCAACGAGCACGTCGGATTCCCGGCCCGGGCGGCACAGGGGTTAAGTTTGTCGCGAGTTCCGCACGAGCCGGAGGCCACTTAATGTGGCCTCCGTGCGAGCCAG
>UQNU01000070.1 GCA_900542555.1 uncultured Collinsella sp.
ATGGAAGGGCGATCAGGCATATCGGATAACCTGCCCGAACGATACGATCCGAACCATTGTACGCGATACGCAATGCCTCGCACGCGCCGCCACCTGCAAACGGTAGCGTTACTTCCAAACGCGCTCGGCAATGCGCTTGACCAGCGCGATCTTTGCCCACTGCTCGTCCTCGGTCAGCTTGTTGCCAATCTCGCAGCTGGCAAAGCCGCACTGGGGCGACAGGTACAGATTCTCGAGCGGCACGTACTTTGCGGCTTCGCGGATGCGCTCGACGATAACATCCTCGTTCTCGAGCTCTGCCGCCTTGGTGGTTACCAAGCCCAGCACGACCTTCTTGCCGGGAGCGACGTACTTGAGCGGCTCAAAGCCGCCGGCGCGCGGCGTGTCGAACTCCAGATAGAACGCATCGACATTCTCATGTGCGAACAGGTACGGTGCGATGGGATCGTAGCCGCCTTCAAAAGCGTAGGTGGAGTGGTAGTTGCCGCGGCACACGTGCGTGTTGATAACCAGATCGTCGGGCTTGCCCTCGATGGCGGCGTTGTTGAGCGCCACGCCCAGCTCGCTTACCTTTTGCAGGTCAACCGGGCTCATGCCGGTTTTGGCGACAAAATCGGTGTCGCAGTAGATGCCCCAGGTGCAGTCATCAAACTGGATGTTGCGGCAGCCTGCTGCGTACAGGTCGGCGATCACCGTGCGATAAGCGGCTGCGATGGCGTCGGCAAGTTCCTCATCGGTCTTATAGACAGCGCGCAGGCTCTCCTGCTGGCCGTCGCAGCGGTCGAGCGTGACTTCGGAGAACGTCTGGATCGGCGCCGGAATGGTCTGGCGTGCGACCTGGCCCTCCCCCTCGAGCGCCTTGACAAATTTAAAGTGCTCGACGAACGGATGGTTCTCGCCGCTAATGGGGCCGGTTACCACGGCGGTGTCGGCTGTGGTCTCCTCGTCGTGGAACATATAGCCCGTACGCGAGGTACGGCGTTCAATGCCGTTGAGCCCCCACATAAAGTCGAGGTGCCAGTAACTGCGGCGAAACTCGCCATCGGTAATCACCTGCAGGCCAGCGGACTTCTGCTTGGCCACCAAATCGCGAATGGCATCGTCCTCGACGGCCTTAAGGCCGGAAGCGTCGAGTTTACCCGCGACATAGGCGGCACGGGCGTCCTTTACAGCCTGCGGACGAAGAAAGCTGCCGACGATATCGGCACGAAACGGCGCGTTCGGTTGAATCGAAGTGCTCATAGATATCTCCCTTTGCATTGGTTGCTTTATCGAGACACAGTATGGGCGCTCATGTGGTCATCGTAAAATATATGTTTATATAGGTTTGTTATTAGTTTTTTCTATACCGAGCAACAGCGGGACTCAGCCTCACATGGATATCTCGAAGTGAGCTAAATATGCTGACGAATTGCGTCGATATAGGCCTGCCCATAGCGCGTGAGCGTCGTATTTTTGCGCGTAATAATGCCAATCTCCATGTACTCGTCCACGTCGAGCGGAATCGAGATAATGCCGGGGCCGTTGAGCTCGTGGCTGATCACGCCCGAGCATACCGTGTAGCCGTTGAGGCCCATGGCCAAATTGAACAACGTCGCACGGTCGCGCACGCGGATATTTTTGCGACGCTCGAACGTCGAGGTCAGCTCCTCGGAATAGTAAAACGAGTTGTAGCTGCCCTGCTCGTAGGACAGGAACGGGTAGTCTTCCAGATCCTCGAGCGTCACGCTGGAGCGGTCCGCCAGCGGATGGTCGGCGCAGACGAAGACATGCGGCGTGGCGCAGAAGAGTCCTTCGAACACGAGCTCGTTGGCCACCAGCATGCGCTCGATGACCTCGCGGTTATGCTCGGATAAGTACAGGATGCCCAGTTCGCTTTTCATATGCGCGACATCCTCGATAATCTCGTGAGTCTGCTCCTCGCGCAGGGTAAAGTCGTAGCGCGCGGCATCGAACTCGCGGATCACGTCGACAAACGCGTTGACGGCAAAGGAATAATGCTGGCAGCTCACACTAAAGTGCGGCACCTGCTCGGATGCGCCCTTGTACTTGCCCTCGAGCAGGTCGGCCTGGTCGAGTACCTGGCGCGCATAGCCCAAGAAGGTCTCACCTTCCTCGGACACAATGACGCCCTTGTTGGTACGCTCAAAGATGTGCACACCCATCTCGTTTTCGAGATCGCGAATCGACGCGGTAATCGAAGGCTGCGACACAAAGAGACGGCGCGAGGCCTCGGTAATGCTGCCGCATTCGGCAACTTTGACGACATATCTGAGCTGCTGGAGCTTCATGGCTGTCTCCTTAGCTGTTCGCGAGATTCGCGTCGGCTGCACCCTCCTGACGCATAAACGACGGCATTTCCCCCGTCGTGGCGCAGGCGGCAATCTGATGCAGAGCCCCGGCAACCGCATCATCTGCCGCAGCGCCGATATGCCAGCGCGCGGCAGCCGTGACGGCCTCGTTGGCATTGGCGACTGCAACGGAATTGGGAACGGCATCGATCATGGGCAGATCGTTATCGGAATCGCCAAATACGGCCACCTCGTCGGGCGTCAGGCCCAAAGCGCGCGCCAGCTCCAGCGCAGCGCAGCCCTTGTCCCAACCATCCGGAAGGATGTCGAACAGGCGCACTCGGTTGTTGGGAAACACGAGCGAGAGTTCCGGCACCTCAGCGGCAACGCGCTCGCGTAGCTCCGCGAGCTCCTCACGCGAACGGGCACTCCAGATATTCGCCTTAAACACCGGCGCGTCATCGACGACGGGACGGCACGGGGCCTCTTCGCCTTTGAGCCACGCATTGCCGCCCGACTCCATAGCGCGACGCACACGCTCGGGATTGCTCGTCACGCAATAGGCATCGTTGCCCCAAAAGTCATCGCCCAGGCTGTAGACTTTTAGAAATGTATCGTTGGTCTCTTGCTCCAGATAGTCGGCCAAACGCATCAGAGCATCGTTGTCGATTGCGCGCGAGGCGACTACTTCGCCGTCGACAAACATCACCTGGCCGTTACAGAACGCACCGGTCGAAAAACACTCGGAACGGTTTTTGAACATCCAGCCCATCGCGGACGGCTGACGACCCGAAACCGGCCCAAAGTGCAGACCCGCCACCTGCATGGCATGAATACCCTCAATGGCGTAGTCGCTGGCGCCGTCATGCCCGGCTGGAATCAGCGTATCGTCCATATCGGTCAGCACAAGTTTGATCATAGAGTCCCCCAGTCATTTTCACCGTATCCATTGTAACGGTGCGCTAGTATAGGGAACAACAGATTCGATGCGGGAGTGCCGGCGGTGCAAACCACAAGGCTGAGAGGGCAATGGGCCCAATCCTTTGAACCTGTCAGTTAATGCTGGCGTAGGGAGCATGCCGCCTTTACAGGGGCGCTGTCTATGCACAGCGCCCCTTTTCTATGCCAAGGAGGCATGTGCAGTGATTGATTCGGAACAGCTTAAGCAACATATGGTCAAGGCCGTGGAGGAGATTCGCGCCACCAATCCGATGGCCGGTTCCATCACCAACACGGTGACGATCGACTTTGTCGCCAACGCGCAGCTCGCCGTGGGCGGTTCGGCCGCTATGGTCTATCTGCCCGACGAGGGCGAGGCACTCGTTGCCGGCGGCGGCGCCATCTATCTCAATATGGGCACGCTCTTCCCCATCTACGAGCAGACGATTCCCCGCGCGGCCAAGGCGGCACATGACGCCGGCAAGCCCTGGGTGCTCGATCCGGTGGGCCTGGGCATCGGTAGCCTGCGCACCCAGTTGGTAAACGAGCTCAAGCAGTACAAGCCCGCCATCGTGCGCGGCAACGCCTCCGAGATCATCGCGCTCGCCGGCCTGTGGGGTCTTGAGGGCGAGGCGGCCGATCTGAGCCGCGTACGCGGTGTCGATACCACCGACACGGTAGACGCTGCCCGCGACGCCGCCGTGGCGCTCGCCCGCTACACCGGCGGCGCCGTAGTGGTCTCGGGCGAAGTCGACCTGATTACCGACGGCACGACGGTGGCCAAGTCCCACGGCGGCAGCCCGCTCATGTCCAAGATCACCGGCTGCGGCTGCTCGCAGGGCGGCGTGCTGGCCGTGTACGCCTGCGCCGCCGACCCGTTTACGGCAGCCGTCTGCGGCACCGCCGTCTACAACGTGGCCGGCACGCGTGCCGCCGCTGTCGCCGACGCCCCGGCAAGCTTTAAGGTCGCCTTTATCGACGAACTCTACCGCGCGACCGCCCAAGACATTGCCGATAACCAACTCGAGCTCGAGGAGGCATAGGCCATGTCCGAGCCCGTAACCAATGCCGGCATGAACACGCTCGTCGCCGTCGCCATCGCCCCGTGCGGCACCGGCGACGAGCTGTCCGCCGAGGTCGCCGAGGTCGTGCGCGTCATTCGCGAGAGCGGCCTTCCCAACCGCACCACCTCGATGTTCACCGAGATCGAGGGCGACTGGGACGAGGTCATGCAGGTCGTGCGCGACGCAACCTTTGTGTTGGCGAGCAAGGGCATCCGCACCGAAGTCGTGCTCAAGGCCGATATTCGACCCGGATTTACCGACACCATGACCGGCAAACTCGAGCGCATGGAAGCACAGATCAAAAAGCAGGAGGAAGCACGATGAGCATCCGCGACAACCTTGATATCTCGGCGTATCTAGTACTCGGCCCCGAAAACACGCTGGGACGTCCCGTGGGCGATGTGGTGGCCCAGGCGCTCGACGCAGGCTTTACCTGCATCCAGGTGCGCTCCAAGGTGGCAAGCGCCCGCGAGATCATCGCGCTGACCGGCGACGCCGCGCAGGCAATCGCACAGGCCGGCAAGACCGGTCGGGTCGCCCTGTTAATCGACGACCGCCTGGACTGCGTACTCGCCGCGCGCGAGCAGGGTATTGCTGTCGATGGCGTGCATGTAGGCCAGAGCGACATTCCCGTCGAGGCCTGCCGCAAACTTTTGGGCCCCGATGCCATCGTGGGCCTTTCGGCCCGCTGCGAGGAGATGCTCGAGTACGTCAAGACCGCCGACATGAGCCTAGTCGACTACCTGGGCATCGGCCCACTCCACGAGACCGAGACCAAGCGCGACTGCGGACGCGCGGCCGACGGCTCTATCATCACCAAGAGCTTTGAGGACCTGGCCGCACTCCACGCGGCAAGCCCCGTGCCCATCGTGGTGGGCGGCGGCGTCAAGACGGCCGACTTGCCGCAGCTCAAGGCCACCGGCGTCGACGGCTTCTTTGTGGTGAGTGCCGTCTGCAGCGCCGATGACCCCTACGCCGCGGCCAAGGAGCTCGTCGACACCTGGCAGCAGGCATAGGCATAGGCCGAGCAGTTGCTCCGCGACCCCATAACTTCAGCAATGGAAAACGCATCCCAGTTTGGATCTCCATTCCGGGATGCGCTTTCCGCCGAGATGGCGGCAGCAGCCTCTACCCTGCCAGATACGCTTCCAGCGCCGGCAAGGTCGCCTCCGCATCGTGGCGGCCGACCTGGTAGATACGCTCGAGCTCATCCGGCTCGCGGCACAGCGACGGCACCTTCACCGATTCGCTCGGCCGCACCACAAAGACCTCGCCGGCAGCCTCACGACGCGCCAAGTCATCGAGCGTGGCATTGTAGACCTCATGCCGATGATCGAGCGCTGCAACAAACTCCGGGTAGTGACGGAACACGCGCCGCAGCATGGGCATCACGCTGTTGGGTTGCTTCACAAAGCCCGCCGGCTGCGTGAGTACCACGATATTGCGGTCATACCCCTGCGCAAACAACCAAGCGCTGGGAATGGAATCAGCCACGCCACCATCCAGATACTTATGCCCGCCAATAGCAACGGGACGCGTCGCCACGGGAATCGCCGACGACGCCCGAATCCACTCGATATCGCGCTCGTCGCCATAGGGCAGGTCGTGGTAGACGGCCTTGCCCGTCTCGATATCGGTACACACGCACGTAAACCGCATAGGGCAGGCGCGATATGTCTCCAGGTCGATGGGATCGCGCTCGATGGGCACCTCGTGATAGGCAAAATCGGCATTGAACATGTCACCGGTTCGCAACCAGCTGGTCACACCCGCATAGCGCTTATCGGCACAATAGGCCTTGTTGTAGCGAATGGCGCGGCCGATCTGGCGCGATTTAAAGTTGTAGCCAAACGCCGCGCCCGCCGAGACACCCACCATATGGTCGCAGGTCAAACCGTGCTCCATCCAAACGTCGAGCACGCCCGCCGTATACATACCGCGGTAGCCGCCTCCCTCGAGCGCAAGCCCCACCGTGTGCGTCGTATCCGGCTGTGCCATGCGACCATCTCCGTTCCTGCGTTTTAAACCGGGACAAGTATACCCGTCAACATATATCGTCTCAGTCGCATTTTCATCGAACATCGCATCGTCGCGCTACCGCCTGTCGAATAATAGCCGTCCACAGCATGTGCACCCATATCCCCGCACTCGAGGAAAGCGGCTTTATGGTGACGCTCGACAAGCACATTTGGCAGATTGCGCCCGTCGACGGCGATCAAGGCCGCAGCACGCAGATCATTTCATCGATGCTCGAGATGGCGCAGTCGCTCCATCTGCCCGTCGTGGTCGAAGGCGTCGAGACAAATGAGCAGGCGAACGTGCTACGGCAAATGGGCGCCCGCGACGCTCAAGGCTTCCTCTACTACCGCCCCATGCCAGCGAAGGATTTTGAGGCATTGCTCGATGGTGGCAATAACAACTGATACGCTCGCGCGCAAAACACCACCGCCGAAGGGGGAATTTGCCTCCATTAGTTAACTTATATCCCCAATTCAAACCGAATTGGGGATATGATACAAACCGCTGTTCCGCCCAAGGAGGTTATCCATCATGAACGAATCATATCGCCTGGGCGAGCAATCGATTATTGCCTATCTTCAGCGACTTGCGAATGGCATCTCGACCGCCGAACTCGATGTTGCCGCGCTGCCTGCTGAGCTACGCGCCGTTGGCGAGCAACTGCAAAAGACGCACGCCATCCTGCAGCAAGAGCGCCGGCTGCTTGAGAGCAACGCCTATATCGACCCGCTCACCAACTTGGGCAACCGCAACGGATTCGACCGTCACGTCGAGCAACTCTGGCGCAAAGGCGACCCCTTCACCTGCGCCTATATTGACATCGACCATCTCAAGCATTGCAATGATAGGTTTGGCCACGCCGAAGGCAATCGCTATATTCTGAGCATCTGCCGCACGCTCTCCGAAACCATGGAGCACGATGAGATGCTGTTCCGTATCGGTGGAGACGAGTTTGTGCTCATCTCGCTCTCCGCAAACGAGATTGAACTCGAGCAGCGCTTGGAGCAGGTACGTACCAGGCTGATCGAGGCGAGCTCAGGTGGCAAGGCGCCCATGATCGGCAGCTTTAGCTTTGGCTGCTCGCGCGTCGATCCACTTGCTGGCGACACGCGTCGCCAGATGACAATGGATGCCGATCGCAAGATGTATCGCTATAAGCTTATGCATCGTGTGCAGCAACCGAAAGACGATGACGCGCCGCAACGCCCAATCGTCGATCAGCTTCCCTGCAACGACCGGGTGTTCCAAGCGATCTCCATGAGCTCCGAGACGCGCTATCCGTTTATCCTCAATCTCGATACGGGAGAATCGCAATGGTCGGTTAACGCCGTGCGCGATTTTGACCTGCCCTCCCAGCACCCTTTTAACTCACTCGACATGTGGCTCGCCCGCGTTCATCCCGAGGACCGCGACAACGTACGTGTCGAGCTCGACATGGTGATAAACGGCACGTGGCACTTCCACTACATGCAGTA
>UQNU01000071.1 GCA_900542555.1 uncultured Collinsella sp.
GGCCCTTGCGGCGTAGTCGCTATTTATTCAGTCCAAGTTTCGGGGCGCAGTTCACAGGCACCTTTGTGGTGGTTTTTGTTTTAGCTGGTGGCGATGATGAGGGCTGGACGTGCGCTGTCGGCAGTCTCGGCGATTGAGGTGGCGACGGAATGATCGGGGTCACGGTCCATCACGATGACGTCGACATCGGTCAGCTCGGCAAAGCGGTACATGCCGCGTCCGTTGACCTTACTGGCGTCCATGAGGGCGACGCTTTGATGGGCCGCGGCGATCATAGCCGTTTTGGTCTCGGCCATCTGGGGAAAGTCTGTCGTAAAGCCGCAGCTGGAGACAAAGGCGCCGGGGCACATGACGGCCAGATCGGCATGGACCATTTGGAGCGCCTGCATAGTGAGCGGTCCGTACAAATAACGATGGCCTTTGCGCAGCGCCCCGCCCAGCATGACGACATCGACCGAGGGCATGCTCTCGTCGATGTAATCGGCAATGGTAATGTCTGCCGTGATGACGGTGATGCCGTCGCGCTGGTCGAGGAGCCGGACGAACTCGAGCGCCGTGGTGCCCGAGTCGACGAGCAGCGTGTCGCCGTCATTGACGAGCGCAATGGCGCTTTGCGCGATGGCCTGCTTGGCGGCGACGTTGACATTGATGCGGCGATCCTGCGTGGAGACGGTCAGACGTTTGTGGAGTGATACGGCACCGCCGTGCGTGCGGCGCAGCTTGCCTGCTTCGGCGAGCGCGTCCAGGTCGGCGCGGGCGGTGACGGAGGACACGCCAAAGGTCTGGGCGATTTCTGCTACCTGCACCGAGGCATTATGATCGAGCATTTCCAAAATGGCGGTACGGCGTTCGTCGGCAAAGGCGCGGTTGGTGGCTTGGGCCATGCTTGCTCCATTCTCGGCTAAATTTGCAGGAATTGTGTTGAATCTATTTTCGTTCATTTTCTTTTTGGGTAAGAAAACACCTTTCGATTACTTATCTTTTCTATAAAAGAAAGACGCTGAACGCCCAAAATTCAATATCGAACATGTTCACTCGGCTCAAATTTCTTCCGTTTGCTTTTCAAAAATGACTGTATTGACCTGCATGGGCTCAATATCTCGCACGTGCAAAGCTGCTGAATTTCATACAATGAGCGCAGCAAAACGCAAGGTAAAACGCCTTGTGAACAACTACGCCCGATGTCCAGATGCGGGCGAGGGAGAGGAGCAAACGCTCATGGCACTTGTTACCACCGAAAAGATGCTCAAGGACGCTCAGGCCGGCCACTACGCTGTTGGCGCTTTCAACGTCGAGAACCTCGAGTTTGTTATGGCCGTTCTGGCCGCTGCCGAGGAGACCAAGTCCCCCGTCATCATGCAGACCACCCCGGGCACCATCAAGACCGCTGGTCTGGACTACTTCTACGGCATGGTCAAGGCTGCCGCCGAGCGCGCTTCCGTGCCCGTCGCCCTGCACCTCGATCACGGCGATGGCTATGACCGCTGCATGCAGGCTTTCCGCACTGGCTACACCTCTGTCATGATCGACGGTTCGCACGAGTCCTTCGAGGACAATATCGCCCTGACCAAGTCCGTCGCCGATGCTGGCCGCGCCATGGGCGTGCCCGTCGAGGCTGAGCTCGGTAAGGTTGGCGGCAAGGAGGACGACGGTCCCGCGGTTGAGGGCGAGAGCCCCTACACCGATCCTGCCGAGGCCAAGGAGTTCGTCGAGCGTACCGGCTGCACCTCCCTCGCAATTGGCGTTGGCACCAGCCACGGTGTGTACACGAGCGATCCGCACATCGAGCAGTCCGTGGTCAAGGCCATCCGCGACGCCGTCGACGTGCCGCTGGTTCTGCACGGCACCTCCGGTGTGCCCGATGAGCAGGTTGCCGAGGCTGTGAAGAACGGCATCTGCAAGGTTAACTACGCCACCGAGCTGCGTCAGGCCTACACCAAGGGCTTCATGGCCTACATGGCCGAGAACCCTGCCTGCTTCGATCCCAAGAAGCCGGCCAAGGAGGGTATGCGTGAGATCACCGAGCTGGTTAAGATCCGCATGACCAACCTTAACTCTGTGGGCAAGGCAGAGTAACAGCAAGGGTACTCCGACTCGCTACATATCCCGGGGAGGGACGAGGGCTTAGTTCCCCAATCGTCCTCGGGCATGCAAAAAGCCTCGCTGCACACTTCGTGCGGCGAGGCTTTTTGCCCCCTGCGGAAAGATTGGGGAACTAAGCCCTCGTCCCTCCCAGGTTGACCTACTCGAGGTCGTCGCCCTTGTGGCGTTAGGTCTGAAAATAATAAGAGGGCTTCGCGCTGCGGAATGATTTTGGAAACTAAGTACGGGGACCCGCCCAAGCCGTCCTGCTCGATCGCCCTTGTGGCGTTGGGGCTGAAGGGGTGGGGCGCGAGGGGCGCTTTGTTGATGAGGGGTTAGTATGCCCGGGCTTGGTTGGGGAATGACTTGTTTAGGGATGCTTGGAGCTTTTCGAACGATGCTCGCAAGTTGTGGCTCTGGTCGGTTGAGCGTTTGGCTTTTGTGGTGGGGGAGTCGAGGAGGCCGTTTCTCTGTGTCGGGGGGAAGGAGAAAAGGTTTGCATGATTTAGGGATGGCTGCTGTGCTGCGTCATTGGAAGAATGCATGCTTATGCGGCCTCCTCGATGTCCACCAAAAGGTTGCGCACGGGGTGTGCTGCTAGGTCCCGTGCGTTGGCAGTATTATGCCGCGGCTGCTGCAAAGAAGTGCTAAAGAAAGGCTTAATGAGGTTTGACGTTGCGATGAAACCGCAGGTAAAAGCTATCGAGTAACACTCTTGAAAGGTTTTGGGCTTAAGGGCTTTCTAAGGTTTGTGGCACGGATGTGGCTTGCCTGTGTGGGGCGTGTGGACGGCTCGTTCCTAGCGCTGCGGCTCTGCAGTGCGCACCTGCTCGATGACCTTTTCTATGGTGGCGTCGATGCGGTCCTTTTTGAGTTCGCATTCCCAGATGGTTATGGGCGTCCAGCCCATTTGGGTAAGCGCGTCGATGGCAGCGCGGTCGCGCTCGACGTTGCGACGGAACTTTGCCTCCCAAAACTCAACGTTGCGCTTGGGCTTGCTAGGGTTGCACTTGGGGCAGCGGTGCCAAAAGCAACCGTTGACGAAGATGGCGATCTTGCGCCCGGGGAAGGCGATATCGGGTTTGCCGGGAACCTTCCATTCCAAACGATAGCCCGTGAGGCCCGCGGCGCGCAGGCGCTGACGTACGAGCAGCTCGGGTTTGGTGTTCGCACGCTTGTTGCCCTTCATGGACTTTTTTATAGCGGCGCGACGGCGCACCAGTTCGCGCTCGTCGGCTGAAAGGTCCGAGGTATCGATGCCGTCGAGCAGACCGGGTTTGGGACGCTTCTTGCTGCGGCGCTTAGGTGCGCGCTTGGATTTGGTGGCGGGTTTGTCGGTCGTGGTGGCCTCGGCGTCGTTGGCAGTGCCGTTGGCCTCAAGCCGATCTTCCTTCAACTCAATCAGAGCATCGATAAGCCCTTTGTCGGCGGGCATCCACTCAACCGTGGCAAGCGAGGTGCGCGGAATCCAGCGGATATCGAGCTGGCGGTCGTGCTTCTGGGGTTCATCGGATTCATCGGCGAGCGAGCAGTAGTAACACTCCATCGAGAGATGGAAATCGGGGTAGTCATACTCAACGGTGTAAAAATCGCGCAGGTTGGTGACTTTTACCCGCAGCTCTTCCATGAGTTCGCGGCGTACGGCGTCCTCGGGCGTCTCGCCGCGCATGAGCTTGCCGCCGGGGAACTCCCAAAGTCCCTGCATGTCGCCATAGCCGCGCTGCACGGCAAGCAGCTCGTCAGATCCTTCCTTGCGAATGATCCCAGCGGCAACATGAACAGTCTTCAACAGGAGTCCTCTCTCAATATCAACACGTGGCAGGGCGGCTACCCGTACCTTACACAACGGTAAGGCAAGCGTAAGCCATATCGATGGTAGCCGACTCGTCTTCTTGCGACTATAGATGCCGTAGACTAATCGCAAGAAAGGACTCGGTATGCAAACCACGCACATGGCGACCCCGGTACTGGAGGTCGCGCATCTCGAAAAGGTATATGGGGCGCTGGGCAACGTGACCCGCGCGCTCAACGACGTCAGCTTTACCGTCAACCGCGGGGAATTCGTGGGCATCATGGGCGCTTCGGGCTCGGGCAAGTCGACGTTGCTCAACTGCGTCTCGACCATCGATAGAGCCACGAGCGGCACGATCCGCATTAACGGTCAGGACGTGACGCGCATGAAGCAGGCCAAGCTTTCGCAGTTCCGCCGCGAGGAGCTCGGCTTTATCTTCCAGGACTCCAACCTGCTCGATACGCTCACGGCACGCGAGAACATCGCCCTGCCGCTCACCATCGCCCGCACAAACTCGGCAGAGATCTCGACCCGCGTGCAGGATGTGGCAGCGCGCCTGTCCATCAGCCAGGTGCTCGACAAGTATCCCTACCAGATGTCCGGCGGTCAGCAGCAGCGCGTTGCCGCGGCTCGCGCGCTCGTCACCGACCCCACCATGATCATGGCCGACGAGCCCACCGGCGCCCTCGATTCCAAGAGCGCCCGCCTGCTGCTCGAGAGCCTGGAGTCCCTCAATCGCCGCCTGCGCGCCACCGTGCTCATGGTCACGCATGACAGCTTTGCTGCCAGCTACACGAGCCGCGTGCTGTTTATCCGCGACGGCAAGATCTTCACCGAGCTGCGCCGCGGCGACACCGACCGCCGAGAGTTCTTCGACCGCATTATGGAGGTCGTTGCCATGATGGGCGGTGAGGGCTCCGATGCTCTGTAAACTCGCTTGGGGCAACGTCCGCCGCGCCGGCCGCGACTACCTCGTCTACCTTTTGACGCTCACCCTGGGCGTCACGGTCTTCTATGCCTTTAACACCATCTCGATGCAGGTCGACATCGCCGGCATCGATGAAAAGGGCTTGGCGCAGGTTATGGGCAGCATGCTCGGCAACCTGACGTACTTTTTGGCCGGTGTCATGGCCTTTTTGATGGTGTATGCCAATAACTTCATCATGAAACGCCGCAAGAAGGAGTTTGGCCTGTACCAGGTGCTCGGCATGGGGCGCGGGCGCGTCGCCACGATTATGGCGCTCGAGACGGTGATCGTTTCGGTCGTGGCCTTTGTCGCCGGCATTGTGCTGGGTGTGGGACTCTCCCAGCTCATGACGTTCTTTACGGCCTCGCTCTTTAAGACACAGATCGCCAATTTCCACTTCTTTTTCTCGGTGCATGCGTTCAACCTGACCCTTGCTTGCATGCTCGTAATGTTTGTGCTCACGCTACTGCTGAACCTTCGCGCCGTGCGTCGTACCAAACTCATCGAGCTTATGGGTGCCGAGCGTCGCAACGAGAGCATCAAGACACGCAACCCCTGGATTGCGATTGCCATCTTTGTCGTGGACGTGGCGCTTGTGGGCGTGGCCTATTACCGTCTGTTACGTGATGGGTTCCCGCTAACCGCGACGGACAGCAAGCTGCAAGAGGCCATGAACCAGTTTGGTATTACGACCGCTATGGTTACCGTGGGCACCTTTGCCCTGTTCTGGGGGCTCTCGGGCATGCTCATCAAGCTGCTGCAGAGCCTGCGCAGCGTGTATTGGCGTGGCCTCAATATGTTTACCGTGCGTCAGCTTTCGGCCAAGGTCAATACGGTGTGCTTTTCGATGGGCGTCATCGCGATGATCCTGTTCCTCGCCATTACCTCGGTGACGTGCGGTATGTCGATCGCCAACGTGATGAACGAAAACCTGGAGCGCTATAATCCGGCCGACATGTCGCAGACGTATATCTATTACGCGCCCGATACGCTCGACTACTACAAAGAGTATGTCAATCCGTCTGAGGCCGATCGCATGGTGCTGGCCGATAGTACGGTCGATTTGTACTCCGCATGGCACGGCGATCGTGTCGACCCCGATAACGTTGCAGACGGTATTAAAGGCAAGTCGGCGGACAACAACGACGAGACCGGCAAGAAGGTCAATATCGCCGATGTTGCCGGTGAGCATGTGCAGATCGATTCGTATCTGAGTTACCCGCTTGGCGGCTCGGATCCTTCGGTGACCCCAAGTGAGATGTGCAAGACCACGGGCGAAAAGCTTCCCAAGGCGTTCGGGGGTAGCAATGCCGACATGACAGGCCTGTCTGTGACGCCAGCAAGTCAGTACAACAAACTGCGCCAGATGATGGGCAAGGAGCCGGTGCACATCGGTCACGACCAGTATCTGCTCACGTGTGATATGGGCGGCGAGCTGGTCGACCTGTACACCAAGTATATGGCTGGCGGCCATACCCTTACCTTGGGCGGGCATACGCTCAAGCCCGCAACCGATAAGTCGGACGAAGATACGGCGGCCATCGCCAACTCGGCGATGGGCAGTAATGGGGGTACCGTCGTCGTTGCCGACGAGCTGTTGTCCCAACTTAATCTGCAGCCGTATTCCAGTAGTCTGCTCGTTAACTACAAACAGGGGATGGATACGACCGAGGCAGACGAGAGCATTAAATACACTGTGCTCGACAATCTGCTCGTTGACGGCAAGGAGCCGGGGTCGTGGGGAACCTTCATCACACGCTCCGAGATGTACGCGCAAGCAGCGCAAATGAACGGTCTTATTAGCTACCTAGCCATCTACATCGGCTTTGTATTGGTCGTTGCATGCGCGGCGATTCTGTCGATTCAGCAACT
This sequence comes from uncultured Collinsella sp., assembly GCA_900542555.1. Lineage (GTDB taxonomy): Bacteria > Actinomycetota > Coriobacteriia > Coriobacteriales > Coriobacteriaceae > Collinsella. Next base: position 6,714 of record UQNU01000071.1, read on the forward strand.
CTCCAACGTGGCCGACGGCAGCCGCAGCTATCGTGTGCTGGCACAGATCGGCTGTGACGACCGCCAGATTCGCCATTCGGTGATGGCGCAGCAAGCGGTATTCTTCCTGTTCCCGCTGGCAGTGGGCCTGGCGCACTCCTTTGTGGCACTTAAGGTGATCATCGAGCTGGTGAGCATTTTCGGAAATATGAGCATCGGCGGCACCGTGGGCCTCACCTGCGCGATCTTCCTGGCAGCCTACGGCGCCTATTTCCTGGTGACCTACCTCATGAGCACCGGCATGGTACAAGCCGCCATAGCCACCCGCTACAGCGAGTAACAAGCGGGCAAAACCGTCGCAAAATTAGAGGCGTATGACCGCCGCGAAGGGACCAGGGGCCCTTTCGCGGCGGTTTTTGCCTACCTGGTGCGTCTCAGATACAAGTGAGTAGACTTTTTTGAACCTGCCGAGCACATCGCGACAAATGCTCAATAAAACCGCAGGTCAGAGCTGTGGCGTTTTAGGGCGTGCTCGGCCTTCTGCAAAAAGCCTACTCACTTGGTTTTTCTGCTAGAAGACCGCCACGAGGGAAGGCAACTCCCCCGGGTAGTCGTTGGGGACGTCCCCAACGGCTACCCAAGGAGTGTCCCAAACCGCCGGCAGAAAAGGAGCGTCCCTAACTGCCACATCCGGAGCAAGATAACGCCGCAGGTAGAGGACGGACAGCGAGCGGGTCGCATTTGAGACAAGGTGACGTGAAACGAAAGGGCGCTGAC
>UQNU01000072.1 GCA_900542555.1 uncultured Collinsella sp.
GAGATGACGTCGAGTCTCGTGGGCTCGGAGATGTGTATAAGAGACAGGTGTAAGCTCAAGCTTGCCCAATAGTCAAACGATTTAGCGTTCGACCATTTGCGAACACATCATGCCCGGGATGGCCCAGCCACCCCGGGCATGCTTTTTGAAAGGGTAGACCTTGGATATTATCCGCGTTGAGGGTGGCCACGCCATCGGAGGCTCCGTGCCCGTCTCGGGCGCCAAGAACTCCGCGCTCAAACTCATGGCGGCAACGCTTCTGGCGCCGGGCAAGACGACGCTGCAGAACGTGCCCGATATTTCCGATGTCCACGTGATGGGCAAGGTGCTCAAGGGCATGGGCGCTACGATCGATGTCCTCGACGAGCACACGCTCGAGATTGATACCTCTCAGGTCGATTCTTGGGAGGCCCCTTACGAGCTCGTTGCCAAGATGCGTGCTTCCACCGCCGTCATGGGACCTCTGCTGGGCCGCTTCCATCGCGCCAAGATCGCCATGCCGGGCGGCTGCAACCTGGGTGCTCGCAAGATCGATATGCACATTCTTGGTCTTGAGGCCCTGGGCGTTGAGTTCGATACCGCCCACGGTTACATCAACGCTAATGCGCCCCAAGGTCTGCGCGGTACCACCGTCACGCTCGAGTTCGCCAGCGTCGGTGCGACCGAGAACCTCATCATGGCCTCTGTGCGCGCACAGGGCACCACGGTTATCGACAATGCCGCCCGCGAGCCCGAGATCGTCGATCTCGCCAACATGCTCAACGAGATGGGCGCTAAGATTGTCGGCGCCGGTACGCCCGTCGTGACCATCGAGGGCGTGGAAGAGTTGCATCCTGTTACCCATCGCGTAGTGGGCGACCGCATCGAGGCCGGTACCTTTATCGTCGCCGGTGCGCTGATGGCCGACGATCGCGGTGTCGATGTCACGGGCTTTTGCCCCATTCACTTGGGCATGGTGCTCAAGAAGATGGAGCTCATGGGTATCGACTGCAAGCGCGTCGAGGATGGCGTCCATGTGAACCGTGCCGAGCGTATCAAGCCGGTCGACATCCAGACGCTTCCGTTCCCCGGCTTCCCGACGGACATGCAGGCGCAGATTATGGTGCTCTCCGCCCTTGCCAACGGCAGTTCCGTTATTACCGAGAACATCTTCGAGAATCGCTTTATGTTTGCCTCTGAGCTGGTGCGCATGGGTGCCGACATTCGTATCGAGAGCCATCATGCCATGATTCATGGCGTCAAGGGCTTCTCGGGTGCACAGGTTACCTCGCCCGATCTGCGTGGCGGAGCGGCCCTCGTCGTAGCGGGCTTGATCGCCGACGGGACGACCGAGGTTTCGGCCATCCATCACATCAAGCGTGGCTACGAGCAGTTTGTCGAAAAGCTGCAGGCACTCGGCGCGCATGTCGAGCATGCTGCCGTCCCCGATCCCGTCATCTACTAATACAGGTTGCCTATGTTTAATAAAAAGCCCCTCGCGGATACCACCACCCGAAGACCCTCAACTGGTGCGCAGGCCAAGATCTACAGTCGCGATAACGTGGCTCGCTATTCCGAGCGCGCTCGCCAACGTCGTCGTAGCCACACGATTCGTCACGTCGTGCTCATTGTCGTGCTTGGCGTGCTGCTGAGTGCCACTACCGCTGCCGGCCTGTGGTTTGCCACCATTATGGGCAAGCTCGGCGATTCTAATGTCATTACCGACAATCTGCGTCGGGTTCTGGTTGACATCGATGAGGCAAAGGATCCGTTCTACGTGCTGCTTCTTGGCACCGACGGCCGTCCGGGCGAGGATACGTATCGTGCCGACTCGATTATCCTGGCACGCATCGACCCCACGCAAAAGCAGGCGACGCTCATTTCCGTTCCGCGCGACACCAAGGTCGAGTACAAGGGCGAGACCATGAAGATCAACGCCTGCCACACCGTTGGCGGCGCCGAGGCCATGGTCGAGGCGGTCAACGAGTTGTGCGGTGTTCAGATTTCCCACTATGCCGAGGTCAGCTTCGACGGTATGCAGGCGCTGATTGATTCGGTTGGCGGTATCGACATTAACGCAACCGATGATGTTGACGACCCCGAGCACCTGGATATTAAGATTACCGCTGGCCAGCAGCATATGGACGGTGCCACCGCCCTTACCTATGCCCGCTGCCGCTACACCTATGCCGACGGCGATTACACGCGCATGCGCCACCAGCGTCAGGTGCTTGGCGCCCTTGCCAACCAGATTCTCAATAACTTCGATGCCACGAAGATCTTTGGCCTGGTTAATTCGCTGTCCGATATGCTCGTAACCGATATGAGCGTTCAGGATATCGTGGCTACGGTCAACGCCATGCGCGGTATGGATGTCGACGGTATCTACTCGGCCAACCTGCCCTCGTACGCCGACGACAGCACCATGATCGACGGTGTGAGCTACGTCTTTGTCTACGAGGACGAGCTCAAGGAAATGATGGAGCGCGTCGATGCCGGCAAGGATCCCAAGGGTCCCAACACCATGGGTCTTTCCGACGGTTCCAGCTCTACGATCGGCGACCTGAACAACAACACGTCTGACGACTACGCAAACGGTACCGCAACCTCATCGGTCAGCTCTGACGATTCCGATGACTCAAGCGATTCGAGCGATTCGGACTACTACGAAGAGCCCACCGGCGACGGCAACGGCTACGAAGCCAACTACTAGAGTTACGCGGTTTTACCAAACCGCGTAACCGCTTGACGCTGCAAACCCGCCAGAGCGGCAATCTGCCTTTCAACTTCGGCGGCATGATCAAAAGATCAATGCCGCCTCGTTTCAAGGCACCTTGCTCGCTCTGGCGGGTTTTCGCTGTCCGCGCCAAAACATCGGCGTTGCCGGAACACTTGGCACTTGGGGACGTTCCTTTTGTGCCGGCAGTTTGGGACACTCCTTGCGTTAAGAGGCTGGCGTGCGTCAACCTGTTCTCATTGCAGCAAAAAAATCGCCCCGTTCTCGGTTGAGGACGGGGCGATTCGTCTTTCGGACTTGTGCAGCCAGGCTTATGCAAAGCGGGCGACGAGCTCCTGGAGCACATCGGTCATCTTGACGAGCGAACTGACCGGGACGAACTCGTTGACGCCGTGGTAGCAATAGCCGCCGGTGGAAAGGTTGGGGCAGGGCAGACCGCGGAACGACAGCTGCGCGCCGTCGGTGCCGCCGCGAATCGGCAGCACTTGGGGCTCAACGCCGCAGGCAAGGTAGGCTTCCTTGGCAACATCAATAAGCTCGGGATAGTCACGAACGATCTCGGCCATATTTCGATACTGTTGCTTAATCTCGACCGTCACGCGCTCCTCACCCAGACGCTGGTTGAGCATCGAGGCGGCGGCATCAATAAGGTCGAGTTTCTGCTGGAACTTGGCGGCGTCATGGTCGCGGACGATATAGCGCGCGGTGGCGTGATCGACGGTCGCAGATACACCCTCAAGGTGATAAAAGCCCTCGTAGCCTTCCGTATACTCCGGGCGCTGCACGTAGGGGAGCAACGCGTTGAAGTCGCAGAACAGATTGCCTGCGTTGACCATACGACCCTTAGCGTCGCCCGGGTGGATGGACTGGCCCTCAAAGCGGACGGTCGCCTCGGCGGCGTTAAAGCACTCCCACTCCAGCTCGCCAATGGGGCCGCCGTCGACCGTGTAGGCGTACTTGCAGCCAAAGGTATCGATATCCAACAGCTCGGCTCCGTGGCCGATCTCCTCGTCAGGGCAGAAGCAAATGCCGAGTGCGGGATGGGGCAGAGAAGGGTCCTGAGCGATACGCGCGACAAGCGACATGATCTCGGCGACGCCTGCCTTGTCGTCTGCGCCCAGCAGCGTGGTGCCGTCGCTGCAGACCAGGTCCTCACCCGCGAGGTCATTCAGGGCGGGAAGCTTGGCGGTACTCATGGCAACGGGTTTACCGTCAACCGTGCCGCAGACCAGGTCGCCGCCTTCGTAGTGCACGATGTGCGGCTTCACGCCGGCGCCCGGTGCAACTTCGGTGGTGTCGAGATGGGCGATCAGGCCCAGGGCGGGCTTGTCCTCAGCGCCCGCACTTGCGGGGATATGCGCGCAGACATAGGCGTGCTCGGTCACGTGGGCATCTTCCGCACCAAGCTCGCGCAGCTCTTCAGCCAGCACGTTGGCAAGGTCAAACTGAACGGCGCTCGAGGGTACCTGGTCGCAGTTTGCATCCTCGGACTGCGTGTTGATCTGGACGTAGCGCAAAAAGCGTTCGAGGACATCGGGGCTCGTGGTGGTGTTTTCCATAAAGACCGCTCCAATCTTGGTCGTCGTGTGCAACAAGAACTCTAGCACGGTATGCCACGGCATACCACGACGCTTGGATGGGGTAGAATCAGCCATTGAATGCAGAAGGGACGGAAGATCATGGATACGACAAATAGCTCGCGCGAACTACATCTGACGGTGGCGAACGAAGACTACTTGGAGTGCATGGTTCGCATTGAAAGCGAAGAGGGGGAAACCAACGGCGTGCGATCGGTCGACATCGCGCAGCGCCTTGGCGTCTCCAAGGCATCGGTCAATAAAGCGGTTTCGGCGCTCAAGGCATCCGAACTTGTCGAGCAATCGCACTACGGCAAGGTAGTCCTGACCGATCGCGGCCGCGAGGTTGGTACGGCTATCTGGTACCGTCATCGCCTCATCCGCACGTTTTTGGTTCAGGAGCTCGGTGTCGAATTTGAGCGAGCCGATTCCGAGGCCTGCATGATGGAGCATGCGCTTTCCGAGGACACGATGAACCGCTGGCTCGCCTATCTCGAAAAGCAGGGAATCAGCGTCGAGGAATAGCGGGATATATATGGATACGAGTTATTACAACCGCTTTGGTGCCGAGGAACTTACGCGCCGCTTGTCGAGCGAGACCTTGTTGGCGCAGGGTCCCATGGGCAGTGTTCTGTTGAGTGAGTACGATGCCGCCGACATTCCACCGGCGTTTTGGAATCTGGCAGAGCCGCAGACCGTTTATCGTATCCATCGCTTGTATGTCGCCGCCGGCGCACAGGTGCTCATTACCAACACCTTTCAGGCATCGAGCTATGCCCTCAAGCACGACCAGATTGCGCCGTCCGTGGCGGAGGTCAATCGCGGGGCCGTCGACGATGCCCGCCAGGCGCACCCTCAGCTGCTGCTGGGCTCGATGGGGCCGATCGGTATTGAATGGTTTGCCGAGGACTCTGCCGAGTATCGTGAAATCCGAGGCATTGCGCGCGAACAGGCGCACGCCTTGCTCAATGCTGGTGTTGACGGTCTGCTGATCGAGACGGTGACGTCTATCCGTAATTTGCAGCCCATGCTTGCCGGCGCCCGAGACGCCGCCGACGGCATGCCTGTTCTGGTGAGTTTTGTCGTTGACGATAAAGGCGACCTGTTGGGCGATGGCCTCAACATCGAGGCAGCCGTTTTGTACGCCGAAAAACACGGCGCAAACTCGGTTGGTGTTAATTGCTGTTCGCTTGCGGCCGCGAACGCGGCGGTGCCCAGGATGGTTGCATCGGCGACTACTCCCGTCACGGTGCGTCCCAACGTAGGCGATCCGGTCCAGACTCAGGATGGCCCCGTATGGCACGAGAACCCCGAAGCTTTCGCGCGCGCATGCATCGAATGGAGACATGCCGGTGCCGCAATGGTGGGCAGTTGCTGTGGAACCACGGCAATCACTACGGCCGCGATGGCCGAGGCGCTCGATATATAAAGGGCAAAACCGCTCCATACGGGGTGGTTTTTTTATTGCTTGCATGTCCTCGGCAGCATTTGCCCAAATGGTGAATGCTGGTGCCGGCAGGTTGCCGAGCGCATGTTGCGGGTATACCCCATGCGTACCATGATTCAAACACTGTGAGGTGTCTGCGCGTGTGCGCGATAATTCATTTTGGAACTGACGGTTGGCGCGCTCGCGTCGATGAGGACTTCACTGCCGATAACGTTGCCCGTATCGCCGATGCCGTCGGCGAGTTGTGGCAAAAGACCAATCCGGGCAAAACGGTATATATAGGGTTCGACACCCGGCCCCTGGCGCGCGAGTTCGCTGAGCTTGCGGCGGGTGTGCTAGCAGCGCACGGGCTAGACGCCGTGCTCGCTTCGCGACCTGTCCCGACCCCTGCCCTTACGTGGGCGGCGGCTTATGACGGTGAGGCGTGCGGCGCGCTCATGGTGACGGGGTCCCATCATCCGCAGGGCTATCTGTGCCTCAAGATTCGCATGGGTGACGGCTCGACCGCCAACCAGGATGTCATCGAAGAGCTCGAAGAGACTATGGCTCCCGAGCCAATGGGGATCGAGGGGCAATATCGCACCGCGGATATCATTCCTGACTATATGCAGGCGGTGGCATCGTTTGTCGATGCCGAAGCCATTCGCGCCGCGCACCTGCGCGTGGTTGTTGATCCCATGGGCGGCGCAGCCCAGGGCTATCTAGCCGACTTGCTGCGCGAGCTTGGCGTTGAGGCGCACGAGATTCACGCCGGGCAGGCGTCTGACCAAGAAGATATCTGCCCCGACCCCGTTGAACCTTGGGTGGACGCTTGCGAGCGCACGGTTATCGAGGACGGAGCTTGCGCTGGCCTGGTGACCGACGGCGACGCCGACCGTATCGGCGCGGTTGACGAGCGCGGCAGATATATACATCCGCATCAGATCATGGCGCTCGTTTTGGGCGACTTGGTTCAATTTCGTAATTTGGAGGGGCGCGTCGTCGTCAATCTTTCATGCTCGACGCTCGTGCGTCGCATTGCGGAGGCGCTTGGCTGCCGCGTGACCGTCAAACCAGTCGGTTTCAAATATATAGCGGCGGAGATGAAGAAGGGTGGCGTCCTCATGGGCGGCGAAGAAGCCGGTGGCATCGGCATCGCCGCGCATATGCCCGAGCGCGATGGAATCCTCGCCTGTCTGATTCTGTGTGAGCTTATGGCAAAGACGGGCGCGCCTTTGGGCGTTCTGGTCGACCAACTCGAGGATAGTTTTGGTAGGACGAGTTACGGTCGACGCGATTTGCGCCTTGAGGCCGAAGATGCCGAAACGTTACGAACCCTGCTGCCGGGCGTAAACCCCAAGTCGATTTGTGGCAAGGTGCCGCAAAACGTTAGTCATATGGATGGCTTGCGTTTGGCATTCGAGGATGACACGTGGCTGCTGGTCCGTCCTAGCGGGACCGAACCAGTGGTGCGCGTCTACGCCGAGGGGTTCTCAGTGGAAGAACGTGACGAGTTGCTCGATGCTGGCTGTGCTTTAGCTAGGGGAACGTATCCGCTTTAACCATGAGGCTGCCTTATATCTGTCTCTTATACACATCTCCGAGCCCACGAGACTCGACGT
>UQNU01000073.1 GCA_900542555.1 uncultured Collinsella sp.
GGGTCAGCCCGTGGGAGGCCAGGGCGCCGCTGACCGGTGGACGGCACCGAGCCGTTCGCTTGAACTGAGAAGGGGGAGGCCTCGCGGCTTCCCCCTTTTTTGCGTTTACGGGCTTTTGTCTCACATAGTAGCTGTGTTTTATAACCCTCGTTTGCCGCATCTTCTGTGAACGGGCTACAATAACTTAGTCTGTGCGATATGGAGGTGAACATGGCTGAAGCTGGTATCGGCGTTGATATCGTCGAGATTTCCCGGATGAAATCAATTCTTGAAAAGACGCCGTCGTTTGCTCGGCGTGTGTTTACCGAAGAAGAGCGTGCGTATTGCGATGTATCATCGCGTCCCGCTGCTCACTATGCGAGCCGCTTTGCTTCGCGCGAGGCGGTGCTTAAAGCTCTCGGCACGGGTTTTAGTCAAGGCGTGGGTCGCAAGGATGTTTCGGTAACGCGTGATAAACTCGGCAAACCGAAGGCGCTGCTTTCGGGCCGTGCACTCGAGATCGCTCATGAGCTGGGTGTTGTTGAGGTCGCTCTTTCCATTACGCTTACAGGAGACTTAGCCGTTGCGAATGCCATCGCGATTACCGAAGATGCTCGGCCTAAGCCAAAAGATGAAAAGGTGAGCACCAAGAAACGCGTAGCGCAGACATTTAAAGAGGCTCGCTCTGTTTTAGATGAGCTTGAGCAGCTGCAGAATTCAGCATTGACGGAGCACCTGGGCGATGCTTCGCAAGATACGCTAGGAGCATAGATGAAACCGGTTTTGAGTACCGAAGAAGTCGTTCGTCTCGAGGATATCATCGAACGCGAAGGGACTTCGAAGGCCGAGCTTATGGAGCTAGCGGGTGAGTTTGCCGCCAACGAGGTCTTGAAGCTCAATCCCGATCGGGTTCTCGTTCTGGTCGGTTTTGGTAATAATGGCGGCGACGGTTGGGTTGCCGCCGATATCCTGAGCCATAAGGGCGTGGACGTCGATATCGTTTCTCCGGTTGAGCCGGATGAGATTCCTGCTGCTCTGGCACGTCATGTTGCTCGTCGTACTGCCGGCCGCGATGTGCACGTTTGCGTTGGCCCCTCGCGTGACGAACTCGAGGTTTTGATCGATAAGGCCGATGTTGTTGTCGATGCCATTTTTGGTACCGGTTTCCATGGGAATCTGCGTGCGCCGTTCTCCATCTGGATTCCTACGGTCAATGAATGCGCCGATTGTGTCGTATCCATTGATGTCCCCTCGGGCCTGAATGCCGAGACGGGCGTTGTTGATGACGACTGCATTCGTGCCGAACATACGGTGACGATGATTGCGCCCAAGATTGGTCTGTATAGCGCTGATGGCCCTGAGTATGCTGGCGATTTGATCTGCGGCAATCTTTACGACCGTCTTGACGAGGTCATCGATGATGTCGACCACGCCGCCGAGATTGTCGAGCCCGGTGACTTAGTTGATTACTTTGCCCCACTACCTACGAATATCGATAAGTATTCCCGTGGCTCTGTGCTTATTGTCGCCGGATCTGCGCAATATCCTGGTGCTGCCATTATGGCGGCCAAGTCTGCAGCTCGCGCGGGTGCTGGTTACGTGGCAGTCGCGGCTCCTGACGCCTGCGCTAATCTTATTCGCATTGCACTTCCTTCGATTCCCGTCTTTGCTATTCCGTCTGATTCCCGCGGCTCCTTTGGCGCCGCTGCGCGCATGACGGTGTGCGAGATTGCAAAGAAGTACAGCTGCGTACTGTGCGGTCCCGGTATGACGACGTCTGCCGGCGCTATGCAGGTGGTTTCGGGCTTGCTCGAGCTTGATGTACCGCTTATTTTGGATGCCGATGCACTCAACTGCCTTGCTAAGATTGCCATTGACGGTATTGATAGTAACCCCGAGATGTATCGTCGCGAGCAGCCGTTGGTTATGACGCCGCACTATCGTGAGCTTTCGCGTCTGGTTGCCGGTGACGAGGTGAACGACCTTGGTACCGCGATTGCAGCCGCGCAGAAGGTTGTCTGGGCTGCAGGCTCCGACAATCTGGTGGTCATTGCCAAGGGGCCGACGACGGCTATCTGTGGCGTTGAGCGTGTGCTGCTGCCACTTTCGGGTCCGGCTTCTCTGGCAACTGCCGGTTCGGGTGATGTTCTCGCGGGTATTTTGGCCGGCACGCTTGCCACCATGCGCGACGAGATGGATCGTTGGGAGTTGCTGTATTCGTACGCCGTCGCACTTCACAGCTACGCCGGTTTTGCCGCGGCGACGGAGTATGGTGAGAAGAGCGTTATCGCGACCGATCTTATCGACTTGATTGGTCCTGCCATGGAGCTGGCGGCAAAGGATGCGCTCGAAGATCTGGGAATCATGGACGAAGGGTCGGATGACTAATCATGAATAAAGCCGATTTGACGCGCTGGTCCTGGGTCGAGATCGACCGTGGGGCGCTCCGTCGCAACACGAGGGCCTATAAGAACTTGCTGAATCCACGTCAGCGCCTGTGCTGCGTGGTCAAGGCCGATGCTTATGGTCATGGAGCTGTTGAGTGCGCCAAGATCATGTATTCGGCCGGTGCCGACATGTTTGCCGTGGCGACGGTTAACGAGGGCATTGAGCTCCGACAGGGCGGGATTACGAAGCCCATCCTCATCCTAAGCGAGCCGCCTATCGAGGCCATTCCGACGTTGCTCGAGTTTGATATCATGCCCTCGGTCTATACGTCTGACTTTGCTCTTGCGTATGGCGAATGTGCCGTCGCGGCGGGCAAGGTGGGCAAGTATCATCTCGCCATCGAGACAGGTATGAATCGTATCGGCGTACACTACACGCAGGTGCTCGACTTTGTGCGCGGTATTAATTTCCATCGCGGTATTCAGTGCGACGGCGTATTTACGCACTTCGCCACGGCCGATGAACCTTCGGGCTGGGACTACAAACTGCAGTGTCAGCGCTTTACCGAGGCCGTTCAGGCCATTAAGGATGCGGGCTTTGAGTGCGGTATCGTGCACTGCGCCAACACGCCGTCCTCGATGCTCGACCCCTCGATGCATTTTGATATGATTCGCGCCGGCGTTGGCTTGTATGGCATGCAGCCGTGCGAGCTGAGTGGCCGCGTGATGCAGCTTGATCCCGTTATGAGCGTCCATGCGCGCGTGACGCGTGTGGCACACCCTGCGATGGGTGAGGGCGTGGGCTACGGTTTTACCTACCGCGTACCGCGCACGCGCGTTCAGATCTGCACGCTGCCGATCGGTTATGCCGACGGCCTATCGCGTACGCTTTCCAATCGTATGGATGTGCTGTATCGCGGCGAGCGCGTGCATCAGGTTGGCAATATCTGCATGGACCAGTTTATGGTCGCCATTCAGTCCAACCCGGCACACGAGATTCCCGAGGCCGAGTATGGTGACGAGATGATTATTGTCGGCCGCGATGGCGATGCCGAGATCACTATGGACGAGATGGCCCGACTGCGCGGAACGATTAACTACGAGGTCGCCTGCGGCTTTGGCATGCGTCTCGACAAGGTCTACGTGTAGGAGCCGCTATGGGCGTCATGCACATCCCGGGCCATACCCATCAGGCACCACGTGAGGTCGCACTCGAGGAGATCGAGGCCGTTCTGGGCGATTGTCACCTCTGCCAGCTCTACCAGTCGCGTCACAATATCGTGTTTGGCGTGGGAAACCCCCGCGCCCGCGTCATGTTTATCGGTGAGGCGCCGGGTCGCAACGAGGATTTGCAGGGCGAACCGTTTGTGGGGGCGGCAGGCGAGGACCTCAACGGCATTTTGTCGCTGGCGGGGCTCAAACGCGAAGACGTCTACATTGCCAATGTGCTTAAGTGCCGCCCGCCGGGAAACCGCAATCCGCGTCCCGAGGAAGTGCTGGCTTGCTCGCCGTTTTTGCGTGAGCAGATTCGAAGCATCTGGCCCGATATTATCGTGACGCTCGGCAACCCCGCGACGCACTTTGTGCTTAAGACCGAGATTGGCATTACTAAGCTGCGCGGCAGGTTCCACCAGATGGGGCATTTTGTAGTAATGCCCACGTTCCATCCGGCAGCAGCGCTACGCAATCCGGCGTGGCAGGAACTGCTGGAGGAAGACTTTAAGATGCTGGGCGACTATCTGGAGCGACATCCCGCACCAGAGGACGCCTCGGAATAATAAGGAGCATATATGTCCCTGGAGCGCCTGGGGGTAGGTACTTACAAAACGACTTGCGCTGCCGATACGGAGTACTTTGGCGAGCTAATTGCACCGTGCCTTGAGGACGGCGATGTGCTCATCCTGACCGGTGGCCTGGGAGTGGGCAAAACTCACTTTACCAAGGGCGTCTCGCGCGGGCTGGGCGATGGGCATATGGTTACGAGCCCTACGTTTGCGCTCATGGCCGTTCACGATCAAGGTCGTATTCCGCTGTTTCACTTTGATCTATACCGCCTGGAGCATGCCTACGAGCTCGAGGATACGGGCATTTTCGATGTGCTGGGCTATGAGGGTGCTTGCCTGCTGGAATGGGGCGAACAATTCCAGGACGAGCTGACGGATGAGTATCTTTCGGTGACGCTCAAGCGTGATGAGGGCGACAGCGATGTGCGAACGATAACGCTCGAGGCGCACGGTGACCGCGCAATGGAGCTTTCCCATTTGATTGATAAGGCTGTACAAGATGAGCTTGCATAACGACAACGCGCTGGTGGTGGCGCTCGATACCTCGACCGACATGCTTGCCTGCGCGGCAAGCTGGATTGATGGACAGACGGGCGAGACGAAGCTCGTGAGTGGCGACCACATGTGTCGCCGTCACGCCAACGTTGAGCTCGTGAATACCGTCGACAGCGTGCTTGCTCAGGCCGGCATGGACCGTGCTGACGTGGGCAGTTACGTCGTCGGTCGCGGTCCGGGTTCGTTTACCGGCGTGCGTATCGGCATTTCCACCGCCAAGGGCTTGGCGCGCGGTGCCAACGTGCCGCTGTTGGGTGTGTCGACGCTCGACGCTTGCGCTTGGACGGCGTGGAAGGCTGGCGTGCGCGGCAAGCTTGGTATCTTGGCCGATGCTATGCGCGGTGAGGTATATCCGGCGCTGTATATGCTGGTCGATGAGGGTCCCGAGCGTCAATTTGAGCGCGAACACGTGGTCAAGGCCGCCGTGGCGCTCGATGAGTGGCGCCAAGCAGCGGACTGGGACCAGGTTCAGCTGACCGGTGACGGTCTCGTGCGCTATGGCAAGCTGCTGGGTGAGGACGAGACCGCCCGCTGCGTGGAGCGCGACCTGTGGTGGCCTTCGGGCGAGGGCTTGCTGCTCGCGCACGCTGCGGGTGACAGCGATCCGGCTCGCGTCCTGCCGATTTACACGCGCCTTTCTGATGCCGAGGAAAACGAGCGCAAGCGTCTTGGTCTTGCCGAGAGTGCACAGAGCGAAATTACGGGCGTTGCCGATGAGCTCGCCGGTCGTCATCTGCAGTTCCGTCCCATGGGCGCGGCGGATGCCGAGGGCGCGAGCGCGCTAGAGGCTGCCTGCTTTGAAGGTGCCGGACACAAGGCGTGGACGCCGGGCATGTTCCTGTCCGAACTGGGCGAGGACGTCGCTGCGCCGCGTAGTTGGTGGGTGGCACACGACGACGGCAAGCTGCTGGGCCTTGCCGGCGGTATGGTCGTGGACGGTGATGTGCAGATTCTGGATGTCGCCGTCGATCCGGCACATCGCCGCGAGGGCATTGCCCGCAAGCTGCTGTCGCACGTGAGCTATGATTTCCAGATGCTCGGCTGCACCACGGCTTCGCTCGAGGTCGAGGACGGTAACGAGGGGGCGATCGCGCTTTATAACGCTCTGGGCTTTACCGAGGCTGGCCGTCGCCGCGGCTACTACGGTGTCGGCAAGGATGCCATCGTCATGACGGCGCCGCTGCCCCTGGTGCTTCCGGTCGACAATGCTTCGCCCGAGCCGACGGCGGCAGAGCAGCGCGTATGGCCGCTGCCTGCGCCTGGGCGCTCCGAGGGGGAGCGTGCCGAAATTGAGCGCCGCCGCCTAGTGCTCGCTATCGAGAGTTCCTGCGACGAGACGGCCGTGGCGATTATCGATGCGGATGGCAATATGCTGGCCAACCAGGTGTCGACACAGATTGATTTTCATGCCCGCTTTGGCGGCGTGGTGCCCGAGATCGCCTCGCGCAAACACGTTGAGGTGATTGTGAGTGTCGTGGATGCGGCGCTCGAGGATGCCGCAGCATCGCTTGGTCTTGAGGGTGGAGCCATTGCCCCCAGCGAGCTTGCCGCCGTGGGCGTGACACAGGGTCCGGGCCTGGTGGGCGCCCTCGTGGTGGGCGTTGCCTTTGCCAAAGGCTTTGCCTACGCTGCCGGTAAGCCGCTCGTATGCGTCAACCATCTGGAGGGGCACCTGTTTGCCAACTTGCTGGCGCAGCCTGACCTCAAGCCTCCGTTTATCTTTACGCTTGTCTCGGGCGGGCACACCATGCTCGTGCACGTAAAGGCATGGCGCGACTACGAGGTGCTCGGTGAGACGCTCGACGACGCCGTGGGCGAGGCCTTCGACAAGGTGGCCAAGGCGTTGGGCCTGGGCTATCCCGGTGGCCCCATCATTTCCAAGCTGGCCGAGACAGGCAATCCCCGCGCGATTGATTTCCCCCGTGCGCTCAACAGCAGGGGAGACTATCGTTTCTCGCTTTCGGGCCTTAAAACGGCCGTGACGCTCTACATCGAGCAGGAGACCAAGGCCGGGCGCACGATTCACCTGCCCGATCTGGCAGCTTCGTTTGAGGCAGCTGTCTTTGACGTGCAGTACAAGAAGGCCAAAAACGCATTGCACGCTACCGGATGCAAGGAGTATTGCATCGGCGGCGGTGTCTCGGCTAATCCGCATCTGCGCGAGATGATGATCAAGAAGCTCGGTCGTCAGGGGATCCGCGTGACGGTGCCGCCCTTGTCTGCCTGCACCGATAACGCAGCCATGATCGCGGAGGTCGCCCGCCGTAAATTCGACCGAGGTGAAATCTCGCCGTTCGACGTCGACGCCGATCCAAACATGACGCTGTAGCTGGTACGGCGCGGTCCCCGGACGGAGGGGCCGGATATAAGGTTTCCTGCTCTACAGTCCTGCGCAAGACGAAGGCCACATTAAGTGGCCTTCTTTGCGT
>UQNU01000074.1 GCA_900542555.1 uncultured Collinsella sp.
TCTAGCTTCGTCGGCAGCGTCAGATGTGTATAAGAGACAGACCGCGTACTGTTCGTGGACAGCGAGGGCAACGAGATCGACGGTGACTACATCCTGGCTATCTGCGGTTCTGACCTTGCCGCTCGCGGCAAGCTCGCCAACTCCGAGATCGTCTCGACCGTCATGTGCAACCTGGGCTTCTCCATCGCTATGAAGGAGCAGGGCTTCGAGATGGTTCAGACCGCCGTGGGCGACCGCTACGTTCTGGAGCGCATGCTCGCGGACGGCGCCGTTATCGGCGGCGAGCAGTCCGGCCACATCATCTTCCTGGAGCACAACACCACCGGTGACGGCCTGGTGACGGCCCTGCAGCTTCTGGCCGTGCTCAAGCGCACCGGCCGCACCCTCACCGATCTTTCCGGCATCATGAAGAAGTACCCGCAGGTGCTCGTCAACGTGCATTCCGACAACAAGGCCGGCTTGGACGATTGCCAGCCCATCTGGGATGCCGTCGCTGCTGCCGAGAAGGAGCTTGATGGCCGCGGCCGCATTCTGGTGCGCCCGAGCGGTACCGAGCCGCTGGTCCGTGTGATGGCCGAGGCTGAGACGCATGAGCTGACCCAGCGCGTTGTTGACGACATCGTCGAGGTTGTCAAGCGCGAACTTCCCTAATGGCCAAAAACGGGTGCCAAGTGGTAAACTAACAAGGTTATTTTGATTGATTGGTATGTCCGAGGGGGAGCATGTTCACTAAAGTCCTAAGGTCTTTTGGTATGCGTGGTCGAGTCCTTACGCTGGATGCTCCCATCTCGGGCGATGTCATTCCGCTTTCCGAGGTAAACGACCAGACGTTTGCCACCGGCCTTTTGGGCCAGGGCGTGGCGATTCGGCCCACCGGAACGCGTGTGATTGCACCGGTTGATGCCAAGGTCGAGGCCATTTTTCCCACGGGACACGCCGTTGCGCTTAACACGGTCGATGGCTTGGACGTGCTCATCCACGTTGGTTTGGACACTGTTCAGCTCGAGGGCAAGCACTTTACCGTACATGCGCAAGTGGGTGACATCGTCCATAAGGGTGATGTACTCATTGAGTTCGATCGCGAGGCAATTGCTGCCAAGGGCTACGATGTGACGGTTCCCATCTTGGTGTGCAACTCCGTTGAGTTCTCAAGCATCAAGGGCTCCGTTGGCGTGCATGTCGAAGAGATGGACCAACTCATCGTTGCTCGCGAGCGCTAGCAAGTGCACGTGGCCATTAGCCTACAATTCAAACACGTTTACGGAGGGCGCCCTTGAAAGAGGACGCCCTCCGTGGCAAGATGGGATTTGTCCGAGGCTAAACAGCTTTGGGTCACCGTGGACGGGCAGGGGCCTCGACGCGGTTAGACACGAGACACATACATTACGCGACCTCGCCCTGGTGGCCGCACACGTTGGTTGCGGCCGACGCGGGCCGCGGGCAAGTGCTTATAAGGGAGCCTTGCCTCTCTTGTACGAGAAAGGACGCGTAATGAAGATCATTAAAGCTAAAGACTACGAGGATATGAGCCGCAAGGCCGCCAATATCATCTCGGCCCAGGTTATCCTCAAGCCCGACTGTGTGCTGGGTCTTGCCACCGGCTCCACCCCGATCGGTGCCTACAAGCAGCTCGCTGCTTGGTACAAGAAGGGCGACGTCGACTTTGCCGAGGTCAGCACCTACAACCTGGACGAGTATCGCGGCCTTTCGCACGACGATCCCCAGAGCTATCACTACTTCATGCGTGAGAACTTCTTCGATCACATCAACATCGACCTGAACAACACGCATGTGCCCGACGGTTCCAACCCCGACGCCGCCGCTGCCTGCTCTGAGTACGACAAGATTGTCGCCGACGCCGGTTACCCGGATCTGCAGCTGCTCGGCATTGGCAACAACGGCCACA
This sequence comes from uncultured Collinsella sp., assembly GCA_900542555.1. Classification (GTDB taxonomy): domain Bacteria; phylum Actinomycetota; class Coriobacteriia; order Coriobacteriales; family Coriobacteriaceae; genus Collinsella. The sequence goes on from UQNU01000074.1 coordinate 1,907, forward strand.
TCGGCTTCAACGAGCCCGATGACCACTTCTCCAAGGGTACGCACTGCGTCGACCTTACCGAGAGCACCATTCAGGCCAACAGCCGCCTGTTCGACAGCATCGACGATGTTCCCCGTCAGGCCTACACCATGGGTACCCAGACCATCATGTATGCCCGCATGATCCTGGTTGTCGCTAACGGCGAGGCCAAGGCTCAGGCCGTGCACGATATGTGCTATGGTCCGGTTACGCCCAAGTGCCCGGCTTCGATCCTGCAGCTGCACACCAACTGCGTTGTCGTTGCCGACGAGGCCGCCCTTTCGCTCTGCGAGTAGCGCGAATCCTGCAGCTCGACATAGCCTTGCCTAAGGCCTCCGCTTTGCGGGGGCCTTTTTGCTATCCCTTTTTGCCCACTTGACCAAAAACTTGCCGCAAGCTTGACGAATGCCGGATGTCCAACAGCTTGATTCATTCTTTACCAGATTCTATGCAAAAATGCCACTAAAAGGTCGTAGACGGTAGCGGGTGCTAGGCGAGTTGAATGACATGGCTGAACCTTGTTCATCTGCGTTACACTGCCGCTTAGATGGGACAAGCTGACAAGCTCATTTACCTGCTTAAAGACCGATTAGTCGGGGGATTAATAACAATCGGCCCTCGCTGTACAAAAACTTGCCGCTTGCGTACCAAAAGACAACCTAAAACACAAGGTCGCTCTATTCATAGCGCGGCTTGTATGGTCTTGCGGCTACAGTGTCCATACGGTCGAGTTGAGGAGCGGGCATGGTAAATGATTTGAGCGGTATAGACGACCTCGAGCTGATGCCGCTGGGCGGAGGCTATATGGTGCGACGCGAACGCTTGATGAATGAGCTTATCGCCAAGGGCCGAAAGGCCGGCATCGTGGTTCTTTATGCACCCGACGGGTTTGGGAAGACCTCGGTGCTGCTGCAGTACACCCATGAGGTTAAATGCGACCCGACGCGAGGCCCCGTGCGGATTATCGAGGCCGATCGCGCCACTGGGCGCGAGGTGTTTATGCAGCTCGAGGTGGTTACCGAAGAACTCAAAGACAAACCGCACTCCCTTATCGCGATTGATAATGTGCCAAACCTCGATCAGCACGATACCGAAGACCTCATCGACAGGATTCGCGGCCTGCGCGCTATGGGGGTAGGGGTCTTTATCTCCTGCCGTCCTTCAAATCGTCAGCTGATTCATGGGCTGGGCGATTCGGTTAAGATCAATGCGCAGATGCTCAAGGTGCATGCCTATGAGTATTCGGCGTGGGCATCGGCGTTTTCGATCAGCACATCGCTCGACTTTTATCAGCTCACGCAGGGCGTGCCCGAGCTCGTTTCGGCATTGCAGACGGGTCTGTATGGCCAAGGTGACGTAGCCGGTCTGCTCGAAAACGAGATTGTCAACGTATATGGCGCGGCACTTGTCGATCTGGCTTCGCTCGACAATAATGCGCTGTTTTGCGTGGCATGCCTCATGGTTTTGATGGGCGAGGGTAATATCGCAGAACTCGAGGCTTGTGGGGTAAGGCTGTCGATGGTCGACCAGTCCTACTTTGTACGCGACTACCCGATCTTTGGCTTGGATCCCGCCGAGCGGAGTTTTACGTGTCTGGGCACGGAGGATAACGGACGCTTGCGTTTGCGTAAGTTGGTGGCCGAGGTTCGCCCCGAACTTGTTCCGAGGGCGGCGCGGATTTTGCTTAAGGCGGGCCGATGCGATGCGGCGATGGGCCTGGCGGACGCCTTTTTGGACCGTGAAGCGGTCCTTGAACTTGCTGGGCAGTATGGGGTCGATCTGGCTCTGACGGGGCACGGGGCCGATATCTGCCGAGCGGCGCTGGGCACGATCGATGCCGACGATCCGGCACCAGAGCCAACGCCTGCCGAGGCGCTCGGCGTATATCTGGCAGCGGTCAGCGTGTCCAATACAAAGCTCGCTCGCTATATGGCATCGGTCATCGAGCGCGGGGGCGAACGGGCGGCCTGCGAAATAGACCCTGTTTCATGGAGGGTGGCCCAGGCACTGACGGCTGTTTGCTATGGGGACAACGGACTTGGGCTTCCTACGAACCTGGCCGTGCCAGAAATCGAGACATCTCATACCGCACTCGATATGTTGTCTGCGCATATCGAGGTCAAGCGCTGCCTGACCGAGCGGGGAGATGACGGCGGCGTTCTACAGCAGCTCAAAACGAGCAAGGCCTACGACTGCGAGCTCGATATCGCGGGGATTGTTATACGGGCCGATAGCATGCTGGTGGAGCTCTTTGACGGGTCGTTTGCGGGAACCGACGAGCGCGACGACGAGATGACGGTGGTGCGGGAGGCGCTCGACATACGTGGGCTTAAGGCGATGGCTATCTGGGTGCGCATGGTGCTGGCGGCACGGCGGCTCCTTTCCGGCTTGCCGGTAACCGACGACGCGGCGTTCAACGAGCTCGATCGTTTTGCCGTGCGCATGCGCGACAACCAGATTCAGCTGTTTGGCCTGTTGCTAGAAGGCTGGCAGTCGCTGGCAGAGGGACGGCCGGTTAATGCAAAGTTCCGTGCGGTCCAAGTGCTCAAACTTGCCGAGGAGTCGATTGCGTACATGCGCGATAACGCATTGTTGCTGGAGCGCGCGGCATATCTGCGTAACACCTCGATGGTTTCGGTGCGCGAGGAAGCGGAGTTGCTCGATATAAGCCAGACGCAGGTTGGTGGAGCAGAAGCCTGGATGGTGGCGCTGCATTTGGCCTGTGCGGGCCGAGACAGCGACCTTGCGGCCTGGATGTCCATGAATCGTGCGGGGATTCTAGAGCCATCGTATCGTCTCTTTGCGCGCCTTGCCATGCATTGTCTGGGCGAGCCGGCGGGCAGGATACGCAAGAAGCTTCCCGTGCGCGAGCTGTCGCGGTACTCGCTGCGCGACGATTTGGAAGGGGAGGGCGAGCGCCTGTTCCAGGCTGGCGAGGTTGAAGCCGTTGATACCATCGACCATATCGAGATTCGCATGTTTGGTGCGTTTCGCGCCGAGCGCGACGGGTTTCCCATCACGGACAAAATGTGGCGCCGCAAGAAGGCGGCGACGCTTGCCGAGCGGCTTGCGCTGGGCATGGATGCGCTCGTCGATCGTGAGACGCTGGCCATGGAGCTGTGGCCCCATGCCGAGTTCAATAGCGCCCGCAATAACCTGTACTCGACGATATCGCGCTTGCGGTCGGCTTTGGGGCCAACGCCGGATGGCAAGTCGTGTGTGCTCATCCAAAATGAATGCATCGGACTCAATGGCGACTACGTCAAGACCGATGTACGGCTGTTTGACCAGATAAGCCGCGAGGTTTTGGGAAATCGCACGGGTGCGCGCGGACCCCATTTAGTTGAGCTGTGCCTTAAGATTGAGCAGCTTTATGCCGGACCGCTGTATGTTCCCAATGGCTGTAATCCCACCTACTTTTTGCGTATGCGACGCATTATGCAGTCAAAGTACATCGATTGCATGATTAAGGGAGCAAATGCCGCTCTAGAAGAAAACGATCTGCAGTCGGCGATTTGGCTGGCAGAGTCGGGGCTTCGGCAGGAAACGTCGCGCGAGGATATGGTGCGCTGCGCCATGCGTGTCTACAGTGCGGCGGGGCGGCGGCGCGATATCGTCGAGCTATACAGCGGGCATATGCACCATCTGAGGGAGCAGGTCAATGGCGTGCCCGAGCCCGAGACGCGGCGTCTATACGAGCGCTTGGTGGAGGGGCGGCTCAATCGCGTGCTGGTCGAGCGATAAAAAACGGGCACCCGAAGTACTTGGGCACCCGTAAGCTTGCTAAGTGTTGGCTCGCCGAATCATTGGCTCTTAGACGAGCTTGATCTTCTCGATGTCCTTGCGCGAGGACTCGCGATACAGCGAGAACTTGCGGCCGATAACCTGAACGACCTCGGCGTGGCAGCGCTCAGCGAGCTCTTCGGCGGCTTCGCGGGCGGAAAGGCTGGAGCCATCGAGCACGGAGCACTTAACGAGCTCGTGCTTCTCCAGGTAGGCGACCGTCTGCTCGACGGTGCCCTCGTTGACATCGGACTTGCCGATGATGATGGCGGGGTTGAGGTGATGGGCCATGCTGCGAAGCTGCTTGACCTGGGCTCCTGTCAGTGCCATGGGTTCTCGCTTTCTATGTATGGGGCGCCCCGCGACGGGGCCTTAATCTACGTGAGCTGTCCCACGATAGCGCAGGAACGGCGCGGTGTGGAGCGTGTTTGCCCAGTTCAAAAAGAATGCGGATGCCGAGCGGGTGGGCGGTGCGGGCTGCGAACAGGCTATGAGCTGGGCGCAGAGACCGGCTTCCATGCAATAAACGCCCAACGGACCTTGCGGACGTGGTCGAGCATGTAGCGTCCCTGCGGCACACCCTTGGAGCCCGGCTCACCGGCATGGGGGTTCTCAATCATGTGTTGGGCGATGTAGTCGCGCAGACGGTCGACCTTATCCTCGTTGCCGTGTCCGAGCATACGGGAGAAGTCCGTCACGCCTGCCTCGAGGCTATCGAAGGTATCGCGACGAGGTGATTCAAAGTACGTAACCTGCGGCAGGGCACCCATCTGAATGAGAATGTTAAAGGCATACACAAAGCCATTGCTGCAGGTAACGGAGGCACCGATAGCGTTCATCAAGTGCAGATCATAGCGCGGGCTGGAGTTGGCGACCATCGTGACAGCACAACGCCGACGAGCCGTACGATCAAGCTTGGCAAGCGCGCCTTTTAGATTGGTCGTCGTAACCGACCGACTGGCAAAGGCAACATCCACCGCCTTCGCGACCGGCCCAACCAAATCCCAATCATCATCCCAAGCAAGCTCAAGCGGCGTTATACGCCCCTCGAGCCCGTAGTGCTCAATGCCGGCATCAAGCGTGCCCAACATGGCAGGGGAAAAATCAGCGGCAATCACGGGATGTCCGTCTTGCGCAAGCGGAATAGCAATCGACCCAGCCCCACACCCCATATCAAGCACCGATTCACCAGGCTTTAACGCCAACAGCTTCATAAAGTCTCGGGCATACGGAGCAGTCTCAAGCGGCCGAAAATGCCGAGCCCTTTTATCCCACTCAAAAGAATCATCAGCCCGCTGTTAGCGCCGGGCGATTTTAGCCGCTAATAGTCAAACTATTTTGACCAATCCCG
>UQNU01000075.1 GCA_900542555.1 uncultured Collinsella sp.
GCATAGACCTTCTGGTCATGCCGTCCTCTTTGAATGACAAGTTGTCGCTCTGGTGGGCGCGCAGCGTCAACTAGTTACGCGGTTTGGTAAAACCGCGTAACCCAACTAGAAGCGGTTGCCGCGGAAGCCGCCGCCGTTGCGGCCGCCACGATCGCCACCGCGACCGCCGCGGTCGTTACCACGGTTGCCGCCAAAGCCGCCACGGTTGCCACCGCGATCGCCATAGCCACCACGGTTGCCGCCAAAGCCGCCGCGACCGCCACGGTCGCCGCCACGGTCACCAAAGCCGCCACGGCCGCCACGATCGCCACCGCGACCGCCGCGGTCGCCACCACGGCCACCACGATCGCCAAAGCCGCCGCGACCACCACGGTCGCCGCCACGACCACCACGGTCGTCACGGCCGCCGCGAGGACCGCGATCCTCGTCCAGGCCCATGGCGACGAGCGGAGCGATAACCTTATCGAGAGCGGCCATCAGCTCGGTGGCCTCCTCGTAAGAAAGCTCGGGCAGGAGCTTCTCCTTCTTGTTGGCAAGCTCGACCAGGCCCTCAGCGGCATCCTCGGCAGCGAAGACGACGATCTTGCGCATATCGCCCTCGGCGTCGTCGATGCGGCCGACCAGATCGGCAGCCTCGGCCTCGGCCATCAGGCCATCGAGCTCACGGAGGCGCATGCCCAGCAGGTCGGACATTTCCTTCTGCTGCATCTTGGGCTTGAGGTCAAGAAGCTTGATGGCGCGCTCGATGTTCGCCATGCGCTTGGCCTTGGCCTCCTCCTCCTTGGAAATAGCAAAGCGACGGCTACGCAGCAGGCGGGCGGCCTTCTGCATCTTGTCCATCAGCTCTTCGTCATCGTAATCAACGGCGGCCTCGACAACCTCGGCCTCCTCCTCGGCGGAAACCTCGTCAGCAGCCTCAACCTCGGCAGCTTCGGTCTCCACGGTCTCGACTGCCTCAACCTCGGCAGCCATGGTCTCGTTCTCGGTCTCGTTCATGATCTCTTCGTTCTCGGACATGAGACTCCTTCTTGGCCCTCTCGGGCATCATCGCCCCATTCGCGGGGCCCGTCGCGCACTCTTTGCGCTTTAAACATTCATGCCTCTCGGCAAAACGTCCATTAGTTTATGGTGTCGCCATCCAATCTAGCTGCAGAATCTATGTGCACACATTAATGCGACATGTGCGACTCGCGACGAGCGTACACCAGCGACGCCACGAACCCGACCACGGCAATCACGGCCGCCACACGCACGGCAGCTGCAAATCCAATCGCCTGGGCAACGTCCGTCGCAGCGCCAGCGGCGTCGGCGGTCGCCGCAGAACTCGAGAGCAGGCCGATAAACAGCGACGGGCCAAACGATGCGGCAATCATGTTCCACGTGTTGAGCAATGCCGTTCCGTGAGGATGTTCAGCGGCAGGCAGCGTCTCCAAGCCGGCCGTCTGCGAGGGGCTCAGCACCAAACCGACTCCGGCATACACTGCAACGGTCAGTGCCACGACAACGCCGATGTTCATGCTTGCCGCCGTCATCGAGATTGCAGTCTGCCCCACGGCAATCAGGGCAAAGCCGACCGGCAGCAGCGGCCATGCACCACGGGCGTCCATCACGCGTCCGCCCACAATCGAGGTCACGGCGTTGCAGGCAATCGCCGGCAAAATGAGCAGGCCCGCAACAAGTGCGGTCATGCCGTATGCGCCCTCAAAATAGAGCGGCAACAAAACGCTCATCGAGAACGTCGTCATCATCGACACCACCACAAGCAAACACGCAGGCCAAAAACGAACGCTCGCCATGGGACGCACGTTAAGCACCGGATGCTCGAGCTTGAGCTGACGGGCCGCAAACAGGCCGAGCAGCACAATGGCGGCGAAAAGCGCCACGATACCGGCAATCAGATTGGTCGAGAACTCGCCTACGGAATACACAAATGCCGTAATGCCGGCGGCGAGCAAAACAACCGACAGAATATCAAGCGTGGTGTTCGAGCGCTCTCCGACATTCTGAACAAGCTTTACGCCCGCCGCAGCGACCACAATGCCGGCCACCAGCGGTACTACGAACACCGCCCTCCAGCCAAACAACGTGCACATAAGACCGCTGATCACAGGTCCAAACGCCGGCCCTAGCGTAATGCAGGCACCACCCAGGCTCAGATACAGACCGAGCTTCTCGCGCGGGGCGCAAGACAGCACCACGTTCATCATGAGCGGAAACAAGATGCCCGATCCCGCAGCCTGTAAAATACGACTTGGCAGCAAAACGCTAAACGACGGAGCGATCAGACACAGGACTTCGCCGGCGACCATACATCCGCATGCGAAAAACAACAGCTTGCGCGTCGAGAAACGGCCGGACAGGAAGGCCATGATGGCCGTAAAGATCGACGTCACAATCATGTAGCCCGAGACGAGCCACTGCGCCGTGGTGGCACTCACCGAAAAGGCCGCCATAATGTCGTGCAACGCCACGTTAATGATGTTCTCGTTAAACGCGGCAACAAAGGCCGCAATATACATAACGACGAGAAGCGCCGCAGTGGCCGATGGCGTTACTTGAACTTGTTGCTGAGATTTGCTCCCCATGCATTTCCTTCCTCTTGGAACGACAGTTGCATCGCCCCAGAGGAACAGTCCAGGGCGAAAAATGAGCCCTAGACTTACGCCAGACGCCGTACACGACGAGTCTGACAACATGGTCCAACGTCGAAAGATTGTAACGCGGACGCACAGCTTTCCTTCCGCGCTATTATTAAAAGTCCACGAAAGCATGAGACATGAGGAGCCCGCCATGATTAAGCCCATCATGAAATCCGAGTTCTTTTTGCGCCTGCCTTCCGAAGACGCGGGACCCGACGATGCCGCGACCGGGCAGGACCTCCTGGATACACTCCACGAGCATGAGCACGAGTGCGTGGGCCTCGCCGCCAACATGATTGGCGTGCGCAAACGCATCATCTGCGTAAAGGACGGCAACAGGACACTCCTGATGTACAACCCTCAAATTCTTGAGCAGGTCAATGCCTATCAGACGAGCGAAGGATGTCTCTCGCTGATCGGCGAGCGTCCCTGTACCCGCTATCGCCGCATTAAGGTGGAGTATTTGGACGAGAACTTCGTCCACCGCATCAAAAACTTCTCGGGCTACACCGCCGAGATCATCCAGCACGAAATCGACCACTGCAACGGGATTGTTATTTAGACAGCCAGGGTAACGATGCAGGTTGAGCACACGACAGCGAGCGAGCCGCATTTGCGCCAAGGTGACGTGAAATGAGAGGGCGCTGACCTTCTGGTCGCGCCCTCGAAATTGAACGTCAGATTGGCGTGAATGCGGCTCGCGCAGCGTCAAGTGGTCCGCCGTTCGGTAGAACGGCGGAACTAATTAGCTCTGACGATAATGGTCAAAGAAGTCGGCGAGGTCTTCGAGGGACTCTTTGAGTACTTCCATGCGCGGCAGGTACACGATGCGGAAGTGGTCGGGCTCAGCCCAGTTGAAGCCGCCGCCGCGCGTGATCAGGATCTTCTTCTCGTGCAGCAGGTCAAGGGCGAACTGCTCGTCATCGGTGATGCTGAACTTCTTCACATCCATCTTGGGGAAGATGTAGAACGCCGCACGCGGCTTAACCACCGAGATGCCGTCAATCTTGTTGAGCGCCTCATACACAAAGTTGCGCTGCTCGTAGACACGGCCGCCGGGACGGATGTAGTCGTTGACGGACTGATGGCCACCGAGTGCCGTCTGGACGATCGACTGGGCCGGCACGTTGGAGCACAGGCGCATGTTAGAGAGCATGTTGACGCCCATGATGAAGTCGCTCATGCAGCGCTGGTTGCCCGAAAGCACCATCCAGCCAATACGATAGCCCGCGATCATGTGCGACTTGGACAGACCGCTAAAGGTAACGCAGGGCAGATCGGGGGCGAGCGAGGCAATCGAGACGTGCTCGTAGCCGTCCATGCACAGGCGGTCGTAGATCTCATCGGCAAAGATCATCAGCTGATGCCTGCGCGCAATCTCGACGATGCCCTCGAGCACCTCGCGCGGATAGACAGAACCCGTGGGGTTGTTGGGGTTGATGATGACGAGGGCTTTGGTCGCGCTCGTGATCTTGGACTCCATATCCTCCAGGTCGGGATACCAATCCGCCTGCTCATCACACAGATAATGTACGGGATGACCACCAGCAAGGGTTGCGCACGCCGTCCAGAGCGGATAGTCGGGGCTGGGGATCAGAATCTCGTCGCCGTTGTCGAGCAGCGCGTTCATCGAAAGCTGAATGAGCTCGGACACGCCGTTGCCCGTGTAGATATGCTCCATCTGAACGTTGGGCAGGCCCTTGATCTGCGAATACTGCATGATTGCCTTGCGCGCGGAGAACAGGCCACGCGAGTTGGAATAGCCTTCGCAGTCGGGCAGCTGCTGGCGCATGTCCTTGATGACCTCATCGGGTGTGCGGAAACCGAAGGGCGCCGGGTTGCCGATATTGAGCTTGAGGATGCGCTCGCCCTCGTCCTCCATACGGGCGGCCTCGTCGACGACGGGACCGCGCACGTCATACAGGACGTTGTCGAGTTTGGTGGATTTAGAAAAAGTACGCATGGTGGTGCTCCTTGCAATTTGAGCTGAGGGATGGGGTTCGGGCTTGGAATCGTTGCGGGGTGATGATGCCTCGCCTTGATCGGCGTCGCCGGCGAGCAGCCAGGTAACATCGACCTCCAAAATACGGGCGAGCAGCTCAGCCACATCGCGCCGCGGAATCGTCTTGCCGCTCACATATTGGCTCATCTGACTCTTGCCGAGTTTTTTGCCGAGCATCTCCGATGCGCGGATTACGTCCGACTGGCGAACGTCGCGATTGGACATAGTCTGTCGCAGGCGATCGCTAAACGTCTCTTGGGCCACTAGAACCTCCTTGCTGGCAAAGTTCAATTTATAGAACACGAATTGAACCTGGGTTCAATTTAGGCAGCAGTATAGCGCGGCGCATTATCGGGAAGTTCAATTTCATAAGAAAATGCGCCGGACTCTGAGATTTGCCCAAAGCGGACAATGACACGCACACGTTTAGAGGTATTCGAGGAAACGGGCGGCGGCAAGCGAAACGTCAGTCGTGCGATATATCGCATTGATCTGCCGATGGGGATGTCCCTCGAGTGGTCGCACGGCAACATCGAACTGACAGCGGCGCAAGATGAGCGCGGGAAGAATGCTCACGCCCAGACCGTCCTCGACCATGGCCATAATCGCATAATCATCCCAGGTCGACAGTTTTGAGCACACCGTCAGCCCCGCCCGACGGAACAGCGGCGTAATCTCGTCATCGGTGCCGCGTTCTAGCAGAATAAACTGCTCGTTGGCTAAATCGGCAAGAGAAACGACCTCCGCCGTGGCAAGCAAAGAGTCTGCCGGTACTACCGCCATCAACTCGTCGCGCACCAAAGACCGCGATGCCATGCCGTTTTCTCGGGGCTCACGCGGGATAAAGCCCAGGTCACAACGACCCTCAGCCACCCATTGTTCAATCTCTGAGTAATCACCCATCAGCAACTCATAATCGACGTCCGGATGATCGGCACGAAAGCGCGCAATCACCGGCGGCAGCACGTGGGTCGCCACGCTCGAAAACGTACCGATGCAGATTTTGCCGCGCATGAGCCCGCGCATCTCATCCACCCGTCGCTGCAAGCGAGTGAATTCCTCGCAGAGCGCCTCGACAGCCGGCATGACCTGCCGCCCGTCGGCAGAAAGCACTACGCCCTCGCGACTGCGGTCGAGCACCTTAAAGCCCCAATCGGCCTCAAGATCGGCCACCATACGGCTCACGCCCGACTGCGAATAGCTCAGGCGCTCGGCAGCACGCGTAAAGCTTCCGGCGCGCACCGTCTCCAGCAGCACCTGCATCTTTTGAATATTCGTTTCCACGACACGCCTCCACCTTTGCATGAGTTTTTGTCATGTTTTCCATGCATTATATTCGCTTTTCTTCTAAAGCCAGTTCACCCATAGTGAACATGTTCGGATATAGAGGGGATGTCGGCGCATGAACAACGGACTGTTTACGTACTTAGCAGCATTGCTATTGTTTGGCTCCAACGGCATCATCGCCGCTGCCATCGCGCTGCCGAGCTCGGATATCGTGCTACTACGCACGTTTTTGGGCGCACTCTCGCTTGTCACCATTCTCGCCATCACCCAACGCCATAAGTTGCAGGCGCCATCTCGCCCCCGCGAAGCCGCAGCCCTCCTCCTCTCGGGAGCCGCGCTAGGCGCCAGCTGGATTTTTCTGTTCCGCGCCTACCAGACGATCGGCGTCGGCGTATCCTCGCTGCTGTACTACTGCGGCCCCATCATTGTCATGGCGCTCTCCCCGCTCATCTTTGGCGAAAAGCTGACCGGCGGCAAAATCGCCGGCTTTGTCGCCGTTGCTTGTGGTGCTTTTCTCATTGCAGCGCAAGGTCTAGGCGGCAATATGCCCATTGCGGGTATCGTCTGCGGTATCGCCTCGGCATTTTGCTATGCGCTGATGGTCATCGCTAGCAAGGGTGCGCCACACATCGAAGGCCTCGAGAACTCCACGCTCCAGGTGAGCGCCGCCTTTGTGACCGCGCTGGTCCTCACGCTCATCACGCAGGGCGCTCCCTCATTCCTGTCCGCCGGCGTCGCCACCAGTATTGATTGGCGCGCCGTCGTCATGCTCGGCGTCGTCAACACCGGCATCGGTTGCCTGCTCTACTTTAGTGCCGTCGCCAAGCTGCCCGTCCAGACCGTCGCGGTCGTCGGCTACCTCGAGCCGCTTTCGGCCGTCGTGTTCTCGGCCGTCCTTTTGGGCGAAGCCATAACACCGGTCCGCCTGATGGGCGCCGCGCTTATCATCGGCGGCGCCCATCAGGCGGACCGGTGT
>UQNU01000076.1 GCA_900542555.1 uncultured Collinsella sp.
ATAAGAGACAGTGTTTAGCGAGAAGTCGCTGTATCGCCGCAGCATGGACCTGCTCGATCAGACCGTGGCCGACCAGCTCTTTGACCCCGAGCGCCCGATCCTGACCAAGGCCCACGACGTGCCGCCTTCGCGCTACGCGACCGGCAGCCACGCCTGCAACTCGATCATCTCGGCAGGCTGCATCATCAAGGGTACCGTGCGCAACTCGATCCTGTCACGCGGCGTCGTGGTCGAGGAAGGCGCCTCGGTGACCAACTCGATCATCAACCAGAGCTGCATCATCAAGAGCGGCGCTCGCGTAGAGAACGCCATTCTGGACAAGAACAACGTGGTTCCCACCAACACCGAGCTTCGCGGCACGCCCGAGAACATCCTGGTGCTGGGCAAGGCTCCGTTAACTTCCGACACCACCATCGTACGTTAACGTTGGTACCGCAACATCGCTCGTAACATGTAGAATAGCCGCCCGGTTAGCGCCAGGCGGCTATTCTCGAATTACAACATGGGAGACAATATGGCTGATTCCAGCAAAAAGATGCAGATCGTGTTTGCCTCGGCCGAGTGCGCACCGTTTGTAAAGACCGGTGGCCTGGGCGACGTGGCGGGCTCGCTGCCAGCGGCGCTTGTGCGCGCCGGCGCCGAAGTCATCGTGATGGTGCCGAAGTACGCCACCATTAAAGACGAGTACAAGGCGCACATGGAGCACTTCTCGGACTTTTACGTGAGCCTGGGTTGGCGCAACGAGTACTGCGGTCTCGAGAAGCTCGAGCGCGACGGCGTCACCTATATGTTCATCGACAACGAGCGCTACTTTGCGCGCGACTATCCGTATGGTTTCTTTGACGACGGCGAGCGTTTTGCGTTCTTCTCCAAGGCCGTCACCGAGAGCCTGCAGCACTTGCCCGAAGGCTTTGAGTGCGACATCCTGCACTGCAACGACTGGCAAACGGCACTGGCGCCCGTGTTTTTGCGCGAGTTCTACCAGGGCCTGCCGCTGTATGACCGCGTCAAGACCGTCTTCTCGATCCACAACGTGGCGTTCCAGGGCCAGTTTAGCGATACCGTGATGGAGGACATCCTGGGTGTGGCGCACATTCCGGCGGCCGCTTCGCAGCTGCGTTGCGACGCCTGCAGCATCAACTACATGCTGGGCGCCCTGCGCTATGCCGATGCTATCACCACGGTGAGCCCCACCTATGCCAACGAGATCCAGACGCCTGAATTTGGCGAGGGCCTGGACGGCGTTCTGCGCGAGCGTTCGTACGCGCTGCAGGGCATTTTGAATGGCATCGACGTCGCGGGCTTTGACCCGGCGACCGACAAGCGCATTGCCGCCAACTACACCGTGGAGGACCGTTCCGGCAAGGCCGTATGCAAGGCCAAGCTGCAGGAAGAGCTGGGACTCGAGGTTCGCGACGACCGTCCGCTCATGGTGATGGTCACGCGTCTGACGCGCCAGAAGGGCCTAGACCTGGTCATGTACGCGCTCGACCGCATCCTGACCGGCGGCGTGCAGGTGGCGGTGCTGGGCACCGGCGACCGCGACTACGAGGACGGCCTGCGATACTTCCAGGACAAGTACCCCGGCACCATGGCGGCTCGCATCGAGTTCGATCCGGCATTGTCGCAGCGCATGTATGCTGCCGCCGACATGTTCCTGATGCCTTCGAAGTTTGAGCCCTGCGGCCTGTCGCAGATCATCGCCATGCGCTACGGTACCCTGCCCATCGTGCGCGAGACCGGCGGCCTGAAGGACACCGTGATCCCGTACAACGAGTTTACCGGCGAGGGCACGGGCTTCTCGTTTAGCAACTTTAACGGCGACGAGATGGGCGATGCGGTATTCCGCGCGGCGCGTCTGTTCTGGGATAACCGCGACGCATGGAACCAGCTGGTCACGCAGGCCATGAGCCAGGACTTTAGCTGGACGCGCTCGGCCGATAAGTATCTGGACCTGTACTTCTTTATGCACCCGGAGATTGAGAGGCCGGCGGCGGTTGTCGACGAGCCAGAGGCTGTTGCTGAGCCGGTGGCCGCTGAGGAGCCCAAGGCCGAGGAGAAGCCGGATGAAGCTGAGCCCGCAAAGGCCGAGCCTGAGGTGAAGGCTGAGGTTGCTCCTGAGGCGGCCAAGGTCAAGCCTGCTGCAAAGCGCACGGCTAAGAAGACCACGGCTAAGAAGACCACGGCCAAGAAGGCTACGACAACCAAAGCTGCCGCAGCAAAGACGACTGCTGTCAAGGCAACGACCACGCGCAAGCGCACGACCGCCGCTGCCAAGAAGGCCGCCGAAGCCGAGGCTGCTGAGGCCAAGCCGGCCACCAAGGCTCCGGCAAAGACTGCTCCCAAGAAGACGACCACGACCGCCAAGAAGACAACGGCAGCCAAGAAGACCACGGCAACGAAGTCGACGACCACGAAGGCCGCCACGACCAAGTCAGCCGCAAAGCCGGCAGCCAAGGTCGAGGAGACGCCTGCAGAGTCCAAGGCGGAGGTAACCGTCGAGACCAAGCCCGCCGCCAAGACCACCACGCGAAAGCGCACGGCGACGGCCAAGAAGACCACGGCAAAGACCACGACTCCCAAGGTAGAGACTAAGCCCGCTGCTGCCAAAGAGGAGCCCAAGGCCGAGGTAAAGACCAAGCCGGCGCCGAAGGCCGCTGAGGTCAAGGCTGCCCCAAAGGCAGAGGCCAAGCCCGAGCCCGCCAAGGAGACTCCGGTCTCCCCCGCCGCTCCGGCAAAGGAAAAAGGCCCGTCCAAGAAGACGTCCGTCCGCAAGGCCACGGCCACCCGCAAGCGCCGCTAGCCCACAGACGATTCAAAACCTCATCAAACCCTATGTAAGGGGCGCTCCAACCGGGCGCCCCTTCTCTGTAGATAGTTGGTAAAACGATTTTCTAGGACAACCGTTCGCCGATGGTAAACGGATGTTGTTTATACAGCCTGTGTACAACAGATATACTTACATCCTGTGCGTAAAGCCCATGGCCCGCAGGCCGTGATTCTATTGAACTGGACCGTATTATGAGATTGATACACAACAGCCGTCTACCGCAGTTTCGCACTCCGTTTGGCGCTGTGACCACTGGAACTACCCTTTCACTCTCCGTGATTCTGGAGGATGCCGATCCCGCGCAGGCAACGCTTACGCTGCGCACCTGGGTCGATGAGATTGGTGAGTCTCGGTATCCCATGACGCACGAGGGCGACGGCATATTTACCGTAGAGCTTGAGTGCACCGAGCCCTGTCTTATCTGGTACAGCTTTATCTGCAATATCGAAGGCCAGCCCGAGGTTCGCCTGGGCGCACCACAGGGCCGCACCGGCGGCGAAGGCGTAACCTACGATTACGTCGAGGTGCCGTCATTCCAGGTCACCGTCTACAAGCACCGCGAAGTTCGACCCGAGTGGTACGAGCGCGGTATGGTCTACCAGATCTTCCCCGATCGTTATGCCCGCGACGAGCACTGGCGCGAGCGCACACTGGCCGAGGTCGAAAAACCGCGTAAGGGCATTCAGCGCCGCATGGTCGAGGACTGGAACGAGCCGCCTGTGTACGAGCGCGCCGAGGACGGCTCCATCAAAACTTGGGACTTCTACGGCGGCTCGCTCAAGGGCATCCAGGAAGACCTGCCTCGCATCGCCGAGCTGGGCTTTACAGCCATCTACCTCAACCCCATTTTTGAAGCCGCGAGCAACCACCGCTACGACACCGCCGATTACACCAAGATCGATCCGATTCTGGGCACCGAGCAGGACTTTACCGAGCTGTGCGAGGCGGCCGAGAAGCTCGGCATTTCCATCATTCTGGACGGTGTGTTCAACCACACGGGCGACGATTCGATCTACTTCAACCGCTACGGCAACTACCCCGGCGTGGGCGCGTGGCAGAGCGAGGATTCGCCGTGGCGCGATGCGTTTTATTTCCACGAGGACGGCTCGTACGACTGTTGGTGGGGCGTGGGCAATATGCCCGCCATCAATGAGAGCTCCGAACTGGTACGCGAGCGGCTCCTGGGCAAGGACGGCGTCATTCGTAAATGGCTGCGCGCCGGCGCTCACGGCTGGCGCCTGGATGTGGCCGACGAGCTTTCCGATGACTTCCTGACCGAGATCAAAAAGGCCGTGCTCGCCGAGAAGCCCGACGCACTGCTGCTCGGCGAGGTCTGGGAAGACGCCTCCAACAAGATCAGCTACGGCCATCTGCGTCGCTACCTGCAGGGCTCCGAGCTGGACTCTGCTATGGATTACCCCTTCCGCGACATGGTCATCGGCTTTTTGATGGGCTACAAAAACGCCTACCAAGCTGCCGAGGATATCGAGACCCTGCGCGAGAACTACCCGCGCGAGGCATTATCCTGCGCGCTCAATCTGCTGTCGAGCCACGACCGCCCGCGCATTATCTCGGTGCTCGGCGGTGGCCCCGACGAGTCGCAGCTGCCCGAGAGTGAGCGCAGCAAATGGCGCCTGGACGAGAGCTCCATGGGCCTGGCCAAGAGCCGCTTTTGGCTGGCGACGCTCATGCAGATGACGTTCCCGGGCGTTCCCTCAATCTATTACGGTGACGAGTACGGCTTGGAGGGACTCACCGATCCGGGTAATCGCCGCACCATGCCGACCAAGGAAGACCTGCACGACTTCGATACGTTCGCGATCGTCAAGAACGCATCTGCTGTGCGCCGCGCGCTGCCGTTTATGATCGACGGTGAAATCAAGGCCTTCGCGCTCAATGGCGAGGTGCTGGCCTACAACCGTACCGGTAAAGACGGCGAGTCCGCGACCGTCATCATCAACCGCAGCCTGCGCAATTCACACCGCGTGACGATTCCGGCGCTCGGCGAATGCGCGAGCGATGTGATTAGCGGTCACGAGTGCGAGATCCACAACGGTACGGTCACGCTCGACCTGTACCCACTGGGTTCGTCGATCATCTATCACCACGCCGAGCAGCGCCTGCAGGAGCCGCTCGATCACGGTGCGGGTGTTGTGTGCCATATCACATCGGTGCCGACCGACGACGGCAAACCCGGTACGATCGGTGCGCCCACGCGTCGCTTTATCGACCATCTGGCCGCCATGGGCATGCGCTACTGGCAGGTTCTTCCCGTCAACCCCACGGACTTCTTCCGCTCCCCTTACGCCGGTCCTTCGGCCTTTGCAGGCAATATCGACCTCCTACCCGAGAGCCACGAGGAGCTGGCAGCCGACTTTGAGACCTGGAAGGCCCGCGGCGGCGAGGATGCTGACCCGCTGTACACCGCGTTTAAGCATCGCAATGCCGATTGGCTCGAGAAATACTGCGTCTATATGGCCGTCAAAAAGTACTTTGAGGGCGAGTCGCGCCACGATTGGCCGGCAGATGTCGCGCGCTACAACGAGCATCTGATCGACGACAAGCGCTTCCACAACGAGGCCGAGCTTCAGGCGTACATGCAGTACCGCTTTGACTTGGCTTGGTGCGAGCTCATGAACTATGCGCACAAGAAGGGCATCGAGGTTATCGGCGATATTCCTATGTACGTGTCGGACGATTCGGCAGACGCGTGGAGCGAACCTGAGAACTTCTGGCTGTCCGATACCGGCAAGGCAATCGAGATTTCCGGCGCGCCGCCCGACAACTTTGCGCCCGAGGGCCAGGTGTGGGGCAACCCGACGTTCCGCTGGGACCACATGAAGCAGAACGGCTATAGCTGGTGGATGGATCGCCTGCGTCGTGCGTTTTCGCTCTACGACCGCGTGCGCCTGGATCACTTTCTGGGGTTCCACAGCTACTTTAGCATCCCCGCCGGCAAGGCCTGCGCCGACGGTCGCTGGTTGGCGGGACCGGGCAAGGACCTGTTCCAGACCGCTTATGACGAGCTGGGTCCGCTCAACTTTATCGCTGAGGACTTGGGCTATCTGACGCCCGGTGTTCGCGCCATGGCATCGACCTGCGGTTTCCCCGGCATGGACGTGCTGGAGTTTAGCGACTACGACGTTCGTTGCGGTGTGCATCCCACGCCGGGCAAGATTCTGTACACCTCGACGCACGACACGTCGACGCTCGCCGGTTGGTGCACGCGCTCCTTTGCGGGCGGCGACGAGCCAAGCGGCAAGGAGTTGGCCGGCAAACTGATGGGCGACGCGCTCGCAAGCGACGCTCCCCTGGTGATGATGCCGCTGCAGGACGTGCTGGGGCTGGGCGACGACGCACGCATGAACGTGCCGGGCGTGGCCACGGGCAACTGGACCTGGCAGGCTGACGAGGCGGACATTGCAGCCGCCGAGGGCAAAACCGCGCGGCTCCTGCGCAACAACCATAGATTCTGGGGCGAAGCGTGATAAAACCCCCGATATAGGGTACAGTTACAGACGTTTGAATTTTTGCGGGCAGAGTAATCTGCCCGCTTTGTGCTGAAAAGGAAGTATTTATGGCGCGCTACGATTACAAGTGCTCGAGCTGCGGCAACGTGTTTGAGGTTGAGCATCCCATGTCCGAGACCCCCGAGGTCGTGTGCCCCAGCTGCGGTGCCCCGGCGGCCAAGACGTTCTCAGCCAGCGGCATAAAATTTGAGGGCAGCGGTTTCTACAACACCGACCAGCGAAGCGGCGGCTCCAGCACCAGCGCCACGAGCGGCTGCTGCGCCAACTGCCCGCACAGCCACTAGAAACCAAACAGCCCCGCGACCGACATTGAACTGCACCCCAAAACTTGGACGGCTTAAATAAGAACTACGCCGCAAGGGGCT
>UQNU01000077.1 GCA_900542555.1 uncultured Collinsella sp.
GGTTCGGATCGTATCGTTCGGGCAGGTTATCCGATATGCCTGATCGCCCTTCCATCATGAAAGGACATCCATGCCCCAGTTCTCGACGCCCACCGTATCTGAACTCGAGGAGACTGTCGCATAGTAGCTGCGTTCAGCCAAATTAAAAATGGCGTCCATGCGTGTGTACGCGTGGACGCCATTTTTAATGCGTCAGTATCCAGTGGATGCCGCGCGCCATGCGCAGGTCAGTTTGGGCAAAATGATTGCCGGGGTTGAGCTCCAGCGTTGTTGGGATGTCGCGCTCGATAAACAGCTTTTCCATCGCGCGCGTATCGTCGAGTACGTGCCGCATCATGCGGTTGGGCGTCTTGGTTTCCTTTTTACCGAGCGACAGATAGGCGGCGTCGGGCGTAGCCGTCATCGTGCGCTCGCGCGCGTAGTCGATAAAGCCGGGGAACCACAGCGACCCCGATGCACTCGCCACGCGCTCAAAGACATCTGTTTGCCAAAGTGCCCACAGTGCAAAAAGACCCGCCAACGAGTAGCCGGCAACGCTGCGCCAGGCGGGCGGTTGCGGGAGCGATGATTCGGCCTGGGGGATTATCTGCTTCAACAACTCGTCAAGAAAACCAGCAGCCTGTCCGCCAAAGGGCTCGGCATCTCGTATAGTTCCGTCGCATTCCCAGGGGCTCAGCTCGCGATTCCAATCGAGCCCTCCAATGGCGACAAGGGTGAACGGCGGGCAGTCGAGCTCTCGGCAGCGCTCGTAGACTTCACTACCGTTGCCCATAACCACGGGGAGATAGATGACGGGCGCGCCTTCCGCACACTCTGAATAAACGGTTATCTGCTTATGATGCGCTTCCAAGGCAGGCTTCTCTCAGTGTTGTGATATTGACAGCCTCAATTGTCGCACGCTGACACGGGGGCAGACGCTAAAAGAAAGGCGCGGAGCCGCTCGATGCGATTCCGCGCCTTGTTGTTTTGCTTTAGCAGACTATGCCGTTACGCCACGAAGAAGTAGACGAGGAAGGCGAGGGCTGCGATCCACATGAGCGGCTTGATCTTGGAGGCCTCGCCCTTAAAGAGCGCGACGACCACGTAGGCGATGAAGCCCAGGCCAATGCCGGCAGAGATGGAGTAGGTGAAGGGCACGCCGGCGACAATCATGAACGCCGGGAAACCCTGCGACACGTCGGACCAGTCGATCTCGGAGGCCTCGCTCATCATGAGGTAGCCGACGTAGACCAGAGCACCGCAGGTGGCGGCGCTGGAAACGATGGTGACGATGGGGGAGAAGAACGCGGCGAGAATGAACAGCACGCCGGTGGTGACGGAGGTGAGGCCCGTGCGGCCACCGTCGGCGGCGCCGGAAGTGGACTCGACGAAGGTGGTGATGGAGGAGACGCCCATGAAACCGCCCACAGCAGCGGCGGCGGAGTCGACGATCAGGATCTCCTTGATATTCTCGACGTTGCCGTCGTCGGTGAGGAACTCGCCCTGCTTGGCCACGGCCATCGCGGTGCCCATGGTGTCGAAGAAGTCACTCATGAGCAGCGAGAACGAGATGACGAGGAGCGCGGGGTCGGTAAGGACCTTGACGATGGCAGGCACGCCGCCGGCGTCGGCGATGGGACCACCGATGCTCGAGAAGTCGAGCGGGGCGATGATACCGGTCGGAGCCTGGGTCACACCTAGGGGGATACCGGCGATGACGGCGACGACGATGCCGATGAGCAGCGAGCCGGGGACGTTACGGCAGGCGAGGGCGACCGTCACCAGGATGGAGATGATGCCGACGATGAAGGTGGGGGAGGTGATGTCGCCCAGACCGACGAGTGTACCGGCGCCAGCGGTGATAATGCCGGCATCGCACAGGCCAATCATGGCGATGAACAGGCCCAGACCCACCGAGATGGCGTGACGCAGGACAACCGGGATGGCGTCCATGATGGCCTCACGCAGGCCACAAAGCACGAGCAGCAAGATGACGACGCCCTCAAGGAAGATGACGCTCATGGCCACGTGCCAGTCACCGCCGCAGACGGTGGTGGCGATTCCAGCAATCATCGCGTTGACGCCTAAGCCCGACGCGCAGGCGAGCGGGCGGTTGGCGAAGATGCCCATGCAGATGGTCATGATGCCGGCGCCCAGGCAGGTGGCGCAGGCGAGCGCTCCCGCATCGATGCCAGCGCCCGAGAGCACCGCGGGGTTGACGGCGATGATGTAGGCCATCGCCAGGAATGTTGTCAGTCCAGCGCGGAGTTCGGTCCCGATTGTGGACTTGCGCTCACTGATGTGAAAAAGTTCGTCCATGCATACCCTTTCCTTGTTCGGCCCCGAGTTTAGGCCGATTGACACGAACTCAACTACTATAGCCCCTTTACGACGCTGTTGTTCCTCGCATGTTGATGTTCGGCGCTTTGTAGCAGACGGACGGTATTTTTCGCATGAAAATGTGTGGGTACCGTATACTTAAGCGGTTACAACGAACTCTTTGGAGGAACGTATGATTAAAGAGCTCTGCCGCGACGAGGCTATCCTGTCCCAGCGTTGCGAGGTCGCGACCGTCGAGGACGAGTCGGTGGCACAGGACCTGATCGATACCATCAAGTCGCTCGACGATGCCGGCTGCCTTGCCGCCAACCAGATCGGCGTCACCAAGAAGGTCTGCGTCTATCTGGACGACGCCGGCGAGCCCCATGTGCTCTACAACCCCCGTCTGGTGTTTGGCCTGGGTGCCAGCAAGATGGAGGAGAGCTGCCTGACGCACGAGGAGGTCACCAAGTCCACGCGCTACATCAAGTGCAAGGTTGCCTTTGACCAGATCGTCGACGGCAAGATGAAGGAGTGCCGCCGCGACTATGCGGGCTTTGAGGCACAAATGATCCAGCATATGATCGATCACTGTCTTGGAAAGTTGGTCTAAGGGGACCAAAGCACCGCACTTCGTCTCTTTTGGCCCGGGCATGACATTGTTGTCATGTCCGGGCTTTTGTGTTTAGCGCCTTTTTGTTTGGAGACAATGAAATTAGCAAGAACGTAAAGCTAGGAGGCGCTATGTGCACGAGTATTCGATTTACCGATAATTCTGGCCACATGTATCTAGGCCGCAACCTCGACTGGAGCTTTGACTACGGCCAACAGGTTCGCGTGATGCCGCGCGGGTTCCACATTCCGTATTCGTTTATCGACGACGCGACAGCGGCACACGCGGTGATCGGTATGTGCATCGATTACAAGAACTACCCTATGTTCTTCGATTGCGGCAACGACGCGGGCCTCGCCGTAGCGGGCCTCAATTTCCCGGGTTATGCCGAGTATGCCGAGGGGCCGGTTGATGGAAAGACCAATATCGCGGCCTATGAGTTTCCCCTGTGGGTGGCAGCGACGTTCTCGACGGTCGATGAGGTCGAGGCCGCGCTGCGCGACACGGTGATTGTTGCCAAATCTGCAGGAGAGGGACTGGGCGTGTCGCTGCTCCATTGGATTATCGGCGACAGCCAGCGCAGCATCGTGGTCGAGATGATGGCTGACGGTCTGCACGTATACGACGATCCGGTCGACACCCTTGCCAATCAGCCCACCTTCCCGTGGCACATGGAAAACCTGCGCACCTATATCACCGCCACAAGCGATTTTCCGCAGACGGCGACATGGCGTGGTGCCGAGCTTAAGCCCTATGGAGCCGGTGCCGGCATGCGCGGCATTCCGGGCGATTGCTATTCGCCGAGCCGTTTTGTAAAGGCGGCGTACCTCAATGCCAATTACCCGCAAAAGGAGAGCGAAACCGAAAACGTCGTTCGCATGTTCCGCTCGCTCGAGGGCGTGGTGATGATCGAGGGAGCGTCCAGGATGGGCGATGGCAAGTTCGAGAAGACTATCTACACCGGATGCTTTAGCGCGCGCACGGGCAATTATTACTACGCGATGTATGGGGATCCGTCGATTCGCTACGTGAGCCTGATGGATGCCGAGGGCGCGAGCCCCGATAGGCTCGTGGTTCCCGAGCCGCGTCGTTCGTAGCTCACCGGTCCGTTGCGACATAAAACGGCTCCGCACCTTTTATGAGATGCGGAGCCGTTGTCGTCAATGGCTGGTGGCGTGTTAGAAGTTGGCGTCGTTGAGCTGGGTGCTCTCGAGTCCGTCGAGTTGCTGTTGCTCGGGCGTATCGGCGACGCTCTCGAGCAGCTCGGTGGGATCGACGTTCATGCTCTTGCCGGCCTCGTTGCCGTTGACCAAGTCGTCCGAGAAGATGTCGACTTCCATTTCCTCGGCCTCTTCGATCTGAACCTCGAGCGGCACCTGGGTGCGCACGAGCTTAACGGCCGGGCGCATGCGGGCAAACAGCGGCACGTACTCGATGATGATGGCCGAGTTCTCGAGACCGTACCAACGTGCCGGGCTTCCGCAGGCGCGGCGGACGGCGTACTTGATGGCCATGACGCGATGATCGTTGCGGTTGATGTCCGTTTCGGGGGCAAGCATCTTGCGCAGCATGCAAAAACGGAAGTCGCCCACGTTGCCGCGTGTCTCGTAGATGGAGTAGGTGTGATGCTGCGGCGGCAACTCACCCGATGCCATCAGGTCGCCAACGATCTGGCGTAGGTAGGCGTTGATGCGCTGATTGACCTTAAAGCCCAGGTCCAAGCGCACGCGGAACAGGAAGTCTGTGCCAAAGGTCTCAACGGAATACTCGTGCGTATAGGGCTCGTCGGTAACGTGCACGTTGATGAACCAGTATGCCTTGGCGCGCTTGGGATGTTTGTCCAGGATGGAATAGAGCACGTCGCGGTCGAGCGTGAGCGGATCGGGGCTGTTGGTGAGGAATACCAGATTGTCGGCAAGCACGGGGTAGGTCTCGTCGTTGCGCAGGCGGTTGAGCTGATCAATGTACTTGGAGACGGGCAGCAGAATCGTCTGCGTGCGCTCGATGGCGGTGCCGCGACGCCACACATACATAAGGCCAAACAGCAGCGCGGCCAGGAAGATCATGACGTAGCCGCCGTCAAAGAACATGGTGAGGCACGAAGCGAAGAAGCACAGCTCAATGGCGCCGAAGAGCAGGGCGAAGACGCAGGCGCCCAGCTTGTGCTTGAGGATGCCGGCGATATAGCTCGTCAGCAGCGTGGTGGTCATGAGCATGGTCACGGTAATGGCGAGGCCGTAGGCGCTCTCCATGCGCTCGGAGTTTTGGAACAGCAGCACGATGAAGATGCAGCCGACCCACATGATGTTGTTGACGAGCGGAATATAGAGCTGGCCCTTGGTGTCGCTGGGGTAGTGGATGCGCAGATGCGGCATAAGGTTGAGGCGCGTTGCCTCGGATACCAGCGAGAACGAGCCGGTGATGAGCGCCTGCGAGGCAATGATGGCCGCCACGGCCGAAAGGACGATGGCAAAGGGGCGCAGGGGCTCGGGAAGCATCATATAGAACGGGTTAACGATATCCATCGCGAGCATCTGGGGGTTGGAGTTATTGGCGAGTAGCCAAGCTCCCTGACCCAGATAGTTGAGGATAAGGGCCGCCTTAACAAATGGCCAGGATGCATAGATGTTTGCCTTGCCCACGTGGCCCATGTCTGAATAGAGCGCCTCGGCGCCGGTCGTCGACAGGAAGACGAAGCCGAGCACCATGATGCCCGAGTGGTTGATGGGCGAGAACAGGAACATGATGCCACGGATGGGGTTGAGCGCGCGTAGGATGGACAGGTTGCCGAGCATGTTGAACAGGCCGGCGCCAGCCAAGAACAGGAACCACAGCGTCATAAGCGGGCCGAACAGCTTGCCGATTGACGAGGTGCCGGCGCGCTGCATGGCAAATAGACCGCAGATAATGATGATGGTGATGATGATCACATTGGTCTGACCGTCACCCAATAGCGCGTGGCCCCACTCGATGGTACGCAGGCCCTCAATGGCTGTGGTGACCGTGACCGCGGGGGTGAGGATGCCGTCGGCGAGCAGCGCCGCGCCGCCGATCATGGCGGGGAGAATCAGCCATGGCGCCACCTTGCGCACCAGGCTAAACAGGGCGAAGATGCCGCCTTCGTTGTGGTTGTCGGCCTTCATGGCGATTACCACGTACTTGACCGTGGTCACGAGCGTCATGGTCCAGATGACGAGCGAAAGCGCGCCCAGGATCATGTCCTCGCTGACGGTACCGATGCCGCCGTTGTTGGCGACGATTGATTTCATGGTGTACATGGGGCTCGTGCCGATGTCACCATAGACGACGCCGAGCGTTACGAGCAGCATGCCAGCGGAGAGGGGGATGGCTCCGTGCCCGCCTTGCCCGCGCTGGTCTTGGAGGTTTGCCTCCAGTTTATTGTGTGCCACGAGGACTCCCTTAGACATCCGGTTATCTGTCTAGGACAAAAAACTTTATGCCGTCTTTATACATACAAGAGCAGTTTGGCACATCGGGTTATTTTAGACAATAATCCTCAGCTGGGGATTATTTATCTACGCAGGTAGCATTTCAGAGCAGGGGCTTTTAAGCACGTACTGTCTGGGCGATGCCGGCCTTGGCGTTTGTGCGTTTGCCGGCGAGTTCGCAAAAAATCGCGCCGCCGATGATAAGCGCGGCGCCCATCAGGCGGACCGGTGTCTGTCTCTTATACAC
>UQNU01000078.1 GCA_900542555.1 uncultured Collinsella sp.
TTCGGTCGCACGGAGAGCATTTCCCAGTTGACAAAACTATAGGAACACCCCCCGTCCAAAAAAGACTAGTTATTGAAGCGTGATTGGCGGCCGAAGGAAAGGGCGCTGTCGCCGAATTTGTCTCGGACGGCGTCGATGGCGACGGAGAGGTCGCGGCGGTCGCTGGATTGGGCTCCGCGGTCATCGATCTCGCAGAACAGGTCAGTCTGGATGCCGCCTTGGTGGTCGAAGTCGCTCATACCGATGCCTGCTAAGCGAACATGCATGCCTTCCTGCCAGATGTTGTCGAGCAGTTCGAGTGCAACCGCCACGAAGATGTTCTCATCGTCGGTCGGATGAGGCAGCCGGCGCTGTGCCGTACGCCCGCTTCCATACGAATACTTGAGCTTGAGCGTCACCGTGGCGCCCGTTAGTCCCTGACGGCGCAGGCGACGTCCCACTGACTCTCCCAACAGCGCAATCGCCGCCTCAATATCCCCACGCTCAGTTAAATCTTTAGCAAAGGTGCGTTCATTGCTGACCGACTTGACCTCGCGCTCTTCATCGAGACTCGTGACTTCGGAGATTTCGAGTCCCAGCGCACGCTGGCGCATGCGTTCGCCGTTGACGCCAAAAATAGAGGCCAGTGTGGACTCAGGCGCGCGCGAAAGCTCGCCGAGGGTGTAGATGCGCATGCGGCGCAGTCGCTCCTCGGCCGAGCGTCCGATGCCGCTCATGGCAGATACCGGCAGCGCGGCCAAAAAGCGCTGCTCGGTTCCGGGGCGCACAATCGTCAATCCAAACGGCTTGTCACGCTCGCTTGCGATCTTTGCGACCGTCTTGTTGCAGCCCACGCCAATGGAACAGGTCACTCCCAGTCCTGCCACGCGGTCGCTTATACGTCGCGCAACCAGCAGCGGGTCTTCGGGCGCAAAGCGACCCGGTGTGATATCGATAAAGGCTTCGTCGATGGATACGCGCTCCACGTGCGGGGTCTCGTCGGCGAGAATCGCCATGACCCGCGCGCTCACCTCGCGGTAGCGGTCGAAGTGCCCGTGTGTCCAAATGGCCTGAGGACACAGACGCCGTGCCTCGGCCGAGGGCATGGCGGAGTGCACGCCAAAGCGACGTGCCTCATATGAACACGTGGACACGACGCCACGCGAATCGGCGTCTCCGCCCACGATGAGCGGTTTTCCGCGCCATTCGGGATGGTCGAGCATCTCCACGCTCGCAAAAAACGCATCGAGGTCCATCAGGCCCACCGCTGGACCCGTCCAGGGAGGCGGCGTGACGCCCATGGCATCCTCATAACCGTATGTATGTTCGCGTCTTTCCATGTCATGAGTATACCGCGCAGCTCATGTGGGGTGCGTGTATGTGCTTGCAAATCCCGAATTCTTGTCTAAGATATGGATTTGCCCTCGACTACACCGAAGAAGTTGGTCTCACGGACTTCACCTGCCCGCGTCGATGGCGTATTATGTTCAACTGTTTGTTTGTAGTTGCAGCCTAAAGCTGCTTGGTTGGAGGAGTTTCCTTTGGCAGTCAAGATTCGCCTTGCTCGTCACGGCGCTAAGAAGCGTCCGTACTACCGTGTCGTCGTCGCCGATTCCCGCGCCCCGCGTGACGGTCGTATCATCGAGGAGGTTGGCCGCTACAACCCGATGACCGCCCCCAAGACCATCAACCTCGACCTCGAGAAGATCGCCGACTGGCAGTCCAAGGGCGCTCAGCTCACCGACGCCGTCGCCGCTCTGGTCAAGGCCGCCAACGAGGGCGAGAAGACCGAGACCGTCGTCAAGAAGTCCAAAAAGCAGCTCGCCAAAGAGGCCGAGGCCGCTAAGGCTGCCGCTGAGGCCGCTGAGGGCGCCGAGGAGTAAATCGTGCCTGAGGTTGACGCTGCACAGCTCGAGGGTGAGGCAATGCTCTCAGATCGCATCGCCGATCTCGTCGAATATCTCGTTGTTCAGATCGTCGACGACCCGGATTCCGTGAGCCTTGAGGTCATCGATGGTGACGACGCCTCTACGATTGAGGTTTCGGTCGCCGAGGATGACGTCGCTAAGGTCATCGGCCGTCGTGGCCGTACCATTAAGGCCATTCGCACGCTCGCCCGTGCACTGGCCGCTCGCCTCGACACTGCTGTCGAGGTAGAGGTTCTGGGCTAGGACCTTGAGGTCCCAGTACAAAAACATCGCCCGTGTGGTCAAGCCGCACGGGAGGAAGGGGGAGGTCCTCGCGCAGCCGCTGCGGGGGCTTCCTTCTGTATTAGAGCCGGGTATGCGCGTCGCCCTGACGCCGCCGGCGCTCAAGCGCGACCGCTTTTGCACGGTCGTGTCCGTCACCGATACGGGCGATGGCGATCTGGTCTCGTTTGAGGGCATTGACGACTTGACGGCCGCCGAGGGCATCACGGGATGCTACGTGCTGGCAAATCGTGACGATTTTGAGGTCGATTCGCTCGACGCTGCCTATACCGATCTGATGGGTCGCGAGGTGGTCGACGAGCGCTTCGGTTTACTCGGCACGATCGTCGAGATTATGTCGACGCCTGCTAACGATGTTTGGGTTGTCGAGGGCGATCGGTACGGCGAGGTGCTGATTCCCGTGATCGAGCAGGTTGTGCTCGATCTTCCCGACACAGGAACAATTTCCGTCCACGTGATGGACGGCCTGATCGATATGGACAAGTAGGGAGGACAACATGCTGATCGAGACCCTTTCGGTCTTTCCCGAGATGTTTGAGCCCGTCATGTCCACATCGATTTTGGGCCGCGCCCGCAAGGCCGGCCTTTTTGATTTTAAGGCGTATAACCTGCGCGACTGGACGCACGACCGCCATCGTACCGTCGATGACGAGCCGTACGGCGGCGGGCAGGGCATGCTCATGAAGGTCGAGCCTATTGCCGAGGCCATCGAGGCCATCAGCTCCGAGGGTCCCAAGCCCACCGTAGTGTTCTTCACCCCCTGTGGCGAGCCCTTTACGCAGCATGTGGCCGAGCGCCTGCTCAAAAGTGAGCGCCTGCTGTTTGTGTGCAGCCGCTACGAGGGCGTCGACGAGCGTGCGTATGCGTATGCCGATGAGCGTCTGTCGATCGGCGACTACGTGCTTACGGGTGGCGAACTTCCCGCTATGGTCGTTGCCGATGCCGTCGTACGCCTGATTCCCGGCGCCCTGGGCGACGAGATGAGCAATGTGGACGAGTCGTTCTCGACCGCCGAGGACGGAGGCCTGCTCGAGTACGCGCAGTACACCCGTCCCGCCGAGTTCAACGGCGAGGGCGTGCCGCCGGTGCTCGTGAGTGGCGATCACGCCAAGGTCGATGCCTGGCGTCGCAAGAACGCCATCGAGCGCACCTGCCGCTGGCGTCCCGATCTGATCGAGACGGCGCGCCTTACGCCCGAGGAGCGCGCTTACGCGCAGGAGATTTTGGACGCTTCGTATTCGCAGAGCGAGGAGTGAGAATGGTTCCATCGCAGCATTCCGCGTTGAGAGGCGCTTTTGAGTGGATCGCGGTCATCGCGATCGCATTGGTCGCCACCTTCTTGATTCGCTCGTTTGTGGTCGAGCCCTTTGTGGTGCCCACCGGCTCCATGGAGTCCACGATCGAGATTGGCGACCAGATCCTGGCACAAAAGGTGAGCCTAGAGCTCGGTCAGCCCGTCAAGCAGGGCGATATCGTGGTGTTTCACAACCCCGATGGCACCTCCGAGCATGATGTTCTTGTCAAGCGTGTCATTGCCACGGCCGGCCAGACGGTCGACCTGCAGGATGGCAAGGTGGTCGTTGACGGCCAAGCGCTCGACGAGGACTATACGACGGGCATGAGCTGGCCACTTTCGGTCCAAGCGCCCGGCGCTCAGGTAAGCTATCCCTACACCGTTCCCGACGGGTGCGTGTGGGTGATGGGCGACAACCGCGAAAACTCTGCCGACTCACGTTATTTTGGTCCCGTCGATCGCTCTGATTTGATCGCTGTGGCGCTTGTGCGCTACTGGCCGCTCAACCGCATCGGCGCTATCGACTAAAAACCGCTATAGTACAGTACCTAACCGTGTAATCGTTTCGACGAGGGGATATTAGAGGCATGAACGCTTCATCGCTTTCCTTCCAAGACATCATCCTGCGCCTCCAGCAGTACTGGGGCGAGCAGGGCTGCGTCATTATGCAGCCCTATGACTCCGAGGTCGGTGCCGGTACTTTCCATACCGCGACCACGCTGCGCTCGCTCGGTCCCGCCGAGTGGCGCACCTGCTATGCGCAGCCCTGCCGCCGTCCCGCCGACGGCCGCTACGGTGAGAACCCCAACCGCATGCAGCACTACTATCAGTTCCAGGTGCTCATCAAGCCCTCGCCGGTCAACGCCCAGGAGCTCTACCTGGGTTCGCTGGCCGCCATTGGCCTGGACCCAAACGACCATGACGTCCGCTTTGTCGAGGACGACTGGGAGAGCCCGACCCTTGGCGCCTGGGGCCTTGGCTGGGAGGTCTGGCTCAACGGCATGGAGGTCACGCAGTTTACGTACTTCCAGCAGGTGGGCGGCATCGAGGTCGACCCCGTGCCCGTCGAGATCACCTATGGCCTGGAGCGTATCGCCATGTACGCCCAGGGCGTCAACTCGGTCTACGACCTGGTGTGGAGCTACCTGCCCGACGGCACGCCCATGACCTATGGCGACGTGTTCCTCGAGAACGAGCGCGAGTTCAGCGCCTACAACTTTGAGGTTGCCAACGTCGAGATGATGCGTCAGAAGTTTGACGACTACGAGGCCGAGTGCCACTCCTGTCTGGAGCGCAAGCTGCCGCTGCCGGCGTACGACTGCGTCATGAAGTGCAGCCACGCCTTCAACCTGCTCGATGCCCGTGGCGCGCTGTCCGCGGTCGAGCGTGCCAACTACATCCTGCGCGTCCGCGCCGTCGCCAAGGCGTGCTGCGAGGCCTACATGGCCGAGGTCGCCGGAGTCAACGAGAATGCCGACCAGGAAGGCGAGGTGGCGTAAGCCATGGCAGACGCTAAGGATTTCCTGTTTGAGATCGGTACGGAGGAAATGCCCTCTGCACCGCTGAACAATGCCGTCAAGCAGCTTGGCACCATGATCGCCAAGGGTCTCGACGAGGCCGGTCTGGCCCACGGCGAGGTCCGTGTGATCTCGAGTCCGCGTCGCCTGGCTGCACTCGTTGCCGACGTCGCCACCGCGACCGATGAGGTTCACGAGGTCAAGCGTGGCCCCGCGGCCAACATTGCCTTCGACGCTGACGGTAACGCCACCAAGGCCGCCCAGGGCTTTGCCCGCAAGTGCGGTGTGGCTGCCGAGGACCTGGTCCGTCGCGAGGATACTGACGGTCGCGAGTATGTGTTCGCCGAGAAGAACATTCCCTCCGCACCGGCTACGCCGATTCTGACCGCTCTGTGCGAGAAAACCATTGCCGGCCTGCAGTGGCCCAACTACCGCTCCCAGCGCTGGGGCCACGAGCACGCCACGTTCGTGCGTCCGGTCCGTTGGATCTGCTGCCTTTTGGGCGAGGATGTTGTTCCCGTGTCGTTTGCCGACGTGACGAGTGGCAACACCACGCGTGGTCATCGCGTACTTGGCCCTGGTGACCATGTGGTTGCCAGCCCCGCCGTCTACGAGCAGGTGCTCGAGGACGCCGGTGTGCTTTCTGCCGAGCGTCGCCGTGAGGCCATTCTTGCCGGTATCGCCGAGGTCGAGGCCGCTCGCCCCGGCTGCCATGTCGATACGCCCAAGAAGGTCTTTGAGGAGGTCATTAACCTCTGCGAGTGGCCGACGGTGCTCGTCGGTACCTTCGATGAGGAGTTCCTTAAGGTCCCGCACGAGATCATCTGCGAGTCCATGCTCACCAACCAGCGCTACTTCCCGATCTATGACGGCGAGGGCAAGCTCACGCGTGAGTTCGTGGTCGTCTCCAACAGCAAACCCGAGAACGCCGAGCGCGTGATCGACGGCAACGAGCGCGTCGTGCGCGCCCGTCTGGACGACGCAAAGTTCTTCTACGAGGAGGACCTGAAGATCTCCCTCGACGAGTTCCGTGAGCGTCTGGCCAAGGTTGCCTTCCAGGAGAAGCTCGGTAGCGTGCTCGCCAAGTCCGAGCGCATCGAGCAGCTCGCGCTCGCTATCGCCCGCGAGGCTCACCTGGGCGCCCATCTTGCCGCCGACGCTGCTCGCGCCGCGCACCTGTGCAAGGCTGACCTGGTGTCCAACGCCGTCGTCGAGTTCACGAGCCAGCAGGGCGTGATGGGCGGTTATTACGCGACCGCGATGGGGGAGAACGACGGGGTCGCCCATGCTATTCGCGATCACTATCGTCCTCGCTTTGCCGGTGACGAGCTGCCCGAGGGCACCGCTGGCTGCATCGTGGCCTGCGCCGACAAGCTCGATACCATCGCCGGTATCTTTTCCATCGGCGAGCCCCCGACCGGCTCTTCGGACCCCTACGCGCTGCGTCGTGCCGCTATCGGCATCATCAACATCCTGCGCGACCGCCTGCCGATCGACCCCACGTCGCTCATTGACTTCGCCCTCGAGCTCTACAGCTGTCTCTTATACACATCTGACGCTGCCGACGAAGCTAGAAGTGTAGA
>UQNU01000079.1 GCA_900542555.1 uncultured Collinsella sp.
CTGGTGATCTCCGCCTTGAGAGGGCGGCGTCCTAAACCGCTAGACGAACGGGCCATATGTAGCAAATGCAATGGCTGGGATGGAGGGAGTCGAACCCCCATTGACGGAACCAGAATCCGCTGTCCTGCCATTAGACGACATCCCAATGACTGCATCGCTGCGCTCGGCTGTGCCTTTGCGCAAGAAAGAAATATACGGGAAGTCTCGCCGTGACGCAAGCCCCAATTTTGACTTTTTTGAAATTCAGTCAAATTGGCCTAATTTAGTCCAACCCGTGAAGGACCTGTGAAGCCAACCGCTGTACACGAAGGGCAAAACGCCGTGAGCGGTAGCCGTCAACCGTTGGCAGATTCTACCGTGAAAACGATAGCACCAGGCAACACAATCGAAGTATTAATGATCGCGTAGATATCGAGGCACCATGGACGAAGAGCTTGATTACCTATGGGAGACCCTGGGCCTCGAGATCACTGCCGACCTTTGGCCCGAATGGGACAAAATTCACCCCACGTTACGCCCCGCCATTACTGTGGTGCAGGCAAAATACCGCCGTGCATCCTTTTTGATCATGCGGATGTCATGGCACGCGGGACTCCCCGACCTTAAGCGAATCCAGGCAAGCCTCGTCGAGTTGTCCGGTATGCCGACCGTCATATCCGAGGCGCACCTGGAGCAGCGCCAGCGCGAGCGACTGCAACAGCAGCGGATTCCCTTTATCTGCCCCGGCGTTCAGGCATATCTGCCCTTTATGGACGAGGAGTACTGGAGCGGCAAGCCCAACAAACACGTAAAGGTCTACGATCCGCACGAATGGGCACAGCTGGCGGACTGACTGGGGCAGGCCCGCCGGCGGAAAGTGCGTCCCAGATTTCAAGCTCAAACTGGTCCCCACTTTCCCGTCGAGCCCTCAACCGGAAACCGTGTCCCGCAATCGAAGCTCAGAATGGGACGTGCTTTCCGCAACCGGCCACTTTGGGAAAGTGCATCCCATTCTGGAAGCGAATTCCGGGTCGCGCTTTCCGCAGCCGCTACAGCAGTGCCTCGGTCCAAGCCGCTTCCTTAAAGCCGGGAATCGCAAAGTCATCGCCCACCAGCAGCGGACGCTTAACCAGCATGCCGTCGGTCGCCAGCAGCTCGCAGCATTCCTGGTCCGTCATACCCGCATCCAGGCGCGCCTTCAGGCCCAGCTCTCGATACTTCATGCCCGACGAGTTAAAGAAGCGTCGCACCGGCAGCCCCGAACGAGCAATCCAGGTCGCAAGTTCATCGGCCGCGGGATTATCCGTAACGATATCGCGGTCGATATACTCAACCCCATGTTCGCCCAGCCATGCCTTGGCCTTTTTACAGGTCGAGCACTTGGGATATTCAACAAACAGCACGGTCATGGGAATCCTCCGAATATAGATCAGCCAACGCAGGTACACACCATACGAGGTGCCTTCGTATGATGGGCCAATTGTAGCCCGCGGGTCACACGTTAAACGAACCGTACCCCGAATCCGCGCTTGATAAACGGCAACAGTTCCATTGCCTCGGGCGTGATATGGCCCGCAACGTTCATGCGCTCGTCACCGGGAAGATCGACCCGCGCAATCTCAAGCTCGCCTTCGTAGCGCCCATATCCGCTATTGCTCACAGCGATCGACCCCGCCTTTCGCGGCAGGCCGGCTCCGGCATCCGTTGGCACGGAATCCGGCTTAAGCTTCGTACGTGACTCCTGAGACCTAAAGATGAGGACGCTCGAGTCGGGCCGGTCGTGATGAATCTGCCCGCGCACATAGGCATAACCGGGCTCAAGCTCGCATTGCAGGTCCACGTATCCGGCGGAAACTCGAGCAAACTGCGCCCAGCCCGCATCGGAAAGATCGGGGTCGCCGACCAACACAATGTCGCAATCGGCGCCATGTGCAAGCTCAAGCATATTGAGGGCAACCTTTGACGCGCGACTGCGCTGCGCCTCGACCGTCGGCAGTCCCTCGAATACCGGCCCGCGAACGTTAGCATCGCCCGGCACAAAAGCCATGATTTCGAATCCAAGCGCCGCAAGACGAAGATTCACCCGAGCAATGTCCTCCAGAGCTAAACCGGTATAAGGCTTGGGGTAAAAATTGTGGCAGGCGGCAAAACGAGTCACATCGGCACCGGCTTCTCGCCACGATGCGATTTCATCAGAACTCACCGTCGATGCATTAACCACAATGCGAAATACACCGGACAGCTCCGCGACCCGCTGGGCGCTAAAGCCATAGTCCAAACGAAGGTATTCCAACCCCAGACCGCGCAGGTCCTCAATGCGCTCAAGCCCGAGCAAATCGCACGTGCGAGGCCCCACATCGGCAATGAGCGCAATGCCGCGGGCGGAAAGCAGCGACAGCACATGACGGACCTTATCGGCATACGCCGCTCCCCCATCCTCGGGAATATGCAGCGAGGTGAACGCGTAGCGCGCACCCGCCGCGGCGCCACGCTCAATCGTCCGCTCAATATCCTGCAAAGGGCTGGAAAGATAAATCGAAATACCCGTTTTCACGCTTCAACGCTCCTTTAAAAAAGGCCGGCGGAGCAGTTAGCCCCGCCGGCACAACCATAGCATCAAGAAATCTGCCGCGCGCCGCGAACCCTGAGCAACACGGCTCGCAATATCAAACTACTCGCCAAAGAACTCGTTGATCTTCTGCTCGTCGACGCCAAAGAACCACGTCAGGACAAAGCCGGCGGCATAGGCAAGCAGCATAGCGGCAACGTAGCCGAGCTGCTGGCCAGGAACGACGATCAGCAGGCCAAACAGACCGGAAACGCCCTGAGAAACCGTGCCGATGTGAAGCAGCGCCGCGAGCGCGCCGCCAAATCCGGCACCCAGGCAGGCCGTCACAAACGGACGAACGAGCGGCAGCGTAACAGCATACATCAGAGGCTCGCCCACACCCAGGATTCCAACGGGAATGGACTCTGCGACGTACTTCTTGAGCTTGGCGTTCTTGGTCTTAAAGTACAGCGCCAAACCGGCACCGACCTGGCCGCCGCCAGCCATCATAAGGATGGGAAGCAGGTAATTGATACCCTTGGTAGCGCCGTCGGGATCGTTGAGCATAGCGTGGATCGGCGTGAGCGCCTGATGCAGGCCGACGGAAACCAGCGGCAAGAAGCCTGCCGACAGGATGTAGCCGCCCAAGACGCCCAGCTTCTCGAAGATAAAGGTCAAAACGCTAAAGATGGCAGTCGTCAGCCATGCGCCAACCGGCTGGATGACGAGCATCAGAGCAAAGGCGCCGATGATGAGCACCAGCAGCGGGGACAAGAACGTGTCGAGTGCGTTGGGCATAACCTTGCGAATCTGACGCTCCATCCAGGCAAAAAATGCGCCAGCGATGAGAGCCGCGATCATGCCGCCCGCTGCAGGGTTGTACTGCGCACTGGTGAGCGGCAGCAGAATGGCAGTGGCAGGATCAGCCGCGCCAGGCGCAAGCAGGGGCATGGCGCTGTTGGCGATACACATCATGCCGGCGATGCCGCCCAGCGCAGCGGAGCCACCAAACTCACGTGCCGCGTTATAGCCCACCAAGATGGGCAGATAGGCAAACAGGGCCCAGCCCATGGAACGAATGCCCTGGTACCACCACTCGCCTGCAAGCGCGCCTGCCGTCGAGACGTTAATGACGTTGCAGATACCGTTGATGAGGCCAGCCGCAATGATGCCGGGAAGCAGGGCGACGAAGACATTGGAAATCTTCTTGAGGAAGGCCTGAACCGGCTTAGACTCGTACTTGGCCTTCTGCGCGGCCTTGTTTGTGGCCGCAGCGTCAACCACGCTCTCGTCAGCAACGCCTTTCGCAAGGCCGGTGAGCTTGGAGAACTCCTCGAGCACCTTATTCACCTTGCCCGGACCCAGCACGATCTGCATCGTGTCGTCCTCGACCAGGCCCATCACGCCGTCGAGCGCCTTAATACCCTCCGTGTCGACGTTGCCCGTATCTTTGACGGTCACGCGCAGGCGCGTCATGCATGCCGCGTTTGCGAGCACGTTGTCTTTACCGCCCAAAAGGTCCAGCAGCTTTTGAGCCAGCTCTTTGTTCGTCATAACTCCTCCTTGTATTGGGTATCTCGTCTGGATGTCATATCAGCTCACGCCGCGCACCTATTGGGCATCGGCATTGCTTTTCTCATGGCCACTCACCGCAGCGCGGACATGGCCTCGCGCCCGCTCAAGAGCTACCGCAGCCTGCTCGGCATCGCAGTCCAGCAGTACCGAGACAATAGCGGTTTTTACGTGGCCGCCGGCATCTGCAAGCGCCTGAACAGCGCACTCGCGCGTGCAGCCGGTCGCCTCCATCACGATGTTCTGGCCGCGCACCACCAGCTTCTCGTTCGTCTGCTGCACATCGACCATCAGGTTTTGGTATACCTTGCCGATCTTGACCATGGCGCCAGTCGATATCATGTTGAGAATGAGCTTTTGAACCGTTCCCGCCTTGAGCCTCGTTGAGCCGGTCAGCACCTCGGGACCGGGCACGGGCTCAATGGCAAGATCTGCGCTCTCCCCGATCTTCGACCCTTGGTTGCAGGCAATTGCAATGGTCTTGCACCCAGTTGCCTTGGCGTACGCAAGGCCGCCCACCACATAAGGAGTACGACCGCTTGCCGCCAGGCCAACGACAAGATCCTTGTCCGAGAGTCCACGCTCTCGCAGGTCGTTCGCGCCAAGCTCCTCACTGTCTTCGGCACCTTCGACAGCCTTGATAAACGCCGTCTCGCCTCCGGCAATGAGCCCGACAATCAGGTCGGGTGACACGCCAAACGTGGGCGGACACTCCGAAGCGTCGAGTACGCCCAGACGACCGCTGGTGCCTGCGCCCATGTAAAAGACGCGCCCGCCGCGCTCGAGTGCCTCAGCAGCCCAGTCGATTACCATGGCAACCTGGGGCAACACTTTCGTGACCGACTGGACGGCACGAAGATCCTCATCGTTCATCGTCGTGACGATTTGCAGCGATGTCATCGTATCGAGGTCCATTGACCTTTGATTACGCTGTTCGGTCGTGAATTTTGTTAAATCGAGCATTTCATTCACCTCATCTTTCCTGTTTCTCGATGTAGTTTTGCTTAATGACATGCGTCGCCCGTTCGTAGTCGCTGGCAACGTAAGCAGCGTACAGGGCATCGACAACCATAAGCTGGGCCATACGCGAAGCCATGGCACCGCTGCGGACCAAGGGTTCACTCGCGGCGACGCCGAGCACGGCATCGGCCATGGTGGCAAGCTTGGATGATCCATCTACTTTGGTAACGGCCACAACGGGACAGTTGTGACGTTGAGCCTCGGCGGTGCAGTCCAGCACCTCTTGCGTCAAGCCCGAGTAGCTAAAGGCGATTGCCATATCGCCCTCATGCATGTTCTTGGCACATAAGAGCTGATCATGCCAGTCGTCGTACAGATGGCACTCTTTGTCGACACGCATGAGCTTTTGCGCCAGGTCGTGCGCGACCAAACGAGAGGCACCAATACCGAACAGATTGACCGCGCGTGCCCGCTTAAGACGGGCCGCGCATCGCTCCAAGACGGTGTAATCGAGCGTTCGCGCCGTCGCCTCGATCGTGCGCACGTTGCTTTTCATCACCTTCCCCACGATACGTTCGACGCTGTCATCCATGGAGATGTCCTCGAGGGCTACGTCTTTCTTGTCACCTAAGAGCGCCAGCTCGGCAATCAGTTCGCGCTGGAACTCCTTGTAGCCCGCAAAACCCAAACGCTTGCAAAAGCGCAAAATGCTCGAGGGCGAGGAGAACGTGACATCGGCAAGACCGCGGACGGACAGCCCGACCACCTCGTGCGGATGAGCGCTTACATATGCGATGACATTGCGTTCCGCCGGGCTCGCGCTGAGCTCACGCTCGCGAAGCCGCAAAAGCAATCCGTTTGCCATCTCAAACACCTCCGTTGAGAAGAATTAAAGACCAACGAACGATTCGTACCGGATACAAACAGCTTTTGCGGTACATTGTGCCGCATCGTGGCGCACAAAGGGCGAGCGTTCTACCGCTCGCCCCTCAAATCCGACCGCTCGGAAATACGCGCGACACAAAATAATTCAACAAGGTCGCATTATCAGAAACGGGTTTGTTACCGGCTAGAGCCTCGCATGGGCGTCGATCGGCCGAGTCGCATGGCGCACCAACGCCGCTGCCAGCAATACCAACAGCATGGCGATGACATAGCCCGCAGCATCGAATCCTAAATCGATAACGTCGAAATGCCTGCCGGG
>UQNU01000080.1 GCA_900542555.1 uncultured Collinsella sp.
CTACACTTCTAGCTTCGTCGGCAGCGTCAGATGTGTATAAGAGACAGGTGGATGAGGGCGGTACGGTAGCGGATGCTATCGAGCGCCACAACGACCTGATAGAGTAGACGTAAGTATTCGCCGTGCAGCCACAATCGGGGGCAATTCGACCTGAGCGCGACCGCACCGTCACGTCATACGCCGGGAGTCGCCCCATGCACGCAACTGATTTTGGTCGCACGCTCATCATCGCCAACCCAGCCGCCCAGTCGGGTGCGGCGCACGAAGTTGCCGAGCGCCTGCAGCGCTTTTTGGACATGACTGCACGCGCATCCCAGTTTGACCTAGTGCTGACCGAGCGCATGGGGCACGCCAAGGAGCTAGCCGCCCAGGCAACGGGCTATCGCACCGTTATCGCCCTTGGCGGCGACGGCGTGATCCACGAGGTCGTCAACGGGCTTATGACGCAAGAGGAGGACACCCGCCCCGCTCTTGCCATCCTACCCGTGGGCTCTGGCAACGATTTTGCCCAAACGCTCGGCATCGACGATTTCTCCGGCAAGGATTTTGGCGCGCTGCTCACCTGCGAGCTGCAGCGTCAGGACATCGGGCGCATTCGCTCGTGGAGCCCTGCGAGTGGCAGCGGCGAGGCTACCGTTGAGTACTACGACCAGACGCTCTCGGTCGGCATCGATGCCGCCATCGGCCTGGGTACCACCGAGCTGCGCAAAAAGACGGGCCTCGCCGGCACTCCGCTCTACACCCTATCGGGACTTGAGCAGTTTGGCCTGCGCTATCGCAACTACCCCATGACCATCAGCTTTGATGGCGCGCCCGCCGAGCGCGTGCGGGCGATTATCATGGCCATCCAGCTGGGACCCACCTATGGCTCGGGCTATCGCATCTGTCCCGACGCCGACCCGTGCGACGGCATACTCGACGTCTGCTACGCCTGCGGCCCCGTCCCTCGCGCGGTTGCCCTGCCTATGTTCCTTTCGGCCAAGGACGGCCACCATACCAAGTTGCCGCCGGTTCGCATGCGCCGCTGCCGCCATGCCGAGCTTACCTTTGAGGAGCCCGACTACCCCATCCAGGCCGACGGCGAGCCCGTTGTCGCCTCACGGATCGAGGTCGACATCCTCGCCGGCGCCCTCGAGGTCTGGCACTCCACCCGCTAACCCCACCTAAGTTGCGGTGAAATAGGGACTGTTTATGCATCTAAAGCCGCAAAACAGTCCCTATTTCACCGCAACTTATGAGAAGGCTATTCGTTGCTGCCCGGCTTGCGACGGTTGGCCTTTTTAATGGCGTTGAAGTGTTTGTCGTTGAGCCTGCGCTGGCGAGAGCGCTGAGGCACCTTGGTCTTTACGCGTCGGCGCGGCGGACGGCCACGACGCTCAAGCTCTGCCCTCAGCTTACGCAGACAGCAGCTACGGTTCTGGAACTGGCTGCGGCTCTCACGCGCCGTCACGGTAATTCCCGAAGGAACATGTTTCATGCGCACCGCCGAGTCCGTCGTGTTCACGCCCTGTCCGCCCGGACCCGTCGCGCGAAACACCTGCACCTCGCAATCGCGCGCCAACTCCTCGGCCGACATCTCGGCATAGCGCGCATACTCACGCCATCCCATCGTGTTCTCATCCATATCAACACCTCCCCTCATACAAAAAATGTGACAAAGGGAAAGTCCCTTTGTCACATCGCATACCAATCGCTTGTGTTGCGCGCTTAGGCGAAGGTGATCTCGCCGGTCTCGCAGTCCATATCGGCGATACGGGCCAGGCTCTCAACGCGGAAGCCGCGCTCGCGGAGCTTATCGCCACCGCCCTGGAAGCCCTTCTCCACCGCAATGCCAATACCGGACACCTCGGCACCCGCAGCCTCGCAGATCTTGATAAGACCCTCGAGCGCGCAGCCGTTGGCCAAGAAGTCGTCGATAATCAGGACCTTGTCGCCCTCGGACAGGAAACGCTTACCAACGATGACCGGGTACTCCTTCTGCTTGGTAAAGGAGTAGATGGTCGTGGCATACTGCTCGCCGTCGAGGTTGATGGACTGCGCCTTCTTGGCAAAGACCACTGGCACACCGCCAAAATGCTGAGCCGCGATGCAAGCCATGCCAATGCCCGAAGCCTCAATCGTCAGGATCTTGTTGATCTCGACGCCCTCGAACAGACGGGCCCACTCGGCACCCATGTGGTCAAACAGCTCAACGTCGCACTGGTGGTTGAGGAAGGCATCAACCTTAAGGACGTTACCGGCCTTTACGATGCCGTCATGGCGAATACGATCCTCAAGCTCCTGCATGGCGCAACCCCTTCTCGCGGCAACGATACCGCGCGATTAATAAACGTTGTTCGATAGTCTACCACGGACCGACCCCCGCCCGCCCCACAAGCCGCATCGCACCACAAACCAGTCTTTTTGGGACGGCGCGAATCGTGGCAGACAGCCTCCCAACACGCTAATGGCGGGCGCGCATCTTCACCAAACGCACCATGGCAAGCGCAAAGCCCACGGCGGCCACAACCATAAGCACGTAGAACACCGAGCGAAAGCCAAACAGGAACACATCCGGACGTCCTGCAACAAAACTGGTCACGGCCTCGCCCATCGCCACGCTCATCTGTCCATATAGGATATGCGACGCCACCGTAATGCCGAGCGCCATGCCGGCGTAGCGTGCCAAACTACCCAGGCTGCCCGCAAAGCCGAGCGCCTCGCGCGGAGCCGAGCCCATGTACAGCGAGTTGTTGGGGCTCTGGAAAATCGACGTGCCACACGACATAAACGCGACACAGCACACGATCACAGGGATAGAAGAGTGCTCGTCGAGCGTGCTTACCGCAAAAAGACCGCATACGTACACGCCCAGGCCGACCGCCGTGGGGCCCTCGCAGCCAACACGGTCCGAAACCGTACCCGAAAGCGGGCCGATAAAGGCATTCACCATCGGCAGCGCCAAAAAGAGCAATCCGGAAATGTCGGAACCAAAGCCGTGGGCGTCCTGAAAATAGAACGGCAGAATAAACTCGGATGCGCCAATGCCAACGAACACGATGAGCATGCAGGCAAGGTTGATGGTAAAGGCCGAATTTGCAAAGCAGCGACGAGCAGCCTCGATCAGGGACATGGGACGCTCGCCGGCCTCCGGCTTAACATGCGGCAGCGTATAGAGCCCCACGATAAACGAGATGACGCCAATGGGCAGGTTGATGAGGAAGATACTCTCCCAGGGAAAGCTTGCCACCAGCATGCCACCGAGCACGGGGCCACACATCATGCCGAGGGCCACGAAGGTCGCGAGAATACCCATAGCACGACCGCGTTCGCGCGCCGGAAACGACTCGGTGATGATACCCATGTTGTTGGCCATGGCCGCCGCGCAACCGACGCCCTGAACAATACGTGCCAGAATAAGAACCTCGAGCGAGGCCGAAAGGCCACAAAGCAGCGAGCCAACCGTAAAGACGATGACGCCCAGCTGGAACACATTCACCTTGCCGCGCACGTCGCCCAGGCGGCCAAACGGCAGCATAGCCACGCATGTCGCAAGCAGGTACACCGAACTCACCAGCTGAATGCGATCGAGGCCCACGCCCAGTTCCTTTTGCATCACGGGCAACGCCACGGTCACGACGGTCGAATCCAGGCACACCATAAACGTCATGATGAGCACGGTAAACAGAATCGCCCACTTGTTCTTGCCATGGGTGTCGCCCTCAAGGGCAATGTGCTCGCGGCGCAGCTGCTCTGCGGTTTTCTCCATATCCATCCTTTCGAGTGGCGCAACGCAAAAACGGGACCCCGATCGCCTGCAAACAGTCGCGATTGGGGTCCCGCCTACGGAATCGGAACGAAAGGTCGTCGAAGCTTTCTGCCAGCATCGGCGCCTCGTGCGAACGCTAGCCTAGCACTGCTCGAGCGCCTGCTCAAGGTCGGCAATCAGATCGGCCGTGTCCTCGAGACCGCACGACAGGCGTACCATGTCGGCAGAGATGCCGCAGGCGATGAGCTCCTCATCGTTCATTTGGCGATGGGTGGCGTTTGCCGGATGCAAGCAGCAGGTGCGGGCGTCGGCCACGTGCGTGGCGATCTGGGCGAGCTTAAGGCTCTTCATAAAGGTCTCGGCCGCCGCGCGACCACCGTTAAAGCCAAAGCTCACGACGCCGCAAGTACCGTTGGGCATGTACTTCTGAGCGATGTCATAGTACTTGTCGCCCTCCAGGCCCGGATAGCTCACGAAGCGTACCTTGGGGTGGCTCTGCAGGAACTTGGCGACCGCCAGACCATTCTCACAATGGCGCGGCATGCGCACGTGCAGGCTCTCGAGCGAGCTGTTCAGGAAGAACGCCGCCTGCGGGTTCTGCATGGGGCCGAGGTCGCGCATAAGCTGCGCAGTGGCCTTGGTAATAAAGGCGCCCTCGCGACCGAACTTCTCGGCATAGGTCACGCCGTGGTAGCTCTCGTCAGGCGTGGTGAGACCCGGGAACTTGTCCGCATGGGCCATCCAGTCAAACTGGCCATGGTCGACGATCACGCCACCCAGGTAGGCCGCATGGCCATCCATGTACTTAGTGGTGGAGTGCGTGACGATGTCGGCGCCCCACTCAAAGGGACGGCACATCACGGGCGTCGGGAAGGTGTTGTCGACCATCAGCGGTACGCCGTGGTCGTGCGCGGCCTTGGCAAAGCGCTCAATATCGAGCACGGCAAGGGCGGGGTTAGCAATCGTCTCGCCAAAGACAAGCTTGGTGTTGGGCTGGAAGGCTGCCTCGAGCTCCTCGTCGGTGCAGTCGGGGGCAACGAACGTGCAGGTCAAGCCCATACGACCCATGGTGTGAGCCAACAGGTTGTAGGTACCGCCGTAGATGGCGGAGCTCGCGACCACGTGATCGCCGGCGCCGGCAACGTTAAAGATCGCGAGGAAGTTCGCGGCCATGCCCGAGCTCGTGAGCATCGCTGCGGTGCCGCCCTCCATCTCGCAGATCTTGGCGGCAACCAAATCGCACGTGGGATTCTGCAGACGGCTGTAGAAATAGCCCGACTCCTCCAGGTCAAACAGCTTGCCCATGTGCTCGGACGTGTCGTACTTCCACGTGGTGGACTGGTAGATGGGCACCTGGCGCGGCTCCGCATCTCCCGGGTGATACCCGCCCTGAACACATGTCGTACCGATGGTCTGCTCGCTCATATCCAACTCCCTTACTTGGGTTTTGTTTTTATTCGGTTCACGATACCGCTACCCTGCACCCCTCTCAACCCATCCCCAAGGTAGGTTATGGGACAAATTGATCAGGGGTATTTATCTCAAGCCTTGGGCATTTGCTCGATAGATAAAAATGAGGCATCCATGAAGCT
Organism: uncultured Collinsella sp.; assembly: GCA_900542555.1. GTDB lineage: Bacteria > Actinomycetota > Coriobacteriia > Coriobacteriales > Coriobacteriaceae > Collinsella. The sequence goes on from UQNU01000080.1 coordinate 5,341, forward strand.
CTCGATGATTACACGCACCGTCATGGGTACCATAGGCGGGTACACCGTGACCAAGGAGACAACGATGAAGCAAATCGATACGGCCCAGCTCGACATCACCGCCTGTCAGGCTCAAGCTGCCGAATACCACGCCCGTGGCTTTAACTGCGCCCAGGCCGTCGCCTGCACGCTCGCGCCCGCCGTCGGGCTCGACCCCCAGACCGCCTTTACCCTCACCGAGGGCTTTGGCGCCGGCATGGGCGGCATGACCGAAACCTGCGGCGCCATCTCGGGCGCCGTGGCCATCATGGGCTTTGTGATGAGCGACGGCATGGAAAACCCCAAGACCAAGGGCCAGACCTACAAGCTCTCACGGGAAATCGCCAAGCGTTTTGGCGAGAAGAACACGACGACCGTCTGCGGCACGCTCAAGGGCATCGGATCGGACAAGGGTCCGCTCCGCAGCTGCCCTGGCTGTATCGACGATGCCGTCGAGATCGCCTGCGATGTGCTAAAGCAGCTCGCCGAGTAAACGGCAGCGACAGAAAAACGACGGCCGGCGCGCTTGGAATCCATCCAAAAGCACGCCGGCCGTCGCCGTTAGAACTCCGCAAACTCGGGTGCGCTGACCTCGATCTCCTCGCGCCCCGCCATAAGCTCGCGCATCTTAGCGCAAAACGGCTCCTGCTCCCCCGCTTTGAACACCAAATGAATCGTCACGGTATCCGCGAAATCGGTATCCGAAACCTTGGCACCCGAATCCTGCGCCAAATGAAGCACTTGCTCATACTGCGGATAGGCCACATGCTGTCTC
>UQNU01000081.1 GCA_900542555.1 uncultured Collinsella sp.
TACGAGATGACGTCGAGTCTCGTGGGCTCGGAGATGTGTATAAGAGACAGCGTCGATCCCGAACCTGCTGCAGAGCCGGAGCCCGAGCCCGAGCCGGCAGAGCCCACGACGGCCGATCTCTACGCCCGTCGTCCCCGCAAGCGCAAGGCCGTCGTCGACCAGCTCGCTCGCGAGCTCGAGGCCGAGGACGACGCTGCCGCCGCCGACGCCTCGAAGGGAGGCGATGAGTAATGCCTATCGGACCTGCGCGTATGCCGCTCTTCGATCACCTGGGAGAACTCCGTCGCCGCCTGACCATCGTGGTCGTGTCGGTGTTTGCCGCCGCTATCGTGCTGTATTTCGCCACGCCTGTTGTGCTCGACATCCTGGAAGATCCCATCCGCTCCTTTGTGCCGGACGGTAAGTTCTACATCACTACCACGCTCGGCGGCTTTGGCTTGCGCTTCTCGCTGGCCATCAAGATGGCCGTGGTCATGTGCACGCCCATGATCATCTGGCAGATTCTGGCGTTTTTCCTGCCGGCGCTTCGACCCAACGAGCGCAAGTGGGTCGTGCCCACGGTGCTCGCCTCGACGGTGCTGTTCTTCCTGGGTGCCATCTTCTGCTACTTCATCATCATTCCTGCGGGCTTTGAGTGGCTCATCGGCGAGACCTCGGCCGTCGCTACGGCACTGCCCGATCTGGAGAACTACGTCAACATGGAGCTGCTCTTTATGATCGGCTTTGGCGTGGCGTTTGAGCTGCCGCTCATCATCTTCTATCTGTCCGTCTTCCACATCGTGTCCTACGCTGCTTTCCGCGGTGCCTGGCGTTATGTATACGTTGGCCTGCTCGTGGGTTCGGCTGTGATCACGCCCGACGGCTCGCCCGTTACGCTGGGTCTCATGTATGGTGCCCTGCTCTCGCTCTACGAGATTTCGCTCGCCATCGCCCGTGTGGTCATTACCGCGCGCGAGGGCAAGGAGGGCCTGTTTGTGAGTCGTCTGGACCTGTTCTCGGACGATGAGGACGACGAGGAGTAAATCGGTATGCACGAGGTTGGCATTGTCAACGGCATACTCGATACAGTGATTCGCGCGGCGCGTGGGGCGGGGGCCTCGCGCGCCGTTTTGGTAACGCTGCGTATCGGGGATATGACCGAGGTCGTGCGCGAGGCGCTCGACTTTGCCTGGGAGACGTTTCGCGACGAGGACCCGCTCACGCGCGGCTGCGAGCTTGCCGTGGAGGAGGTCCATCCACATAGCGAGTGCCTGGACTGCGGCGAGGTCTTTGATCACGACCGTTTCCATTGTCGCTGTCCCCAGTGTGGCGGCGCCAACGTGCGTCTGCTGCACGGCCGCGAACTCGACATCGCAAGTATCGAGATCGAGACCCCCGACGATTAGCCCGCCAGCAACCTGGGGACGGGGTATAAATGGTAGAAGTAAGGAGCGCCGAGTATGGCCGAGAAAACGATTGATATCGCATCGCCAATTCTGTCGCGCAATGAGCGCCTGGCAGATCAGCTGCGACAGCGATTTAAAGAGACAGGCACCTATGTGATCAATGTGCTGTCGAGCCCTGGCTCGGGCAAGACCACTACGATTCTGGGCACCAACGAGCGCCTGCGCGACAAGGCCGGCTTGCGCTGCGCCGTCATCGAGGGCGACATCGCCTCGGACGTCGACGCCATTACCATGAAGGAAGCCGGCATGCCCGCCATCCAGATCAACACGGGCGGCCTGTGCCACCTCGAGGGCAACATGATCATGGAGGCTGTTGACGCCTTCGACCAGGCTGTGGGTCTGGAAAACATCGACGTCATCTTTATCGAAAATGTGGGCAACCTTGTCTGCCCAGTTGACTTTGACCTGGGCGAGAACCTGTCCATCATGATCCTCTCGGTGCCCGAGGGCGACGACAAGCCCATCAAGTACCCGGGCATCTTCCAGCACGCCGGCGCACAGCTGCTCAACAAGGTCGACGTGGCCCCGGCTTTCGATTTTGACATGGATAGGTATACTAAGACACTCGATGACCTCAATCCGCAGGCGCCGCGGTTTGCCGTGAGCGCACGCAAGGGCGAGGGCATGGATGCCTGGTGCGATTGGCTCATCGGGCAGATTGAGCAAGCAAGGGCGTAAGTCGGCCGCCATACGGGCGGGCGTAGCCGCAGAGATACGAGATAGGAGCCTCTTTTGAAGCTCATCATCGCCGAGAAAAACGACGCCGCGCGTCAGATTGCCGAGCGTCTGTCCACGGGCAAGCCCAAAAAGGACAAGGTGTACAACACCGCCATCTACCGTTTTGAGTGGAAGGGCGAGGAGTGCGTGACGATCGGCCTTGCCGGTCACATCCTTGCGCCCGATTTTTGCGACAGCGTGCTGTTCGATAAAAAGCTGGGCTGGTATTCGGTCACCGAGGACGGTGAGATACTGCCGGCCGACATGCCCGATGGCCTGGCTCGTCCGCCTTACGACACCAAGCGTAAGCCGTTCCTTGCCGATGGCATTTCCATCAAGGGCTGGAAGCTCGAGAGCCTGCCTTACCTCACCTGGGCGCCTGTCATTAAGCTGCCGGCCGAGAAGGAGCTCATTCGTTCGCTCAAGAACCTCGCTAAAAAGTCCGACAGCGTCATTATCGCCACGGATTTCGATCGCGAGGGCGAGCTGATCGGTTCGGACGCCCTCAACAAGGTGCGCGAGGTTGCGCCCGACTTGCCGGTCGCCCGCGCCCAGTATTCTTCGTTTACCAAGGCCGAGATTACGCAGGCCTTTGATAATCTCGTCTCGCTCGACCAGAACTTGGCCGACGCCGGCGAGAGCCGTCAGCACATCGACCTCATTTGGGGCGCGGTGCTCACGCGCTACCTGACGCTCGCCAAGTTTGGCGGCTTTGGCAACGTGCGTTCCGCCGGCCGCGTGCAGACGCCGACGCTCGCCCTGGTGGTTGAGCGCGAGCGCGAGCGCATGGCGTTTGTGCCCGAGGATTATTGGCAGATCCGCGGCATGGGCGCCGCGCAGGGTGCTGCCGAGGACGACCGCTTTAAGATTGCGCACAAGACGGCGCGCTTTACCGACAAGGATGCTGCCGAGACGGCGTACGGCCATGTTGACGGCGTTGCGACGGCAACCGTCGCCGCGGTGACCAAGCGTTCGCGCAAGCAGCAGCCGCCCACGCCGTTTGCGACCACTTCGCTGCAGGCTGCCGCCGCAGCCGAGGGCATCTCGCCTGCGCGTACCATGCGCATCGCCGAGTCCCTCTACATGGCGGGCCTCATCAGCTACCCGCGTGTCGACAACACCGTGTACCCCGCGACGCTCGACCTGGGCGCCGTGGTGAGCGACCTGGCAAAGATCAATCCGGCGCTGGCACCTGTATGCAAAAAGGTGCTCGCCGGCCCCATGAAGCCCACGCGGGGCAAAGTCGAGACCACCGACCACCCGCCTATCTATCCCACGGGCGAGGGCGATCCGTCCACGCTCGATGGCGGCCAGCGCAAGCTCTACGACCTCATCGCCCGCCGCTTCCTGGCGACGCTTATGGGTCCCGCGACCATCGAGAACACCAAGCTCGAGCTCGACGTGAACGGCGAGCCGTTCGTGGCTTCGGGCGATGTGCTCGTGACCCCGGGTTTCCGCGAGGCGTACCCGTACGGACTCAAGCGCGACGAGCAGATGCCGCCGCTGGAGCAGGGTGACACGGTCGATGTGTTCGACATTAAGCTCGAGGCCAAGCAGACCGAGCCGCCCGCGCGCTACAGCCAGGGCAAGCTCGTGCAGGAGATGGAGAAGCGCGGCCTGGGTACCAAGTCCACGCGCGCGAGCATCATCGAGCGCCTGTACGCCGTGCGCTACCTCAAAAACGATCCCGTGGAGCCGAGCCAGCTGGGTATCGCCATCATCGATGCACTGTCGCAGTTTGCCCCGCGCATCACGAGCCCCGATATGACCAGTGAGCTCGACGGCGACATGACCCGCGTGGAGCGCGGCGAGGATACCGAAGAGCATGTCGTGACGCACTCGCGCGCGCTGCTGGCCGGCGTGCTCGACGAGCTGCTCAAGCACACGCAGGAGCTGGGCGACGCCATCAGCGACGCCGTCACGGCCGATGCGCGCGTGGGCGCCTGCCCCAAGTGCGGCAAGGACTTGGTTATGAAGACGAGCGCCAAGACCCGTGGCAGCTTCATTGGCTGCATGGGCTGGCCCGACTGCGATGTGACCTATCCGGTGCCGAGCGGCGTCAAGGTGAGCCCGCTCGAGGGCGAGGCTGCCGTGTGCCCCGAATGCGGCGCACCGCGCATTAAGTGCCAGCCGTTCCGCCAGAAGGCTTTCGAGATCTGCGTGAACCCCACATGCCCCACTAACTACGAGCCCGACCTTAAGGTGGGCGAGTGCAAGGTGTGTGCCGAGGCCGGACGCCATGGCGATCTGATTGCGCACAAGAGCGAGAAGAGCGGCAAGCGCTTTATCCGCTGCACCAACTATGACGATTGCGGCGTGAGCTATCCGCTGCCGGCGCGTGGCAAACTCGAGGCGACGGGTGAGACCTGTCCCGAGTGCGGCGCCCCCATCGTGGTGGTCAACACGGCGCGCGGTCCGTGGCGTATCTGCGTCAACATGGACTGCCCGACCAAGGAAAAGAAGCCCGCCCGTGGCCGCAAGACTGCGACCAAGGCGAGCACGGCGAAGAAGACCACGGCGACAAAGAAGACTGCTGCCAAGAAGACGACCGCCAGGAAGACTGCCGCGAAAAAGACGACCACCAAGAAGGCCGCCGACAAGTAACCGAGCACATATCCGAGCACATATAGACACGGTGGGGCCGGGCGCGCAAATGCAAATGCGCGCCCGGCCCCACTTCTAAGTTGCGGTGAAATAGGGACTGTTTTTGCTGGCAAAAGGCCTAATTAATCCCTATTTCACCGCAAGTTCTAATCAGTTGCTGGGATTACTTCACCTCGACGGGTTTGGCGCCGGGATAGCGCTCCTCAAAGTCTAGGCGGTACTTATTGTCATTGGTGCCCGCCACGTTGTCGCGCGACAGCGGCGCCACGATCTCGTTCTTATGGTCCGCGGGCTTTGCGTACTTTAAGCTGATCTCCCAGGCATCGCAGATCGCATCGATGCGGTGATCCAGGTCGTCGTACAGAGCAATGATGTCCTTCCACGAGCTGTAGTTCTTAGAGCTTGTGGGGACGTCCAGGTCCTCGACGATATCGTAGTGCTGCTCGATGGTGTCTTCCGTGCGCTCGGCGACGTCGGCGAGATTTTGACGGGCGGTACGGTCCTCTTCCAGATAACCGCCATTGAACGCCTCTGCGCAGGCACGGACCTGGTTATCGAGATCTTCGAGCAGGTCGTAGTATTCGCTCAGGCGACGGTAGAGGTTTTGCTCGGAGAGGGTCGCCTGGCTGCCATCCTCGTCATCATCGTCGTCATCGTCAAAAAGGCTATTGGGGTCGTCGAGAGGCTTGAGGTCATCATCGTCAACATCATGGTGCAGCTTAGTAATCTCGGCAGTCGTTTGCGTGGCGGCGTTGTCGAAAGGCTTGATCACAAAAAAGATGACCAAGGCGATGATAATTGCCACGAGCACAACGATAACGGCGATAAGCGCCTTGGTGCTGCTCTTTTTGGCGGCGGGGGCCTGCGGTGAATCAGGCGCGTACGTAGCTGTCTCTTATACACATCTCCGAGCCCACGAGACTCGACGTCATCTCGTA
>UQNU01000082.1 GCA_900542555.1 uncultured Collinsella sp.
GTTCAAATCTTCTAACGCCCACCAAATGTTCGCAGCTCAGAGGCTATGTCCTCTGGGCTGTTTTGTTTTATGTCGCCAAATCAGCTGGCAGCTCCAACCGCCCAAGCAACCACCCTGCCCATACACAAAACCGCGTCAGCGACCCAAGTGCCTATCCCGGCTGACTCCGCAGTCAATCAAAACCGCCCCAATAGTCACCGAGGCCGAGACCAACACGTCTCGAACCCATCCGCACCGCAGCTTCTCGGCAAAACGCCGCGATGTCTGCGCCCTGCGGTATCCTTGAGCCACTTGCACCTGCAGCACCAAGGAGCCGCCATGCGCACCGAGCTCGATGTCCCCTTTTCGCACAAAGAAGAAGCCAAGGCGCTGGGCGCCAAATGGGACCGGACCAAGAAGATCTGGTATGTGCCCAGCGGCGTCAACCCCGAGCCCTTTGCCGAGTGGCTGCCCGGTGTTGACCGATCCGACCCCTCAGCGCCGTATATATATCTAGTACTGGGCAAGCGCGAGTGCTGGAAGTGTCACAAAGAGACCTCGGTCGCGGCCTTCGGCATTCCCTATCGAACCGATAACGACGAGAGCGTCGCCATCGCGCACGCGCCCAACGAATCCGGGCACATTGCCATCGACACGGCCAACGCCAACGCACTCGCCATCGTGCCCGCTCTTGGCTGCGTGCCGGGCGAGATCCGCGACTACCTTCATAAGCGCTGCGGCTACAAGCCCGTAGGCGCGCGAGCCTCCAAAGCCCCGTCGCTCGGCAACACGTGCACCAGTTGCGACGCGCTGCAAGGCAGCCGCTATCTGTTCGAGGAGCCCTCGTCCCCGTTTGCCCTCACTGCCATCAACAAGCTGCCGGCACTGGAGTTTATACGCGTCGAAGTTGCCGGCGTCTTTGGCGTCCCGGCCACGCGCACCGACTTTGACCAGGCGCTCTTTACCTGGGCACGCGACCATCACGCCGAGTTCCACAAGCAACTCGGTGAGGGGATTTATTTGTAGAGGCAAAAGACACTCACAGCCAACTCCTCCGCATCACCTATCCCTCGTCGCCGGCGTCGCACACGATATCGAGGCCACAAACAGGGCATTTCTCCGGATACACCGGCATATGAACGCCCGTACGTTTCCTCACTTCGTCGCTGAACCTGTCACGCGCATCGATGAACCGAATGTCGAGACACGGTATTTGCGAGCCGCAGCAAGGGCAGGTGACGACAAACGACCCGCAATCAACCTCTACGCTCGGAAACATATTGTTGTCTATAAGGGCACACGGCAGTTTTCCGTACTTTCCCATCGCAATATCGCCTCGCCAGCTCATACACGCTCCCCTCTCGCTATACAAAACAGGAAGAGCATGCACCGGCGGGCATGCGCGAGATTGCATCGCCACGCGATCCGATCAAACAACACGATCGTCAAAGAATGCCAAAGCCAAATACGCTAATACGGCAGAAGCCCCGCCTTTTCACGCTTCTTTTCCGAGCGATCGAACTCAATGCGATGGGCCTCAAGAAACACCGTATTGGGTCGCCACTGACGCTCATTCGGCTGCTTTAGCGTCGCACCCGCAAAGGAAGCGTAGCCGGTCTTATCCAGCAGGTACGATCCGCACAGCCGATATTCGCCGCAAACAGGCTCAAACGAAATCAGATGAGCATCGAATAAAGCATGTAAGTCGCGCCGAAGCAGAATGCCGTTGCTGGCAACCTGCGATTTGGGTCCCGAGTAATTCTCGATATGTGCAGCCTCCAGAGCTTCGCTGACGCCGCAGTCCGACACCGCGCAACGGCCATCATAGGCGGCAACGAGCTGCTTGCGGAACCATTGCTGCCCCAATCGCTCGCGCCTTAACGCATAGCGGACCTTTTCGTCGTCGGTCGTACCCTGTCCGGCAAACTCAATATCGACGGGCATGTGCTTCAGATAGCTCATGTCGGGCGCAAAACGGGGGTCCGGTCCGCCTTTATGAACAGGACCGTGCAGAACAAACCATCCGTTTTCGGGCTCGAACCGTTCAACAAACGCAAGGCCGAGCACCTTGTAGCCCACCTCGGTTGCAAATATGACTCCGACTGGAACGCCACATTCCATGCAGTTGAGCATTTTACGGTTGTAATTCTGGTCTCGAGAACCAACGGCGCCTGGCGCTTGGACCGAATACTTAATGACCCACGTACCATCGTCCAAATAGAGCGGAGGTACATCGGTGTAGAAGCTCTTTTTAGAGTTGTGGACCGAAAGCGCAAAGATCTTATTGGGATCTTGCTTCACCCGATCCTGGCCCGGCCAGAAGATCCCTGAATCCCGCGTTACGGGAAAGAAGTCCGAGCCAATTCTCAAACGATACTGATACTGAGGGCTATCTTCCTTGGTGTGGTGCGGAAGGCTGGTCCAAACGCCGCCGCGCTGTTCCTCACCCAGAAACCACTCCCATGCCTCAACGTATTCGGAAGGCACGAGACTGCAGGCGCGGTCATAGCTTGGTCCATCCATCAACGGAACAGCAAGGTCAATGTCGTTCATCGCCAGCACCTACAACCATACGAACGCGAGTCATGCCACTCAATAATATGGCCGAGAGTCAATTATTACGAGATCTCATTCCGCGATCGGCACATCGTTGATGCTCTCGGTTTGCCGCTGGCGCGTTTGTACCCCGCTGCCCCACTTCCCTGTATACTGATGTAGCACGTGTTTCATCCGGGCTTGTTGGGCCGGGTCGTTCATGGGAGGTTCTTGTGGCTGTTTCGAATCCGCCTAAGGGAAGCGTTTCTTCTTCGTCCATCAAGCCGGTTACACGCAAGGCCGTGCGCTGCCAGCGCGAGGTCGCCTGGCTTATCACGCAGGCGGCGGGCAGGCTTGTGGCGACCACCCAGGACGTCAATGCGCCTACGCCGAGCTTTGTGTTAGCGGCGGCGCTGGATTTTGCGCGCCAATTGGAGCTTGCCGCACAGGATACCAGCGGCCACCTCGACTACCAGAATGTTATGGCGCCCGACCTGCAAACGTTCTGCCACATGGCCAAGTTGCCCGCCGCGCCCAATGCGCTTTCGGACGCAGGCTACATGTTTACGCTTTCGGGCGCGGACCTTATCCGCGATATCTACGCATACTGCAGCGAGCTCGCCGAACGCAGCGTCTTTGGCACGGCTGAAGTCAAACCGGGATATGTCATCAAGCTGGTTCTTAGGCTGTTCTTGATGGACGGGTTCGGGGCCATGCCGGCGTAAGCCGAGTCTTTAGCATCACCGTCGACTGGGCAACAACCGCTTTACCTTAGTGGGCGCCAATCGAGGGTCGATTATTGAGTCGCCTCGTCCACTAACGCATTTATTCCACGCGCTCTGACAGTCGATATTTGCGGTTGCGGCTTGTCGACGGCGCCGTGGGCTCAAGCTCGCCTTGAGCAATGAGCGCGTTGACGCGCGACCTAACCTGGGAAATTGTAAGCCCCGTGCGTTCTGCCAGCTCACGCGTCCCCAGCTCGCCGTAGTGTTTGAGTGCCGTCACAATTAAGCCCCCGCCATGATCGACCGGCTCGATCTTTGAACGGTAAAGTACGACCTTGAACCGATCGAGCCCCGGGCAGAACAGGGGCTCGGCCAGACCATGCGCGCGCATGGCATCGATTATCATCGGGATGCCCGAGCCATTGCCCTCAGCCGGCGAACCTGCGCCATCCGGCAGCGGGACAATCGACATGAGTTTCACGAGCGTCGCGTTACGGCATCGGGAGCTGCCGTCAAACAAGTTCTCGCGAGTCTTTCCCCCGTAAAGGCCGCCAGGATTCGTCACCTCGACACGATTGTCAAAGACGTCGACGGCAATCGATTGTCCACAGAACCGATCCCCGTATTCTCGATGGATTACGGCGTTGGCGATTGCCTCGCGCAGAACCTCCTCGGGAATCTCCAGCGAGTCGACACGCGAGACACCTTGGACGGTCGAGGTTCGCCGCAAATTCTTGGCGACGGCCGCGACAGCATCCGAGATCATCTCGCCCAACGTTCCCTCACAGATTGTGCGGTCCATGAATCTCAGCGACCCCGCCATGCCCTTCTGAGTTCCCGCATGGACAGCCACGTCAATGAAGAGCTTGGGATAGAACTGCTGAGGGTAGGTGCCCACAACTAGGAGTCCAGCCTTGGTGACATTGCCCTGGGAATCAAGGATATTTAGGCGCTCCAGCTTCGTTTGTTTGTCCGGCGCGCCGCGCATTGCCCGGGGCGTCAACGAGAAAGCCCGATCTATCGTACGGTCGACCAGCGTCTCGTCGAGATCGTCCGCGCCCGCACCCGCCACCGCGTCGCGATCGCTCGGAGTCGCTCGACCGTATGACGCCAATGCGAGCACCTCGGTCGATGAAAGCGGCACATCTTTGTCATCGATGCGCTTGTAGCTGCCGCCCTGGGCGCCCCGCTCTATGACATAACAGGGCTTGCTCGACGGATCGAGCTCCTCAATCGTAATGACGAGAACGATGACGCCCTGAAGCTCCACTCGCTCGATCGTGTATTTGGGCGGATTGGCCAGCTTTCCTCGACCGCCCGCATCACCCATGCCTGACACAAACTGGTTGAGCACTTTCTCGGTCTCGAAGTTCTCAACCGGGACAAAACCTGCGCGCTCACTCACTCCGAGCACGATGATTCCGCCGGCAGTGTTCGCGAATGCGCTCACCGTTTCCCATACGTCGCGGGAAAGCGTCGTGGCGCTCTCCTTGACCTCGACGTTAAGATCGTCCGAGCCCATGCGCCTTAAAGACTCGAGCAGACCGGTCAGCTCGTTTTCGTTCATCTGCACGTCCTTTCGCTCGGTCCGGCGGAGAATGCCGCGAATAGATTTCCTTCATCTCTCAGTTATCTCTCGTAATTATCTCTCATCTTATTGTTATCTCTCATATTAGAGATGAGTGAGAGATGGAAGATAAGATGTCTGCCATCTGTTTCATTTAAACATGTTTTTGCTGGTAGAACAATCGGTATTGAGACAATACCATGATTGCTTGTCTCTTTGCTGCTCAGTTATCTCTCATATTTATCTCTTATCTTTCTGTTATCTCTCGTATTAGTGACGAATGAGAGATGAGAGATACGTGGGTGATGGGCGAGCGTGGATTTTTGGACGGTCGGAAAATCCCTCAAACAAAAAACGGGGCCGGCCTTACGCCGAACCCCGTTTTCAAACGGACAGTTAGTTATCCAACGCGCGAGCATAGCAGTCAACTTTACGCCGCCGCGAACACTCCCAAGCCCGTTCCGATGATGCAGATCGCGAAGATGCCAATAATAATCCAGATGGTCTTGACACCCTTTTTATAGAGGGCAACGTAAGCGAACGTTGCCAGCAAGGGCAGCAGACCGGGGAAGATCGAATCGAACAGATCCCGCAGGACAATCTCCGAACCACCCACATCAAAGGTCAAAGCTGTGGACAGCGAGACCTGCGCCGCAATCATCGCGCCAATGACGGTCATTCCGAGAACGCCGGCAGCATGCGTCATGCGAGACATAAGGTTGTTCTCTTCGGACTGCTGCAGGAACTTGGTTCCCAGGTCGTATCCCAGATGGGCGGCGACGATACGCGTTGCAAAGTTAATCACCGAGTAGAGAAGGAAGACGGAGACGGGAAGGGCGAGTGCGACGGCAGTTGCCGTGCCCGTACCCGTAATGACGGCAAACG
>UQNU01000083.1 GCA_900542555.1 uncultured Collinsella sp.
CACCCCGCCCCACCACTCCACCCACCATATATTGCAAAACACCCCCAAGCATATGTTCGAAAACACAATATGTTGTGTTTACAGCTACGGCGGGATGCCACCTGTGGCATCCCGCCGTTCAACCTCAACCTTCAAGTTGACCTTGAGGCGATTTTTGCGTCCCTTTATATACCGTTCACATCGCCCCCCAAACTCCCCCACCCAAGGCACGTGCGGCCCACCACCGCGATGCCAAGTGGCAAAAAATGGGACGGGCCCCAGATTGCCCATGCGCGCGCAAAAGCACCCCGCGGCAATCTGGGGCCCGTCCCCAAATACCTATAAATATGCAGGTCAGTGATGTGTTAACGATGTGCCAGCGGGTGCGCCGCCAGATAGACCTCGGTCAGTTGCGTACGATCGACATGCGTGTAGATCTGCGTGGTCGATATATCGGCATGTCCCAAGATCTCCTGTAGCACACGGAGGTCTGCGCCGCCCGCAAGCATATGGGTGGCAAAGGAGTGACGCAGCGTGTGGGGATGGAGTCCCACCAGCCCCACCTGGCGCCCGTAGCGCTCACAGATGGCATGAATGCCCTGGCGCGACAGACGGCGGCCGTTCTTATTTAAAAAGACCGCCGAGGTCTCGGTTCCGCGGGCATGGGCCGCCAAGCGAGAACGCCCCTCAGTTACATAGAGCGTCAGAGCTCGCGCCGCGCTTCCCACCAGCGGTGACAGGCGTTCCTTTGAGCCCTTACCGCGAACGAGCACAAAGCCATCGTCGATATGGATATCGCCCACATCGAGCCCCACCAACTCGCTCACACGTAAACCGCATCCGTAGAGCACTTCCAAGATGGCATGGTCGCGCAAGCCCATCTCGCCCTCGGGGAAGTCTTGATCGAGCAGCGCCGAGACATCCTCCACCGATAGATACTCCGGCAAACGCTCAGCCTTTTTAGGCAGGCGCAACGCCGCCGTTGGATTTTGGGCCACAGCCCCATCGCACACCAAAAAGGCATGCAGGCCCTTCACGGCCGCAAGCGCACGCTCCACCGAGGCATCGGAATAGCCCCCATCGCGACGGTCGGCAACAAAGCCCTCCACGACCTGACGGGTCACCTCTTCAAAAGACACAATACCCGCCCGCTCCAGATAGGCGCAGTACGTCGTCAGGTCACGACGATAGGCCGCAATCGTGTTGCGCGCCAAACCCCGCTCGACCGCGAGGTAATCGAGATACTCCCCCGCCGCCACGGCGAGCGACGAGGGAGTAGCTTCGGTATGTTCCTTATTCGCCGGCACCCTTAGTCCGTAGCGAGGTTCATGGGCGTCACCTGCAGACGGTCGACACCCTCGTGCTGGCCGATCGAAGCGCGCACGAACTCGCGGAACAGCGGCTGCGGGTTGGTCGGGCGGCTCTTGAACTCGGGATGAGCCTGAGTTGCCACATACCACGGATGCACGTCGCGCGGCAGCTCGACCATCTCGACCAGGCGCTCGTCGGGCGACAGGCCCGAGATAACCAAACCGGCGTCCTCGAGCTGGTCGCGGAAGGCGTTGTTGAACTCAAAGCGATGACGGTGACGCTCGTAGACGAGCTCCTCGCCATATGCCTCGCGAGCGAGGGTATCGGCGGCGAGCTTGCACGGATAGGCGCCCAGGCGCATGGTGCCGCCCTTCTCGGTCACGTCCTCCTGCGAGCTCATCAGATCGATGACACTATACGGACCATCCGGATCGAACTCGGAGGAGCTGGCGCCGGCAAGGCCGACGACGTTGCGCGCAAATTCGCACACGGCCACCTGCATTCCCAGGCAAATGCCCAGATACGGAATCTTGTGCTCACGGGCAAACTCGGCCGCGAGGATCTTGCCCTCCAGGGCGCGCTTGCCAAAGCCGCCGGGGACCAGGATGCCCGAGGCGTCGCCCAGAACCTCGGAGACATTCTGCTCGTCGAGGCTCTCGCCGTCGACTAGCTGGACGTCCACATGGCGATCGTAGAAGACGCCCGCATGGTGCAGGGCCTCGATAACCGACAGGTACGCATCGGGCAGCTGCGTGTACTTACCCACGACGGCGATCTTCACCTTGTCGGCGTGATGGTTGGCGTGATTCTGTTTGCGCAGGAACTCGTTCCACTCGCTCATGTCGCGCTCACGCGGGTCCAGACCCAGGCGCTCGCAAATGCGCAGGTCAAAGTCCTGCTCGGCAAGCAGCTGCGGAACATCGTAAATGCTCGCGCAGTCCTCGTTGGTAAAGACACAATCGGTGTCGACGTCGCAGAAGCTTGCGATCTTTCCGCGGATAGCGTCATCGATATGGTGGTCGGAGCGCAGCACGATGATATCGGGCTGGATGCCAAAGCTGCGGAGCTCCTTGACGGAATGCTGCGTGGGCTTGGTCTTGACCTCGTGGGCGGCGGCGATATAGGGAACGAGCGACACGTGGATGTAGCAGACGTTCTCGGGGCCGGCCTCCTTGCGGTACTGACGGATGGCCTCGACAAACGGTTGGGACTCGATGTCGCCGATCGTGCCGCCCAGCTCGGTGATGACTACATCGGAGCCGGTCTGCTCCTCGATGCGGCGGAACTTGTCCTTAATGGCATTGGTGACGTGAGGAATCACCTGCACGGTACCGCCCAAAAAGTCGCCGCGACGCTCGCGGGCGATCAAGCTCTTATAGATGGCGCCGGTCGTAAAGTTGGAATCGCGGGTCAGGTTCTCATCAATAAAGCGCTCGTAATGACCCAGGTCCAGGTCGGACTCGTAACCATCCTCGGTAACGAAGACCTCACCATGCTGGAAGGGGCTCATGGTACCGGGGTCGACGTTCAGATACGGATCGGCCTTCTGCATCGTTACTTTGTAGCCACGCGACTTGAGCAGACGGCCCAGCGAGGCCGCGGTGATACCCTTGCCCAGAGACGAAACCACGCCACCGGTTACGAACACATGCTTGGTCATATTGAGTTACCTGCGCTTCCCGTAGAAGTTGTTTATCCACATCTTACGGGTCTTCATTGTAATACTCGCGCCGCGGACCGTTCGCAATTTTTCTCGCGTGCGATTGCATTTCTCAATCTTGAAACAAAACGCCGCCCGGTTTCCCAGGCGGCGTCGCTGTGGCAAGGGTTACATGCTGCTATCGATCAGCAACCTCGTCCTCAAGCATTTCTTGAACGAGCATGCCGGTACGGACGCCGTCAAGATACCACTCGCCACGTTCGGTGAGGCAAATGCCATTTGCAAGCTGACCGCCGTCGTCGCTATAACGCGAGACGACATCAATCATGCCTTCGGAATCCAAGCGATCGATTGCGGCGCGGGCACGATACGGCGAAACCCCCACGCGCTCGGCAAGCGTTTTGCGCGAGAAACCATACGGCCCGCCATTGTCTTCGGTTTGCCGGTCGATCTCCATCAACACCAGCACCTCGACACGCTTCATATCGTTGACACTCGCACGACCCTTGCCCGCCATAGCAGCCTCCTCAAACCGAGCACGAGCATCTAACGCGCCGTGCGCGACCGACACACCTCACGATGGCAGGTAATATCCATCATGTGGCATCCCGCTAAGGATGAAACAGTTACAGTTATTGTATACCGCTCAAATTGTTTCTAGGCAGGTAAACAGCTATTTTTCGCCGAAATAGGCGCTTTATTGATCAAAAAGCCGTACCGGGCGCTAACCCGATACGGCCAAAATGCAATGCAATTACCGCGGTGCTTCAAACTTAGCGATGGAAGAAACCGCGGCGCTCAAACTTGGGCTCGCAGCACACGTTGATACCCAGTTTGCGCAGTACCGTCTCGTCCGTCGGCGAGATGATCACGCTAAAGAAGGCATCGCAACCGCGCAGCTGCTCCAGGCCCGAAAGGACGCGAGCGGCCGTCTCACTCGTGGCCGAGGTGATCGACAGCGCCATAAGCGTCTCGTCGGTGTGGAGGCGCGGGTTTTTGCTTCCCAGGAAATGCGTCTTGAGCTTGCTGATGGGCTCGATCGCCTCATCGCTAATGACCTCGAGCTCAAGGTCGACGCCCGAGACATGCTTGAGGGCGTTCATAATGAGCGAACTTGCGGCGCCCAGGCGCGTGGAGGTCTTACCGGTCACCACGGAGCCATCGGGCATGACCATGGCACCCACGGGACCACCCGTCAGCTGCTCCCTGGTGAGGGCCGCCGAGCGCGCCGGTGAGTAGTTCTTATCGATGCCGGCTTTCTTCATAATAATCTTGAGACGGTCGACTTGCTCATCGCCCACGCCGGTACGGCGCACATTTTCGACCGCGGTAAAGTAGCGGCGGACGATCTCCATCTTGGAAGCGTCGCGGCAGGCATCGTCATCGGTGATGGCAAAGCCGACCATATTGACGCCCATGTCCGTAGGGCTCTGGTAGGGGCTCTTGCCCAGGATCTTTTCCATCAGGGCACGGACTACCGGGAAGGCCTCGACGTCGCGGTTGTAGTTGACCGTGGTCTTGTTGTAGGCCTCAAGGTGGAACGAATCGATGATATTGGCGTCGTCGAGGTCAGCCGTGGCGGCCTCGTAGGCAATATTGACCGGATGCGTCAGAGGAAGATTCCAGACCGGGAAGGTCTCGAACTTGGCATAGCCGGCGGCCGTGCCATGCTTGTGCTCGTGATAGAGCTGAGACAGGCAGGTGGCAAGCTTGCCCGAGCCAGGACCGGGGGCAGTGACCACGACGAGCGGTCGGGTGGTCTCGACAAACTCGTTCTTGCCGTAGCCATCGTCGGACACGATCAGATCGACATCGTGCGGATACCCCTCGATGGGATAGTGCAGCTTGGCGGGAATACCGAGCGCGTTCAGGCGGTTGCGGAACACATCGGCAGCAGGCTGGCCGGCATACTGGGTGATGACCACAGCCGCGACGGCAAACCCATTCCCTCGGAACAGATCGACCAGGCGCAAAACGTCCTCGTCATAGGTAATGCCAAGGTCACCACGAGCCTTGTTTTTCTCGATGTGGTTCGCGTTGATCGCGATGATAACCTCGACATCGTCGGCGATACTCTTGAGCATGCGGAACTTGCTGTCCGGTTCAAAACCCGGCAGCACGCGGCTCGCATGATAGTCATCGAACAGCTTACCGCCAAACTCCAAATAGAGCTTGCCGCCAAACTGCGAGATGCGCTCCTTAATGTGAGCAGCCTGCAGCTCGATATACTTCGCGTTGTCGAAACCCTGGCGCATATATGGCTCCCGTCCCGTTTCCATTTAATGTTCTAGGCGATTATAACGGAGCAGACCCTCCCCAACGCCCAAGCAATCAACTGGCACCAACCAAACACGCCATCGATAAGTTGCGGTGAAATAGTTCCCGTTTAACCCCTCAAGACGGCCAAACAGGAACTATTCCACCGCAACTTCCCCTTTTGGCGCAAAGTAATCTGACCCCTTTGCACCAACAGCAGAAACGTTGCGGGCAGAGAACGGACAGCGAACGGACACCAGAGCGAGCAAGCTACCTCCCATTACAGTCTGAAATAGGCCATCGATAAATTTCGATGGCGAGCATTCGGCG
>UQNU01000084.1 GCA_900542555.1 uncultured Collinsella sp.
TGACATAGCCCGCAGCATCGAATCCTAAATCGATAACGTCGAAATGCCTGCCGGGGACAAAAATCTTATGCACCTGATCGCCGACGGAGCAAACGGCGCAAAAGGCCAGAATGGGCACACACCGCAATCGAGTGAGCGACATGCGCTTATCCAAGCACACCACCGCCGACGAGGCAAACAGCCCAACAAAGAAGAACTCTACGGTATGGGCGACACGACGGATGTTGGTACCCATCCACATGCGAACGGGGGCAAGCGGGTCGGAGTGGGCGACGGTAGCCGTTGAGCCCGCGTCCCCGACGGCATCTCCCGTCTGGGTCTCCCCCGCAGTCTCGGGCTGCACACTGGCGCTTTGCCCCTCCACCACGTGCGCGGTAGACTCGCTGAGCGACGATGTCTGCTCCACGCTCTGCTCCGTCAGCATCCAAATACTTGCCAGCGTCACGACAAGCAGGGCAACCGATATCCATCCGACTATATGCTTCGCGCGCGCCAAGGGCTAACCTCCGTCTGTTATTGAGCAGCAGCGAGTGTACCCCCAAATGTCGCCGTCGCCATAGCGGAATCCCAAATGTTCAAAACAAGGCGCCAGATGGCTGCGGTCCCCTACTCCGTCTCGCGCATCCAGCGATCGAAGGTTCCCACGCACACACCTAAACGCTTTGCCGCCTGGCTCCGGGTAATATTGCCCGCCTCATAGATATCGCGCACTCGTTCAAATTGCGGAGGGCACGGCTTGCGGGGCCGACCAAAACGCACGCCGCGCGCCCGCGCCGCCGCGATTCCCTCCGCCTGACGACGATGGATGTTCTCTCGTTCCACCTGCGCCACATAACTCAACAGCTGCAAAACGATATCGGCGATCAGCGTGCTGGTCACATCCGATCCGCCGCAATCTCTCGCACGCGTATCGAGCAACGGCATGTCCAGCACAACGATGGCCGCACCAAGTTCCTTGGTTATACGACGCCATTCCTCGAGTATCTCGCTGTAGTTTCGACCCAGCCGATCGATGGAAAGCACCACTAACACGTCACCGGAAGCCAAGGCATGAAGCAATTCCCGATACCGTGGGCGATCAAAGTCCTTGCCGCTCGCACGGTCGGCAAAAACATTCGCCGGCTCCACGCCATAGGCGCTCAGCGCATCCAACTGGCGATTCAAATTTTGATCACGCGTGCTCACCCGCGCATACCCATATACCGTTGCCACAACATCCCCGCTTTCTCGTAAACCCGCCAAAAAGGGACAGGTTTGTTTTGGTAGGTCCTATCTCCCAAAAGCATATGAAGAAGCGGCCGAGCTCATGGCAGGGCAATCAAGAGACATGCAAAGAAGGCGGCCCCGAAAGACCGCCCTCTACGCTTTGCCGATACTCACTCCGTGCCGGTTAATGAATGAGCTTAAAGTCCAAATGTCCGCGAGTGGTGTTGACGCGCGAGACCTCGATAATCACGCGCTGCCCCAGCTCAAAACAGCACCCCGTGTCGGCACCCGTCAACGTGAGCGCGTCCTCGTCAAACTCAAACCACTCGTTGCCCAAGCTCTTAATGGAAACCAGGCCCTCAACCTGCGTTAGATCGAGACGCACGAATAGCCCCATGTTGCTGACCCACGAGACCGTTCCGGCATAGCGCTCGCCCAGGCGGTCTTCGTAGTACTGCGCAATCTTGATTTTTTGCGTCGCATGGCTGGCAGCGTCGGCCGCACGCTCGGCGTCGCTGCACGCGCGGCAGATTTGCGGCAGGATGCGCGGAAGCGACTCTCGGCCTTTTCCGATCAGCTTAGACGTACGCACTAAGGCGTCTTTTCCGCCCAGCTGCTCGTATGCCAGCTGCAACTTGAGCACGCGATGCACCACCAGATCGGGGTAACGGCGAATGGGGCTCGTAAAGTGGCAGTAGCACGGCGCGGCGAGCGCAAAGTGGCCCTCGTTGCGAGGCTTGTACAACGCACGCTGCATGCTGCGCAGAAGAAGCGTGTTGACGAGCGGCGCGTTAGCCGTGCCGGCAGCAGCGTCGACTGCCGCCTGCAGCTCGTCGGGACTTCCCAGGGCAATGCCCGCCGCACGGCGATCATCGATGATGCCGAGCTGCGCCAGCGCCACGGCAGCACCGTGCAGGCTATCGGGGCTGGGGTCATCGTGCACGCGATAGCACGCCTCGATATCGCGGTCGGCCAGCCACTCGGCAACGCACTCGTTAGCCAGCAGCATCGCCTCCTCGATAAGCGAGGTTGCGCAGGAACGCTCGCGCGCCACAATCTGCACGGGCACGCCGTCCTCGTCCAGCAGCGCGCGAATCTCGGCCGTGTCAAAGTCGACCGAACCGCGTGCGCGACGTATGCGACGCCGAAGCTCCGCGAGTTCGTTTGCGGCGACTAGAAAATCGACCAGGTCAACGTTACAGCCGCGAGCGGTATCCTCGCACGCAAGCCCGCGCTCAAGCGCTTTCTCGCGCGAGGCTTCGGCCGCAGCGACATCTTCCGCAGCACCCTCTAACACGGAATACTCAACTGCGCCGGCACGCACCAGCAGCGCCTCGGCGCCGTCGTAATCCATACGCACACGCGAACGAATCACACTGGGATAGGGATCATAATGGCGCACACGACCTTGCGCGTCGAGCTCGATGTCGACGGTAAACGCCAGGCGATCCTCGTCGGGGCGCAGGGAGCACAGGTCATTAGACAGGCGCTCGGGCAGCATGGGAAGCACACGGTCGGCAAGGTAGACCGACGTCGTGCGATGGCGGGCCTCCAGGTCGATATGTCCATCCCAGGCAACATAATGCGAAACATCGGCAATATGTACGCCCAGCTTATAGCCGCCCTCGGGCGTGCGCTCGAGCGAGATGGCATCGTCAAAGTCGCGTGCATCAACCGGGTCGATGGTAATGACAAAGCGATCGCGCAGGTCACGACGAAGTGGGTCTTTAAGCGCTGCAGTCACATCGAGCGAAAGCGCCTCTGCCTCTGCCAGGGCCGCCTCGGGATAGCTGTCGGTATAGCCATAGCGCGCCATAACATATTGGACACCCAGATCGGGCGCATCGTCGCCGCCGATACGGCGCTCAAGAGTCACCGTGCCCGACTCCAAGCGCGTTGGGTAGGTCAGAATGCGCGCGACGACGACATCGCCAGGACGCACGCCCAGGCGCTCCGCCGAAGTGTCCTCGGGCAAAATAAAGAAATCGGCTTTGAGACGCGAATCGAGCGGCTCGATCACACCAAGCGGGCCGGCCGTCTGATACGTACCCACCACGCTGATGGCGGCACGTTCGATGACGCCCTCGATCACGGCACGACGTTCACCATGCGGGCTGTTCTTAATGCTCACGGCAACGGTATCGCCATCCATGATCTCGCGCTTGCCGCGGCCCATGACCTTGTAGTCGCCGTTCTCGGTTATGACATAGGCACTGTGCTCATGGAGCTGCACGCGGCCAGTCAGGCTCGGACGACGCTCGCTGCGCACCGGCCCACGCTTATTGCGAGCTCCACGCTTATGCTTGTTATTGCGC
Organism: uncultured Collinsella sp.; assembly: GCA_900542555.1. Lineage (GTDB taxonomy): Bacteria > Actinomycetota > Coriobacteriia > Coriobacteriales > Coriobacteriaceae > Collinsella. The sequence goes on from UQNU01000084.1 coordinate 3,522, forward strand.
CCCATGGCGCCTCCTTACTATCGATAGCCGTTACACCCCAAGAGTCTACCCAAATGATCCCTAGGGGACGGCAGGATTGCGGATCACTCGAATCGACCGACCCCCTAAGTGATCCGTTTTCCTCCGTCCCCAGGGAATCAAAAAACGGGCCGTCCCAAAAGGAACGACCCGTTGGAAGGAACGAATTCCAAGCATGCCTACACGCGCAGGTAGCGGCGCATGGCGATGGCAGAACCAAAGAGACCGATAATGACGCCGACGAGAATCAGTGCGGCGTAGGTCACCAGATAGTACTGCATCGGCAGCGCAAACGACATCCAGCCGACACTCTCCTGTAGGCGAGGAACCATCAGATTGCGCAGCAGCTCCAAAACACCGATGGAAAGCAGCGAGCCCAGAATGGCCTGCAGCACACCCTCGGTAATAAACGGTCCGCGGATGAAGCCGTTGCTGGCGCCCACCAGGCGCATAATCGCAATCTCGCGACGACGCGCCGTAATGGACAGGCGAATCGTGTTGTTGATAAAGATGAATGCAATAAAGGTCAGCAGACCGACGAGCACCACGGCAGCGATACGGATGTAGTTGGTCACCTGGAACAGGCGGCTCACTTCCTCCTGGCCATACAGCACGCTCGCGTTGACGTCGCCGTCGTCCGCGATCTTTTGGAAGTCGGCATTCTTCTTAAGCTTCTTGGCCGTGCTCTCGACCTGAGACGGATCGTCCATCTCAATCGCAAACGAGGCGGGAAGCGGGTTCTGGCCGTCGAGCGCGCTCATGGTGGCGTCGGCGTTGCCCGACATCTTGCTCGTGTACTCGGCCAGCGCGTCGTCCTTGTCCTTATAGGTCACGGACTTGACGTTGCTCCACGTCTTGAGCTCGGCCTCAAAGGCCTGGACGTCTGCCTGATCGGCGTCATCGCTAATAAAGGCATTGATGACAACCTGATCCTCGACGGTGCCGATCACGGAGTTCAGCATCGCGGAACCCATAATGAACAGGCCGATGATAAACAGCGAAAGGAAGATCGTGATGACGGCGCCGAGCGAGGTGGTCCAGTTACGGAAGAAGTGGCTGATAGCCTCTTTGAGCGAATAGCCCACGTTAGTTGGTGCCATAGTTGCCGTAACCTCCCCTCTCCTGGTCGCGGATTACGTGGCCGCCCTCGAGGGCGATCACGCGACGGTGCATGCTATCGACCATCTCGCGGTCGTGCGTGGCGACGATCACGGTGGTGCCGGTACGGTTAATGCGCTCGAGCAGCTTCATAATGCCCAGCGAAATCGCCGGGTCGAGGTTGCCCGTGGGCTCGTCGGCCAGCAGCACCTGCGGGTCGTTCAGCAGTGCGCGGGCGATCACCAGCCGCTGCTGCTCGCCGCCCGAAAGCTCGAAAGGCATCTTGTAACTCTTCGAGCCGAGTTCCACCAGCCCCAGCACCCGGTCGATGCGCTCGCGGATCTCCTGCTCGCGCTTCCAGCCCGTGGCCTTCATCACGTAGTAAAGATTCATAAAGACGTTGCGGTCGGTGAGCAGCTGGTAGTCCTGGAATACGATGCCGATCCGGCGGCGGAGGTGGGGGATGTCGCGGCGCCTGAGCCTGCGCAGGTCATAGCCTGCCACCCGCCCTTCGCCGGTGAGCAGCTGCACCTCGGCGTAC
>UQNU01000085.1 GCA_900542555.1 uncultured Collinsella sp.
GGCCCTTGCGGCGTAGTCGCTATTTATTCAGTCCAAGTTTCGGGGCGCAGTTCACTGTCCCCTTTGTGGTGGTTTTGCTTGACTGTGGCTAGGCCAGCAGGTCGATGACGTTAAAGCCGGCGTTGCTCTTGGCGATGACGTCTCGGCCGCCAAAGACGCAGGTGGGCGACGCGGCTGCGATGCGCGTCACGTCGGCGCCGAATGAGCGCAGCTCAGCGGGTGTGGCCGCGAGCATCTGGGCGCGACGCTCCTCGCGCGCGTGCGGATCGAGCCCAGCCAGATAGGTCGTATTGCGGCGCTTGGTGAGCGCGTACGGCTTCACGGGCGCGTCCATGCCGCTCACGCAGCTCACGATAAAGCCCTCGAAGGCGGCCTCGTCGGGCTCAAAGCTGCCGAGCCATTCGCCCGCGCGTTCCACGCGCTCAATCGAAGGATCGACCGCCGGGTCGCGGTAGGTGTAGAACGCCGTCTGGCGCTCGCCGGCCGCGCGGAATCCGCATCCGTACGCACCGCCCTTCACGCGGATCTCGTTCCACAGGTAGTCGTAGGAGAGCGCGTTGGCGGCAACCGCCCAGGCGCCCGTCACGTCGATGCCCAGGCGACGCGGGTCGCACGCGCGCGCCGCAAAGCAGATGTCGCTGGGGATGACAAAAGCCTCGTGGCGGTCGCGCGGCTCCGGCACCACGAGCGTGCCGCTGCCAGCGCCGTCGCCCGCGCCAAGCCCCAGGTCGCCCGCGGCGTCCCAGTACGCGTCAAAGTCCTCATCGCTGCCGGTAAAGCTCGCCATGCAGCCATCGGCCACAAAGATGCGGTCTGCCAGCGCGGCAAGCTTGGCGCGCAGGTCGTCCAGTCGCTCGTCAAAGTGCTCGAGCAGATCGCGCAGGAACAGATAGAAGTCCACGCCCGAAAGCTGTTCGCGCACTACGGCCGAAGGCGAGCTGTAACTCATCGCGCGACCGAGCGCCGCCGAGTGTCCGTTGTTGATAAATCCCTGCTCAAGCCCAATGCGAATCTGCGTGAGCACGTCGCGAACGCGGTCGGCGTCAGCATCGAGCAACAGCGTGCTCGACCACACCTCGCGCGGCAGGCTCGCCAATGCGTCGATCTTTTCGGACAGGGCGCCGGCGCTCACCAGCAGGTAGGGGCGCACGCCGTCCACGTCGGGCTGCGTCATGACCTCGGTCGTAAAGCTCAAAAAGCCCAGCTTGCCGGCGAGTAAGTTGTCGAGTTCCTCGGCCGAATGCTCGCGCGTGGGCAGCTGCTTGAGCAGGCGGCAGAGCAGCGTCACGTAGGGCAGGTCCTCAAATGCGACGCAGCTCAGGTCGAAGTACTGCATGGCGTAGGCCAGGCGGTTGGTGGGAATGTCGTGGCGCAGGCAGGGGATGGGCGCAGTCGTGTCCACGACCAGTGGCGGCTCGGGGCGCACCTCGCCAATGTCGGATACACGCAGGCGCGGCAGCGTTGCCTTGTCCTCGGGCGTGTCCTCCGCCTCCTGCGCGGCACGCAGCGCGGCCGTGCGCTCGACCACGTCCGCCAGCTCGGCATCGGTCATGGCGTCGCGCTTGGCTGCCAGCTCGGCGGCCTCGGCGCCCTCCGCACCCTCGGCAGCGTCTACCGGAACCAGCTCGACCAGCGCCATGTGGTCGTTTTCCAGCACGAGCTCGCGCAGCAGGTCCTCAAAGTAGCTGCCGTCCAGCTCGCCGCGCAGCTCCTCATACACCGGGCCGTACTTGAGCGCCAGCGTCGCGGCGTCGTCATCGTAGAGCCAGGTGCTCAGCGCGTCGCACGCAATGGCCACGCCGTCGGCGATACCGTAGTCGCGCTGGCGCAGGTCGTATTCGTTGCTGCTGATGATGGCTTCCAGGCGCTCGCGCGGAACGCCGTGCTCGCACAGGTCGCGGCAGGCGTCCTGGAACACGCGGCGCAGCTCGCGCGCTACGCCGGGCTGCGCGTTTTGCAGCATGATGAGTTCGTAGGGCTGCAGGCTCTCGGCCGCGGTGTAGCTCACCACGTTGCCGCCCAGGCCGGCGGCCAGAATGGCCTTCTTAACCGGCGCTTCGTTGGAGCCCAGCAGTGCCTCGAACAGGATGTCCGCCGCGATCGTGCGCTTGCGGTCGAGCGCGCTGCCCAGCACAAGACCCAGGCCCACCAGGGCGTTCTCGGGCGTGGTGGACATCTCGACGCGCTTATACTCGCAGGTCACGGGCGCCTGCACGCCCAGCGGATTGGGCGCCAGCGTGGACGGGTCCTCGCCGGCGGCGACGGCAGCGTCCATGCGGCGGCTTGCAGCGCTCGGCTGCGACAGATAGCGCTCGTCCAAAAAGGCCAGCGCGCGGTCCACGTCCAGGTCGCCGTAGAGCGTGATGTAGGAGTTGGAAGGATTGTAGTGGCGCGCGTGCGTGTCCAGGAACTGTTCGTAGGTGAGCGCGGGAATCGCGCGCGGGTCGCCACTGCTCTCGTGCGCATAGGCGGTGTCGGGATAGAGCGCGGCGTTGACGGCGTCGTCCAGCACGCTCATGGGGTCGGACAGCGCGCCCTTCATCTCGTTGAACACCACGCCGTTATAGCGCAGCGTGCCCTCGCGCAGGCTCTCGGAGCTGCCCTCGCCCTCGGCGCCCTCCGGCAGGTCCAGCTCGTAGTGCCAGCCCTCCTGCTCAAAAATGGTGGGCTTGGTATAGATGGCCGGGTTGAACACCGCGTCCAGGTACACGTCCATCAGGTTGTACAGATCCTGCTCGTTGGTGGTGGCAACGGGGTAGATGGTTTTGTCGGGGTAGGTCATGGCGTTGAGGAACGTCTGCATGGAGCTCTTGATCAGGTCGACAAACGGCTCCTTGACGGGGAACTTGGCCGATCCGCACAGCACCGAGTGCTCAAGAATATGGAACACGCCGGTGGAATCGGCCGGCGGCGTCTTAAAGCCAATGGCAAAGGCCTTGTTTTCGTCGTCGCACGCCAGGTACAGCAGGCGAGCGCCCGATGCGGTGTGGCGCAGCACGTAGGCGTCCGAGTCGAGCTCGGGCACGGTCTCGCAGCGCTCGACGGCAAAACCGTGGCAGGTGGTACCGGGCACCAGCAGCGTGGCAGCAGCGGCGCGCGGGTCGGTTGAGGTGGTGGGCATATGCAGTCTCCTTTGACGCCCCAGCGGGGGCGAATCGAGTCGAATCCTCGAGAGTATACCCATATGGGGCCGCGGCTCTGCGGCGAACTGGAGACGATGCCAGCGGATTGGGCATAGGCCCCGCGTGCCCGTCGAATGAGCGTGGATTTTCGGATGAAATAATCCGTCGCAGGTCCAAATGCCGTCCAATTATCCACTCCCGCACATCTTTCGTCTCCAACCGTGAGATGAGAGATAGACGAGAGACGTATACGAAAGATGGCTGTACAGCAAAGAGCCAAACAATTAATAGTGCTGTTTGGTTGGTGATTGTTTTTTCAGTAAAAACACTTACGAATAAAGCAAGTTGCAAACAGCTGCCCCCTTATTTCGTGCTCATTTTTAAGGCGAGAAATTGCCGCCATATGATCGGACGAGTTTCAACGATTGCGATTTAGTATTTGGCGCGGATGCGGTCGATTCCGATGAAACGCTAGTTGACCACGCGGTAGATTGTGCTTTCTCCCAGACGCCCCGGCAATGCGCAATAAGCCAGATAACGAAGCGATTACCGGCGCGTCTATCCATAGGGAATTCCGGGAAAGCTTCTGCGGACAGTCAAAAGATTCGTCGGCCCCAAGCGGATTAAAGGTATTTGCATAAGACGTCATTTAACTAGAGACGATGCATATTGAATCGTTCAATGAACTTGCACGCTGTGTCCAACAACGCCGATTGTTGTTTTAAGGGGCTTGATGAAAGAACAGGACCAAAATAGTACTTGCATAGTTAGTTATATAAAGTATTATAACGTTATGGGATGAATGAAGGGTTCATCTAAGTGAGTTAGGAGTAAGGGATGTTCAATTTCGATGAGCCTCGTTACGAGAAGGT
>UQNU01000086.1 GCA_900542555.1 uncultured Collinsella sp.
GAGCGCTTGGAGATGGTGCCCTGCTCGTGCAGGCGCTTGATAATCTCGGCGGTCACCTCGTTGTGAATCTGCGCGGCCGGCTCAAGGCCCGAGCCGCCGTAGATATCGCAGCTGATGTTGTAGTTGTTGAGGGTCGCGGCCTGGCGGGAGTGATTGGACTCGACATACTCGGCGATGGACTTGTCGTAGCCCTCGTTCTCCTTGAGCTTGCGGTAGCTCTCCATGATGGGCGAGCCATAGCAGTCGGTGCCCGAGGTGAAGATGACGTTCTCGCGGCCCAGACGGTCGCGCAGGAAGCGGGCGAAGAAGTCGGCCGGGACAAAGACGCCACCGACGTGGCCAAAGTGAAGGCCCTTGTTGCCGTAGGGCTCGCCGGCGGTAACGATGGCGCGGCGAGGCCAGCTGGGACGGTCGTTCATGGAGTATTTGGATGCCATGGGACTCCTTCGCATATGGTGAGAGCGCGGCCGGGCACAAGGCCTGGCGACGCGGTGGTCAATTCGTGCATATCGTTCGACATTATCGCACATGCGGACGGGTACGTGGCAGGGGCGCTATCCTAAGATGCTATGAATGAGATTTCCAACATACATGCGTTTGAAGACGAGGATTTTCTGCACGCCTGCTTTGTGTGGGGGATGGCCGTGCTTGGCGCATTTGCCGTGTGTCTGGTGCCGGTGTTTATGCTGCTGGGCGGGCCTGCGGACTTGGATGCGGCTGACGCGGGCGGCTGGATGGCCGTCTTGGGATGGATAGTCGGCTTGGCTGCGATCTCAATGGCGTCGTTCGCCGTGCACGAGCTGGTGCACGGTGTGTTTTTTAAGCTGCTGGCGCCTGCGGGCGCGCAGGTGACCTTTGGGGCGAATCGCGAGACGGCGATGATCTATGCCTGCGCCGAGGGCGTTGTGTATTCGCGCCGGCGGTACATGGTGGTTTGCCTGGCGCCGACGGTTGTTGTGACGACAACGCTTGCCCTGGGGTTTGCGTTTTCGGGCTATCCGCTGCTGTGCTATCTGGCTGCCGGCTTGCATTTGTCGGGCTGTGTAGGCGACTGGTATTACGTGCGGACCATTTTGCGCGACCGCCGCATTGTCGCCTGCGAGGATACGTCCTTTGGCGTGCGCTTTTTTGGGTGAGGAGATGTCGATGAAGTCGTTGTTGCTGCATGCGTGCTGTGCACCATGCTCGCTTGAGCCGGTTCGCCTGCTGCGCGAGGAGGGGTTTGAGCCCACAATCTGCTGGACCAACCCCAATATTCAACCGCGCGATGAATGGCAGCGCCGCTTGGACGAGCTGCGCCGGTGGTGTGTCGATGGCGACATCGAGCTCATCGAGGCAGGGGAGGACCGCGATCACTGGGAGACCGGCGTGGCACCGCTGGGTGCCGATCGGCCTCGTCGCTGTCGCGCGTGCTATGCCCTGCGCTTGGCCGAGGCGTGCCGCGTGGCCCAGGAGCGCGGGTTTGAGTTTGTGGGCACGACGCTCGCCGTCTCGCCGTATCAGCTGTTCGATACCTGCAATGACGTGCTCAAGCGCCTGGCGGCGGCACGTGGGCTCACTCCGGTGATTCGCGATTTTCGCCCGTATTACCCCGAAGCGACACGCCGTTCGCGCGAGCTTGGCATGTATCGGCAGAACTACTGCGGCTGCCGCTTCTCGGCTGTCGAGGCGGCCATGGACCGCGCCCGCATCCGCGACGAGCGCAAAGCCGCCAAAAAGTAGTTCATTTGGGACGTCAGCCTGCTAGGATGTAGAGCGGACTTTAGCTATATAAGGAGTATCCGACGTGTCTATGCGTACCGATGATTTTGACTACAACCTTCCCGAGGAACTGATTGCACAGGCTCCTGCCGAGCCGCGCGACTCCTGCCGCCTGTTGGTGGTGGATCGCAAGGGCTCCCGGGCGGGAACGCCGTTGGAGCACGGCGGTACCGTTGAGCACCGCATCTTCCGCGACATCATCGACTATATCGAGCCGGGCGACGTGCTCGTCATCAACAAGACGCGCGTGATGCCAGCCCGCCTGATCGGTCGCAAGGCCGGCTCGGGCGGCGTGGTCGAGACGCTGCTGCTCAAGCGCCGCGAGGATGTGGATCCGCTGGGTCACGTTTGGGAGTGCCTGGTCAAGCCGGGTAAGCGCCTGAAGCCCGGTGCTCAGATTGAGTATCGTGCGGGCGGCGCCCATGCGCCCGAGGGCGCGCCCGTGGTGCTGACGGCCGAGGTCGTCGACTTTGTTAACGATAGCCGCGGTGGCCGTCTGGTGCGCTTTGAGCCGGCCGGTTACAATGCCGCCGGCGACCCGCGCACGCTCGACGAGGCCATCCACGCTGCCGGCCACGTGCCGCTGCCGCCCTACATTACCGATTACGAGGGCGATCCCGAGAAGTACCAGACCGTCTACGCCATGAAGGAGGAGCACTCGGCTGCCGCTCCTACGGCGGGTCTGCACTTTACTCCCGAGCTCATGGCCGCTATCGAGGCCAAGGGTGCGAAGTTTGCCGCCGTCGAGCTCGAGGTGGGTATCGATACCTTCCGTCTGGTGGAGGAGGACGACCCTACACAGCACGTGATGCACACCGAGCGCTACCACGTGTCGCAGGAGGTTGTCGACGCTGTGCATAAGGCGAAGGCCGAGGGCCATCGTGTGATCGCCGTCGGCACTACCGCAGTGCGCTCGCTCGAGAGCGCATTTGACGCGGACGCGCCGGTGTCCGATCCGGCTGTGACGGCGCGCTATTTTGAGGGCCGCGAGGACGGGGCCGACACGCTCGGCCGCGGTGACATCGTGGTGCGCGAGAATGCGACAACGCAGCTCTACCTTATGCCCGGCTCGACCTATCACGTGGTCGACGCGTTGATCACGAACTTCCACGTGCCGCGCTCTACACTCATGATGCTTGTGAGCGCGCTTGCCACCCGCGACCAGATCATGGATGCCTACGCTGCCGCCATCGAGGAGCGCTACCGCTTCTTCAGCTTTGGCGACGCGATGCTCATTCAGTAGGTTACGGCGTTTTACAAACGCCGTAACCGGTCGACGCTGCGCGGGCCGCATTTGGACAATCTGACGTTCAGCTTCAAGGGCGCGACCAGAAGGTCAGCGCCCTTTCGTTTCACGTCACCTTGTCTCAAATGCGACCCGCTCGCTG
>UQNU01000087.1 GCA_900542555.1 uncultured Collinsella sp.
GGACTTGCAGCGACGGACCTCAGGACGCTCTTACACCACGTCTGCGCGCGCCACCAAAGGGAATCGATTTATTCCACAGCCGTAGATTAATCCTAGCCGCTACTTCATCATGTCGAGGACGGAGGGACGCAGCTCGCTCTCGGCAGCCTCGGGATCGGTCTCGCGCAGACGGTTGATATAGCGGTTGTACCACATCACGGCAAGGCCCAGGAAGACAACCACACCGCCAACGTTGTAGACCAGCGTCAGCCACAGCGGCTGATCGAGCGGAATGGTGCCGCAGATAAGCACGAAGCAGAAGACCACAAGCAGGAATGCGGCAACGACCAGGCCAAAGCTGCGCGAGCCCATGCGGAAGTCACGGGGAGCGGTGTCGAAGTTCTTGCGCAGCATAAAGTAGGCAAGCAGGATCAGCAGCGGCGGGAGCAGAGCGGTGGCAGCCGTCATGTTGGTGACAATCATGAGCAGGTCGTCGAGGTTACCGGAGCCCAGGGCCGGGATGATCAGGATGGGGACGACGATGGCGAACTGCAGCCAGGCAGCGCGGGCAGGAATGCCGTGCTCGTTGAGCTCGACAATCTTGCTACCAAAGACGCCCTTGGGGATCTCGGTAAAGAAAACCTTGATGGGAGCCGAGGTCCACATCATGAGGGAGCCCAGCGTTGCGGCACGAAGGATCAGGCCGATGACGCGCGTGGACACTTCCATGGGAATGCCAAAGTGGGCAAAGACAGCGCCGAATACATCGAAGATACCGGTGGAGATGGCAACGCTGCCCTCGGGGATGAACAGGTTAACCAGCAGCGAAGCGCCAGCATACAGAAGGCCGATGGTCAGGCCGGCGAAAACGACAGTGCGCACGAAGGCCTTGACGCCGCCCTTAAGGTCGTTAAGGAACACGCCGACGGACTCAGCGCCGCCAACGCCCTGGATGATCCAGGCAAGCGTGCCGAAGAAGCCCCACGTAGTTGCGAAGCTGCTCGTGTCGGGAGCCATGTTAGCGGGAGTAGGAGCCGTAGCGAACTCGACGCCGCCAAAAGCAGAAGCCAGAGACAGCAGGATGAACACGGCAGTCAGGCCGAGAGCCGCAGTCGAGCCAAAAGACGAAATGGAACCGATCCACTTAGCGCCTTTGGTCGAAACCCACGTGGCGATAGCAAAGACGACGATCTCGATAATGGTGATCCACAGCTGCGAAAACTCGGCATTGGCACCAAAGAACACGTAGCTCGCGTAGATGATGACATTGGGCAGGACGGATGCAAAGTAGAACAGGTTAACGAACCAGTAGCTAAATGCCGTCAGGAACGCCCAGCGGCCGCCCATCGAGGTCTTGACCCAGGCGTACACGCCCGACTCGGAGTCCTTGTTAAGGCCGACGAACTCGGCGGTAACCAGGGTATAGGGGACAAAGTACAAAAGCGTGGCGAAGAAGAACGACGGCGCAGCTGCCAAGCCGATGGCCGCGTTGTTGTTGATGATGTTCTTGATACCGAACACGGCGGCGACCGTCATGCCCAGCAGAGCGAACGAACCAATCGTTCCTCGTTTTTCAGAGCTCATAAGCCCTCCCAATCATCTATTAAATGTCATCTAAAACCGTCCGAGCTGCAAATGCAAACACGGACGACGCACCTGCTAAGGGGAATGGGGAAAAGGGAGTCAACAAAGCCATCCCCCTTAACGGCGCGAAGCAAACGTCCAGGCGGACGAATACTACTTGTTGGGGAAGGAATAACCTTCGACCGTCACGTGCAGTACCACGACGCGGGGATCCGCGGCATCGGCCACGACACGGTAGGCCTCGTCAATTTCGACGACGGCAACGCCGCCGGCGGGAATCGTCACGGTCTCCCCCGCCCCCTCAAAGCGCTCGCGATCATCGATATCGCTGTAAGCGCGGGTGCAGGTGAGGCCTGCCTTGGGGGCAACCTCGACGGTCAGGTCGCCGTCGAGCGGAGCGAGCACGGCATGGTAGCGACGGTGACCGACCAGGTCGGCGGTTGCGGCCTCGCGGGCATAGACCCACCAGTACACCAGCGAGTCGCCGATGGAGTACGCCACATCGTGCTGCAGTTCAGAAACGCCATCGAGCGCCTGTCCGGTACGCATCCACTTCTTGACGGACTTCATCTGAGCGTCGAAATCGGCGCGCGAGTTAAAGACATGCATGACTTATGCCTCCTTAATGGGTGCCAGCGCCTGAGCCAGGTCGGCAGACGTCAGCGGTCGCAGGGACACCTCAAAGCTGAAGCTCTCAAAACGGGTGCGATAGGAATCGAGCACCTCGGAACCCCAAGAGTTCGAGCCAAGGCCGAGCAGTTGGTCGTTGATGTTGACCGTGACCGTATCGCCCTTGACAAGGTCGTAGACGTGCTTGGCGTTATCGATGGCCTCGCAGCTATAGGGCCATGCCGAGAACGAGAACGGGTTGGAAGCGGCGTCGCTCGGACGCGTCACGACCAGACCGTCACCGTGGCTAGAGCACAGGGCAACCCAGCGGGTACCCTCGCGGTTGGCGCAGTCCTGAGGCATAACGTAGGGCGTGAACATATCGTCGACCGTGGTGCGGTAATGACCGACCGGGTTGGCGCGCAGCGAGTCCGGATAGTTCTCGCCCGGGCCGTGGCCATACCACTCGACGGCGCGATCGCAACCGGGGACCTCGAAGGAGATACCGATGCGCGGGATGATGTCCGAATAGTCACCGTAGGGCTCGCCGGAAACCTTGAGGTCGACGCGACCGCTCGGAAGCACGGTGTAGACAAGCTCGACGCGCATGCCGAACGCACGGACGGGAGGAGCAATGCGTTGGCTCACGGTAACGACGACCGCATTGCCGTCCTGCTTCCAAGAAACCTTGCGGGTGGACGTCTGCATTACATCGATGAAGTTGTCCTTCCACAGGGAGTCGTACTCCTGGGCGTGGTTGTCGACGAGCGGATGCCAAAAACCAACCTGGGGGCCAGAGGCCATGACGTCACGCCCGGATGCCTTCCACTTGCCCACGGTGCCGTTGACCTTGCTGAAGGTCAGCTCGCCGTTGAGGGAGTGAATGCGAATCTCCTGCTCGGTCTCCTCGACCGTAAGCTCAGGACCTGTCTCTTATACACATCTCCGAGCCCACGAGACTCGACGTCATCTCG
>UQNU01000088.1 GCA_900542555.1 uncultured Collinsella sp.
TCTACACTTCTAGCTTCGTCGGCAGCGTCAGATGTGTATAAGAGACAGCTCTTGAATGAGGCGATGGTGGATGTGGCCCTTGTCGGCCTGCCCAATGCTAATGTGGGCGCGCTTGCGGCGCACGATGGCACTAAACGTGTCGATGATGGGCACGCCGGCCACGATGAGCGGGATGATGAGCGAGGTGAGCGCGGCGGTGCGGCTCACGTTGAGCAGCGAGATGGAACCCAGTGCAAAGCCCAGAAGCAGCGATCCCGAGTCGCCCAAGAAGATGCTCGCGGGGTTGAAGTTATAGTGCAAGAAGGCGAGGCACGAGCCAAAGAGCGCGATGGAGAGCGCGGCGGCGTCGATGCGGCCCGAGAGCACGGCGACCGAAAACATGGTGAATGATGCGATACCGCAGATGCCCGTGGCCAGGCCGTCGAGGCCGTCGATAAGGTTGATGATGTTGGTGAACGCCACCAGGTAGATCACGGTGATGGGGTAGGCGAGCCAGCCGAGCATGATCTCGCCGGGGGCAAACGGGTTGACGATGACGCCGATGCGCAGGCCGCCCACGCAGGCGATGAGCGCGGCGAGGACCTGGCCGGCGAGCTTTTGCTTGGGCTTGAGCTGGTAGACGTCGTCGATCGCGCCGGTCGCAAAGATGACGGTAAAAGAAAGTGCAAGTATGGGGTAGCTGATGTGCAAGAGGGGATGGGGCACCAAAACGGGCGGCCAGCCCAGGTACCAGGTGCCTAGGATCTGCACGATGCAGGCGACGACGAGGCCCAAAAAGACCGCCGTGCCACCCATGCGCGGGATGGGTTTAGTGTTGATGCGGCGCTTGGAAGGATAGTCGACGGCGTCGAGCTTGATTGCCAGGCGCTTGACCAGGGGCACCGCAAGGAAGGTCGTGATAAAAGCCACGACCGCCACGCAAAGGTACGGTATGAAGCTCGTGGAGGAAGCCATGAATCGATAAACCGCCAAGCGTCGAAGGAAAAGGTCAAATGATGCCACGCCGCAAAGGGTATAGCTGACCCATGATACTCGACCAAGGAGGGTGTGAGGAATTGCACGGGGCGATAATCACGTGCTTACCAGATATTCGAGTGATGGTGGGGTTCTGCCTGGTGCCTTTTGGGGAATCCTGGCGGGATTTGCAATGGCGATTTTCGGCAAAAGAAAACCACCCCCCACGTTACGAAAATGAACCCACCTAAAACAGGTGGGTGCCCTCATCGACTGTTCCAGCGTCCTTAACAACGAAGGATACCTGTACTAGGTACGACTGTGTGGGCTCCCTAAATAAACGCGACGGTTCACCCAGTTGCTCCGCGGGGGGCGGAATACTTACATCATAAAGCGGCACTTTGTGGATTCCAGTCTTGACATTACAAAAATCGTGTCGGACGATTACGGCGCCTTGGGCTCGAGCCGTCTGTGCGGTTGGTCCTTTTGCGTTTGAGCTGCTGAATCGTTGTTTTGGAGCATGTTTTTATGCCGACGTCGTTGACCGAACTTTTTTCGCCCGCCTGCCATTTGTGTCCGCGCCGTTGCGGCGCGGCGCGCGATGAGGGTGCGTGCGGCGTATGCGGTGCTAACGACACGCTCAAGGTTGCCCGCGCCGCGCTTCATATGTGGGAGGAGCCGCCTATCTCGGGTGAGGCCGGTTCGGGCACGATCTTCTTTAGCGGCTGCTCGCTCAAATGTGTCTATTGCCAGAATCACGAAATCTCGACGGGCAATTTTGGGCTTGAGATTTCGCCCAAGCGCCTGGTCGAGATTATGCTGGAGCTGCAGGACCAGGGTGCCAACAATATTAATTTGGTGACGGCGACGCACTACGCGCATCTGCTGCCGGCTGCGATTGCCGCGGCACGGGCGCGCGGGCTGGTCATCCCCATCGTCTATAACACGAGCGGGTATGAGCGCGCGAGTGCCGTGGCGGCGCTCGGCGATCTGGTCGATGTGTGGCTTACCGACTTTAAATATGCCGATGCGGGGCTTGCGCAGTCGCTCTCCCATATAAAGGACTACCCGCGTGTGGCTGTGTCGGGCCTGGCCCAGATGGCGCGCGAGATCGAGCGCCGCGGGGGAGAGCTGGTGGACGAGGAAGGGCTCATGAAGCGCGGCATGATTGTGCGCCATCTGGTGCTGCCAGGACATGCAGACGATTCGTGTCGCGTACTGGACCTGGTGTGGCAGACGGTGGGCGATGTGCCGATCTCGGTCATGAACCAGTACACGCCCAATGCGCTCATGCGCGAGCAGAGCGGCGACCTGGCACGCGCCGTGACGCGCGAGGAGTACGAGCAGGTGCTCGACCATGCCGATGACCTGGGCTTTACGACGATGTTCTGGCAAGAAGGCGGCGCGGTAGACGAGAGCTTTACCCCGGCCTTCGACACCACCGGCGTCCTCACCAGCGCAAAGTAGTGCGTTCGCCGATGATTTTTCTGGGATGGGGATTAAAAAATCATCGAGTGGAATGCTTGCTCGAAAGGTAGTCAAAATGGCCCCGTCCCAAAAAGACTGGGTATTGGGCGTTGACAGTTGGCGAGCCGTAGGTAAAATATCAACTTGTCCTGGGGACGTAGCTCAGTTGGGAGAGCGCTGCCGTCGCATGGCAGAGGCCGAGGGTTCGACTCCCTTCGTCTCCACCCTTGGATTTAATAAGCCGTCGACATTGTGTCGGCGGCTTTTTTTGAAAGGAAGGGCTGCACGATGGCCGAGCTTGAGTCCCAACCACTGTCTGACGAGGAGCGCGCCGAGTTGGAAGAGCTCCGCGCCGAGAAGGCCCGCCGCGAGGAGCAGGAAAAGGCCCGTCGCGAGCGTGAGGAGCTGGCTGCCCTGCGTGCCGAGCGCGCGAAGGCCGAGGAGGCCGCCGCGAACGCCGTGCCCGCGCCCGCGCCCAAGCCCGCCGCCGCGAAGCCTGCGCCTGCCGCGCCCAAACCTCAGCCTAAAAAGGCCGCCCGCCCCAAGCCCGCCGAGCCCACGCCGAGCCGTGACGAGATGACCTTTGCCCAGCGCATGGTCACCTCCAAGGAGCCCACGGGCTGTCTCTTATACACATCTCCGAGCCCACGAGACTCGACGTCATCTC
>UQNU01000089.1 GCA_900542555.1 uncultured Collinsella sp.
CCTGATGGTCATGCCTCGCCTTTTGAATGACAAATTGTCGCTCTGGGCGGCGCGCAGCGTCGACCCGTTAGGCGAAGACGATTAGATTATCTCGATGGATCGCGGGCTTCTCGGACAGGTCTGCCAGCAGACGGTTGCCGGCAATCTGGTCCTGGCGGCGTCCTGCCGCAAGTTCCAGCACGTCCGAATCGGCTTCGGCGATACCACGGGCGACAACCATACCGCTCGGGTCGCACACGTCGAGCACATCACCCTCGGCAAACTGGCCATCGACCTCGCGAATACCCACCGCAAGCAAGGAAGAACCACGGCTGACCAGCGCCTTCGCGGCGCCATCATCGACCGTCACCGAGCCATGCGCCTTGTCACCCAGCGCGATCCACAGCTTGCGGGGCGCAATGTCCAGGCGCTCCGCCGGCGGATCGAACAGCGTGCCCACGCTCTCGCCGCGGGCGAGGCGCACGAGTGCATCGGGCTCCTCGCCCGAGCAGATCACGCTCTGAATGCCCGCCGTCATCAGAATGCGGCTCGCGCGGATCTTGGTGATCATGCCGCCCGTGCCCACCGATGTGGAAGAATCGCCCGCCGAGGCGATGATCTTGGCATCGATCTTATGCACGACCGGGACAAACTCGGCCGTGGGGTCCTCGTGCGGATTGGCGGTATAGAGCCCATCGATGTCCGAGAGCGTCACGCACAGATCGGCAGAGACCAGGCAGCTTACAAGTGCCGCCAGCGTATCGTTGTCGCCAAACTTGATCTCATCGACGGTAACGGTATCGTTCTCGTTGACAACCGGCACCACGCCAAGCTCCACCAGACGCAGCAGGGCGTCGCGCGCGTGCAGGTAGGACGTGCGGCGGGCCGTATCGTGGCGCGTGAGCAGCACGAGCGAGGTGAGCAGGTCGCGCGCATGAAACTCCTCGTCGTAGGCCGACGAGATGATGCACTGACCGGCCGAGGCGCAGGCCTGCAGGCTCGGCAGGTCGCCGACCGGCTTGCGCTCGAAGCCCAGCACGGGATAGCCACAGGCGATAGCGCCCGAGCTCACCACGACCAGACGCCAGCCGAGCTTGCGCAGGGCTGCGGCCTGATCGGCAAGCCCGCCGATAAAGGCGCGGTTGACCTTGCCATCGGCACCCACCACCGTGGACGAACCGATCTTTACCACCATCGTTTTATAAGAAGTCGTCATACGTCAAACCAATCGAATGTTGAGCAGGCGGGCGAGAAAATGATCCGTTTTCCTCCGTCCCCAAGGGATCATTTCATTAGTGAGCCCAGGGGAAGGCGGAAGCCGCGGCCATGTTCTTGCGCACGAGCTCGTCGCGCACCTGTGCCAGGCCCTGCTCCATGCCCACCACATAGGTCTGCGGGTACAGGAAGCGCTTGTAGACCGGATCAAGATGGTCCAGTGCCCAGGTGCAACGCTCGCGTGCGTCCTCAATGCTCTCGCGCGGGGCAACGGCGCTGCCATCGCGCACGATTGGCGCCAGCAGCTCGCGATACTCAAGCTCGGAAACGTCGGTCACCAGAGCGGCATCGTTCACGGCCACGAGGGTATTGCCACGCGCGGCGCCCTCCCCCGACAGATGATCCTCGTCATAGATCATGTCGCAAATCGGGCCGCCAAAGCCGTCGTAATAACGGCGCACGCGCTGCACGCCCGGGATCGTGCGCTTGTAGGGCTGCTCGGAGAGCTTGACCACCGGCGTCCACGGGTCCGCCTCGCTCGCACGGCGGGCGGAAAGCTTGTACACGCCGCCCAGCGCCGGCTGGTCGTAGCAGGTCGCGAGCTTGGTACCCACGCCAAAGCTATCGATGGGCGCGCCCTGGTCGAGCAGCGACTGAATCGTGTACTCGTCCAAATCGTTGGAAACCGAGATCCCCACATAGGGCAGGCCCTCGACATCAAAACGGCCGCGGACATACTTGGAGAGCTTGGCGAGGTCACCCGAGTCGATGCGAATAGCCGACAGGCGCTCGCCCGCCGCCTCCATCTCCTTGGCAACCGTAATGGCATGCTCGCAGCCCTCACGCACATCGTAGGTGTCGATGAGCAGCGTGCAGTTCTTGGGGCTCGACTTGGCAAAGGCACGGAAGGCCTCGAGCTCGGAATCGAAGCTCATCACCCAGCTGTGCGCATGCGTGCCAAAGACGGGGATACCGTAGCGGCGACCGGCGAGCACATTGGACGTAGAGGAGCAGCCGGCAACGTAGCTCGCGCGCGCGACGGCCAGGCCGCCATCGGGGCCCTGGGCACGGCGCAGGCCAAACTCCGCCACGGGACGGCCGTCCGCCGCCAACACCACGCGCGCCGTCTTGGTGGCGACAAGTGTCTGGAAGCCGACGATGTTGAGCAGCGCCGTCTCGAGCAGCTGGCACTCCAGCGCGGGGCCGGTGACGCGCACCATGGGCTCGCGCGGAAAAACGAGCTCGCCCTCGGGCACGGCGTCAATGTTCACGTGCGCACGAAAATCGCGCAGGTAGTCGAGGAATCCAGGCTTGAACATCGCACCGCCGGCCGGGGCCTGGAGCGAGGCGAGATAGTCGATGTCCTCGGACGTAAAGCGCAGGTTCTCAACCAGCTCGGGCAGCTCGGCGGTACCGCACATGACGGCGTAGGCGCTACCAAAGGGATGGTCGCGGTAAAACGCGGTAAAACAACCCTGCTCATTGGCCTTGCCGCTCTCCCATAGGCCCTGGGCCATAGTGAGCTCGTACAGATCGGTGAGCATTGCAATGTCGGTGGGATGCGAGATGTCGGTCAAAGCCATGGGGCGACCTTTCGGATGCGTTGTGCAGAAGTTGAGGGTTGGACAAGGCAGAGTGTTCAGGCATGGCGCCCAGCGCGAATCGGCTAGAGCAGACCCATACTGGTCAAAATCGTGTAGCCCATAAAGACGACAAATGCGACCAAGGCGAGCACGATGATGATCTTTTGAGCCGGAGCCATGCCTGTCTCTTATACACATCTGACGCTGCCGACGAAGCTAGAAGTGTAGA
>UQNU01000090.1 GCA_900542555.1 uncultured Collinsella sp.
ATGTGTATAAGAGACAGATCCTTCAGAGTCGATATTCAGTTTGTCGAATCCCGGAATTTTATCCAATAGTTTGTTGATTACGATAGCAAACGGAACGAAACTTTGGCAGAAAGGTTGCGGGATAGAGATTCCGTCCATTTTATCATAGAACTTCTGAAAAGCAGGAGCGGTAAGGTCTGCCATTACCAGCGTGATGATGTAGCAGATGATAGCTGCAAAGAATCCCCAATAGATATTGTCGGAAGCAAAGTATACGATAGCGCCGATAAATGCAAAGTGCCAGTAGTTCCAAATATCGACGTCAGCGGTTTGCGTGGTGTTGGTCAACAGCATGACGATGTTCACCAGAAGACCTAGGGGAATGATGATGGTTCCCACAATAGAGCCCATCGCAATTGCGGAGGCGGCGGGCCAGCCAACATCCAAGATACTCAGCTCAAGGCCGAAGCGCTCGACCATGGCGTTTCCGCCTGCCGCAAGGTCGGTGCCCATGAGTTGGTTGATCACGAGATTCAAGCCGATAAAACCGACTCCAACGGTGAGGCCAGCCTTAAGACTCTTGCCAAACCCAGCTCCGAATAAAACGCCAAGAATCGTCAGCACGATGGGCATGACGACAGAAACTCCCAGACTCGATACCCCCGAGAAGAATGCAACGATTGCGTCCACTGTTTCCCTCTTTCCTACACAAGCCGTTTTTCCACGGCCGCAGCCCCTTATACCGGTAGAGGGGTAGCTATCTCGACATGATGTCAACGATTTGCTGTTCCGCCGCGGCGCGACCCATGCCCGTAAGGAACGGCAGGCCGCTCACAAACTGACAATTCAAATCCGCCGGCGCAACCGTAGTGGCGACGAGCAACACGGCATCGGAACACTGGGAGGGAGCCTCCGCAATGGAGCACTGCACAATATGGTAAGTTCCAGCCAGGCCGTTGGCGTCAAGCAGGTCCTTGATCTTTGAGGCGACCGCCGTGGAAGTAGCAACGCCAGAGCCGCATGCGACTACGAGCTTTTTCATCTATTTCTCCCTTCGGAATCGACAACGACAGTCGATTCATTTCTATATGAATACCTATCTCATGCGCTCAGAACTGATATGCGGTACTTACAATTGCCTGTCCTGGAGTCAGCCACGTTGTAGACCACTCAATTGAGCGACCGTCCTCCAATCGGATGTTCTGTTCGAGAACAAGTACCGCGGCGTTGTCCTCGCAGCCCAAAAGCTCCGCGTGGTCATGCCCCGCGGCGCGGGCGGTGTAGCGCATGTCGGAACGGTAGATCCTGCCGCCCGAGCACTGCTCGACGGCGTCGAACATCGACACCTTGGTGAAGTCCACGTCCTCAAGGCCAGGGCACGCCACCAGATTCGACCAGCTTTCCTGGCAAAGGACCGGGTTTCCCTCCACCGTGCGCACACGGCGCAGCAGCATGGTCTTGTCGCCTTCGTTCAAGCCGAGCTCATCCGCAACGTCGAGGGACGCCGGCACGACGCGCATCTCGACGACGCGGGTCTTGAACTGCTTGCCCTGCTGCGCAAGGGACGTCGCGAACGAAAGCGGCCTGGTCCCCGCCGGGTGCGTGATGTCCGCGTCCGCCACGTACGTGCCGCTTCCGTGCTTTTGGACCAAAAGGCCCTCGGACACAAGCTGCTTGATGGCCTTGCGGACCGTGCCACGAGACACCTGGCACAAGGAGACGATCTCGTTCTCGGACGGGATGCGCGAGCCAACCGCCCATTCCTTCAGGTCGATCTCGTTTCTGATCTTGTCCGCCAACTGCAAATAGAGCGGCCGATCCTGTGTTTTGTCCAACGACGAAGGGTCGTCTTTAGCCATCGATTGTCACCAGATAACACTCTGAGCAAGTTGTACAGTTTTTGTACTGTACATCATGAGTACAACTTCAATCATTAGCAATAAGCCGCCCGACCATTTCTTCGCAAACAACGTAGAATCGGCCGGGCAGCTGAATACAATCTCTGTGATTTGAGCCTAGATCGCGATGAACCTACTCAGGGTCTACGTCCACGTGGCCGTCGTCGCGCAGGTGCACGCGATCGGCGGCGAGCCAGCCCACGACCTCGGGATACAGCTCGTGCTCGATGGCGTGGATATGCTCCTCGAGGGTATCGACGTCCCAGCCTTCCTCCACCGGCAGCGCGCGCTGCGCGATGATGGGACCGCAGTCGTACTTGTCGTCGGCGAAGTGAACCGTCACGCCCGTGACCTTGACGCCGTAGTCGAAGGCGTCCTGGATGGCGTGCGCGCCCTTGAAGCTGGGAAGAAGTGCCGGGTGCAGGTTGACGATGCGGCCGGGGTACGCATCGAGCAGCGGCTTTCTGACCATGCGCATGTAACCCGCCATGATCACGTACTCGCAGCCCGCCTCCTTGAGGGCGGTGGCGATCTTTGCGTCGGCAGCCTCAGGCTCGGCGTACTCGGACTTCTCCATAACGAGCACCGGAAGGCCGGCGGCCTGCGCGCGCTCGATGCCGCGCACGCCCGGACGGCTCGACACCACGAGCGCCACCTCGGCGTTGAGCGAGCCGTCGGCGATGCGGTCGATGATGGCCTGCAGGTTGGTC
>UQNU01000091.1 GCA_900542555.1 uncultured Collinsella sp.
GTTGACGAGCTTGGAGGTAACGGCAAAATCGCCAAACTCGACGGTGTAGGAGCGGTCGTCATCGATCAGGATGTCCTGCTCGCTAAGCCACTCATCGGGGACGGCCTTTTGCTGGTTGTCGGTAAAACGCTGACGGAACAGACCGTAATGGTAATTGAGGCCCACACCGTCGCCGGTAAGGCCCAGCGTGGCAATGGAATCCAGGAAGCACGCGGCCAGACGGCCCAGGCCGCCGTTGCCCAGCGACGGTTCGACCTCAAACTCCTCAATCTTGTTGAGGTCGTGGCCGGCAGCGGTGAGCTGGTCTTTAACCTCGGCATAGATGCCAAGGTCGATCATGTTGTTGATCAGCAGTTTGCCAATCAAAAACTCAGCAGAGATGTAATAGAGCTTTTTCTTGCCATTGTTGAGCGGGCAGGCGGCGGAGCGCTCCTGTACGAGCTTGACCAGCAGTTTGTAAATGCGGCGGTCATCGAGTTGCTCGAGCGAAGTTCCAAAGGACTGCTCGGCAAGATCCGCAAGATCGATACGGGGCATGTTTCCTCCTGTGGTGAGTTGACGACATGTCAGAAATTCAAAAGAAGCCCGCGCGAGGGGATTGGGGTGGCCTCGCGCGGGAAAAGCGGTCGCGTCCGCACGGTGGGGTGGGGTCGGGCTCGGTAGCTCCTATTTAGGAAGCTCGATTTCGGCTTCCGACGGGATGCGGAAGTAGGTCTCGGTCCAGTCGGTGAGTTTGTGCTCGAGCTCGCGGGTGATGGCGCCGTCGAGCATGCGCCAGGTCCAGTTGCCGCCCAGCGTGGCAGGGGTGTTGATGCGCGCCTCGTTGCCCAAGTTGAGCAGGTCCTGCATGGTGTAGATGCACGTGTCGCTCACGCTGGCGGCGATGGTGCGATTGAGTGCATCTGCCATGGGTTCGCCGGCCTGCTGATGGGTGTACAGGGCTGCCTGCTCGCGCTGACGCGGGGTGGCCGTTCCCTCATACCAGCCGCGCGCCGTTTCGTTGTCGTGGGTGCCCACATAGGCGACGGTGTTGGCGATGTAGTTATGCGGCAGGTAGTACGAGTTGGTGCCCTCAAAGGCAAACTGCAGGATCTTCATGCCGGGGAAGCCCGAGTTGTCGCGCATGTCGATGACGCCGGGGGTGAGGAAGCCCAGGTCCTCGGCGATAATGGGCAGCGTGCCGAGCTTTTCCTCGAGTGTCTTGAAGAACTTGAGGCCGGGACCCTGCGTCCACGAACCGTAGGACGAATCGGGCGAGGAGAACGGCACCTCCCAATAGGCTTCGAAGCCGCGGAAGTGATCCAGGCGGATGACGTCGTACATGTCGAGTGCGGCGCGAATGCGGCCCTCCCACCAGGAGAAGCCGTCGGACTCCATGGCGTCCCAGTCGTAGATGGGGTTGCCCCAGTACTGGCCGGTGGCCGAGAACTGGTCGGGCGGCGTGCCGGCGACGCTCACGGGATTGCCGGCGGCGTCGATCTTAAAGAGCTCAGGTGTCGCCCACATCTCGACGGAGTCACGCGAGACATAGATGGGCAAATCTCCGATGATGAGAATGTCGCGCTCGTTGGCATAGGCCTTGAGGCGGCTCCACTGGCGATCGAAGAAGTACTGCGTCATCTGGTGGTAGAGCATGCGCTCGGGATGGGCGGCGCAGATCTTGCTGGATGCCTCGCCGCGGCGGCGGAGCTCCTCGGGCCACTCCCAGAAGGCCTTGAGCCCGCACTCCTCTTTGACGGTCATGAACTCGCAGTAGGGGATGAGCCAGTCCTCGTTGGCTTGGATAAAGTCATCAAAATCGGCCGGCTTGTCGGCAGCAAAGCGCTCAGCGGCTCGGTCGAGAATCTGACGGCGGCCGCCAAAGACAGCACCGTAGTCGACATTGCTGGGATCGGAGCCCAGGTACACGCCGTCGATATCGTGCTGCTCCAGATAGCCGGCCTCGATAAGCTCGGCAAAGTCGATAAAGTTGGGGTTGCCCGCGCGGGCCGAGAACGACTGATAGGGCGAATCGCCATAGCTGGTCGTCGTAAGGGGCAGAATCTGCCAGTAATGTTGTTTGCACGAGGCGAGAAAATCGACGAAGTCGTAGGCATTCCAGCCAAAGCCGCCGATTCCGTATGGTCCGGGCAGAGATGAGACGGGCATGAGGACGCCGCTTGCACGCTCCATGAATGCGCTCACCAACCTTCTTGTTGTGGGGTCGGCCTGCCGATGGGTGTGCAGTCCGCCTCCGATGTTCTGATTCGATACGCTTATTGTAAAACATGTTGTTTAAACATATACAGGCAAGATAAAAAAGTTGGTCGATTTTCGGCGAATGGTTACATGCCATGAAAAAGCCCCGACCTCACAACGTGAGATCGGGGCAAGAGCGGTATGTAGGTTTTTGCTACTCGGCGTCGGCGAAGCCGTTGGGGTTGTGGCTCTGCCAGTTCCAGCTATCGCGGCACATGTCCGCGATATCGTACTGGGCCTTCCAACCCATCATGCGCTCGGCCTTGGAGGCATCGCACCCTGTCTCTTATACACATCTGACGCTGCCGACGAAGCTAGAAGTGTAGATC
>UQNU01000092.1 GCA_900542555.1 uncultured Collinsella sp.
CGAGATGACGTCGAGTCTCGTGGGCTCGGAGATGTGTATAAGAGACAGCCGTTATACTTGCAGCTCTCGCCCATCAAACAGGCACTTACCACGATCTTCATATACAACTCTCCCCACGCAAAACGCCCCATTTGAGTTTGACACTCAAATGGGGCGATTGACACTGCGCAACTAGTATTACTGCTGCTTTGGCATCAGCGGATTCTCGCGCGTAAGGAGATTCATAAAATCCTCGCCCGTGATGGTCTCCTTCTTGTACAGATAACGAGCCAGCTCATGAAGCTTGAACTTGTTCTCCTTCAGGATCTGCAGGGCGCGGTCGTGCGCATCCTCGATCAGCTTGGCGACAATCGCGTCCACGCGCTCGGCCGTACCGGGGGCGCAGGTGAGCGACGTGTCCTGGTTGAGGTACGCATTCTGGACGGTACCGAGCGCCATCATGCCAAACTCATCGGACATACCAAAGCGCGTCACCATGTTACGGGCGAGCTTGGTGGCCTGCTCGATATCGTTGGCCGCGCCGGTCGTCATCTCACCAAAGATGAGCTCCTCGGCGGCACGTCCACCGCAGTAGACGGCGAGCTTGTCCAACACCTCCTGGCGCGTGGTCAGGAAGCGCTCGTCCTCCTCGACCTGCATGGTGTAGCCCAGAGCGCCGCTCGTGCGCGGCACGATGGTAATCTTGGTAACCGGCGCAGAACCCTTCTGGCGAGCGGCAACGATGGCATGGCCGATCTCGTGGTAGGACACGACCTGCTTCTCGTGGTCGGACAGCACCGTAGACTTACGCTGCTGACCGGCGATGACGACCTCCACCGACTCCTCAAAATCGTCCTGCGTAGCGCGCTTGCGGCCCTCACGGACGGCACGCAGGGCGCCCTCGTTGATGATATTGGCCAGGTCAGCGCCCGAGGCACCGGGCGTGGCGCGGGCAATCGCGGTCAGGTCGATCGGCGGCTGCGTCTTAACGCTCTTGGCATGCAGCTCGAGGATGTTCTTGCGGCCGGTCAGATCGGGCAGCTCAACGGGGATGCGGCGGTCAAAACGACCGGGGCGCAGCAGGGCCGGATCGAGGCTGTCGGGACGGTTGGTGGCAGCGAGGACAACGATACCCTTGTGGTTATCGAAGCCATCCATCTCGGTCAGCAACTGATTGAGCGTCTGCTCGCGCTCGTCGTTGCCGCTAAAGCCGCCGCCGTCACGCTTTTTGCCGATGGTATCGATCTCGTCGATAAACACAATGCACGGGGCCTTTTCCTTGGCCTGCTTAAACAGGTCGCGCACCTTGGCGGCGCCACGGCCGACGAACATCTCGACGAACTCAGAACCCGAAATGCTAAAGAACGGAACACCAGCCTCGCCAGCAACGGCCTTAGCGAGCAGGGTCTTACCGGTACCCGGAGGGCCGACAAGAAGAGCACCACGCGGCAGCTTGGCGCCGATCTCCTCGTAGCGCTGCGGCTTCTCCAGAAAGTCGACGACCTCCTTAAGGGATTCCTTGGCCTCTTCCTGGCCGGCAACGTCCTTAAAGGTCACGCCCACGTCCTTGGAGGCGATCACGCGCGCGCCGGACTTGCCCAGTCCGCCGCCGCCAAAACCGCCGCCGCCAAAGTTCATCGACGGACCGTCATCACCCATAGCCTTCTTCATGCGGCGGTTGAGCCACCAGCCGATCAGGAAGAAAATCGCCATGGGAAGAATAAGGGTGAGCAGGTAGTAGGTCATCAGACCCGAGTTCTTATCGGGAACGACCGACTCAAGCGAGGCGCCAGATTCAAGCACGCGATCGGTAAAGCCCGCGTCATTCGGCACACCGGTCGTCTTGTAGGCGATGTTCTCGTCCTCGCCCTTCTTGGTGTAATAAATCGTGTAATCGTCCGTGTTGTACTCGACCTTGTCGACACTCTTCTTATCGAGCGCTTTGACAAACGTCGAGTAATCGGTCTTCGTAATCTGCTGCGTGTGACCGATGTTGGGGAACAGAACGGTCGAGAGCACGAGGTAGACAACGAAGGCGATGAGCACGTAGAGGATCATATTCCGTCTACGCTTGTTGTCATCCATCTCCATCTGCTTGAACTCCATCTACTGGGGTTGATAATGTTTTCTAGAATACCCAACCCGGACGGCGATAAACCGACGCCGGGCACGAAAGGACAGAGATGGCATCACTGGAAGTCGGCAAGGTTCAAATCTATACGGACGACGGCAAGGGCAAGACGACGGCTGCGTTGGGGCGCGAGAGGATGTCGAGGAACTGATTGCGATAAAGCCCGCCACCACGGAGCTCGTGCTAACCGGCCGCGGGCTGCTGCCGCTGGCCGACCTCGCCGACCTGGTCACAGAAATGCGCCCCATCAAACATTACTTCGACGAAGGCCTCCTAGCCCGCCAAGGCATCGAATACTAAATGATCCTAAGGGG
>UQNU01000093.1 GCA_900542555.1 uncultured Collinsella sp.
CTACACTTCTAGCTTCGTCGGCAGCGTCAGATGTGTATAAGAGACAGGGATTGAAGTAGCGGAGCAGCACGACGTCCCACTCGGGGTCGGCGGTGTGTACGTCCATAAGGATCTGCTCAATCATCCACTTGGTCCAGCCATAGGGGTTGGTCGCGGGCTTCTTGGGGTCTTCCTCGGTGACGGGCGGGTTGTCCGGATCGCCGTAGACGGTCGAGGAGCTCGAGAAGATGATGGACTTGCAGCCATGGTTGCGCATGACGTCGATGAGCACCAGGGTGTTCTCGATGTTGTTGTGATAGTACTCGACGGGCTTGCTCACCGACTCGCCGACGGCCTTAAAGCCGGCGAAGTGGATGACGCGGTCGATCTGGTGAGTGTCGAAGATCTTGTTCATGGCCTCGCGGTCGAGCACATTAGCCTCGTAGAAGGTGAGGTTTTTGGCAGCCTCTTCGCCCACGATGGTCTTGACGCGGTCAACGGCGACAGCGCTGGAATTGGAGAGGTCGTCGACGATGACGACCTGGTAGCCGCCCTCGAGCAGCTGAACGACGGTGTGCGAGCCGATAAAGCCGGCGCCACCGGTTACGAGGACGCAGGTGTCTTTGGGGTCGAGTGCTTTGGACATGTAGTCTCCTATCGAATCAGGAACACTTCTTCAGGGGAGTATAGCGCAGGCAGGGGCACCCAAAACGTGCAGGGCAGGAAAAGCAGATGAACATGCTAACGTACTCATGGAAATGTTTGGCGTGGGCATACCCTCGACCTTGACGTTTGCATATGAGCCGCCGACCATACGGTTTGCTGCCGTTCGTGGAAATCGTTGGGATGCGCCGGATGTACGCTAATATGTATGAGTTGAGCGACATATAAATAAACATGTAACGGAGTAGATATGTCACCAAACAGCGATTCCATCCTTTCCCAGGAGCTTTCGCGTCGCACTGCCCTCAAGGCCCTGTTCGGCGCAGCTTCTGCAGCCGTTCTTTTTGGTCTGCCCGCTCGCGCCCATGCTGCGGAGGCCACCAAGGAAACCACCGACAAGCTCAATGCGGCCCAGGCTCAGCTTGACGAGGTCCAGGCCCAGCTCGACAGCATCGCAAATGAATACGCGGCGCTGGCCAACAAGAACGCCCAGACCCTCAACGATATCGAGGGCGTACAGGGCCAGATTGACAGCACGCAGGCGCAGATTGACGAAAAGAAGGCCGAGCTCAAAAAGAAGCGCGGCGATCTTTCCGATCGCGTTTCCGCCAGCTATAAGTCGGGCGGCACCAACATCCTGTCGCTGCTGCTCGCCTCGGGTTCGTTTGAGGAACTCGTCGCCAATGCGCACTATGTTGAGAAGATCAACAAGAGTGACCGCGACGCCATCGAGGACATTCAGACCATCCAGGAAGAGCTCGATGCGCAAAAGACCGAGCTCGAGTCGCAGAAGGCCGACTTGGAGAAGCTCAAGGACCAGCAGACTGCCCAGATGCAGGATATGCAGGCCAAGCAGCAAGAGGTCCAGACCGTGCTGAGCGGTCTTTCCGACGACGTCAAGGAGCTCATGGCTCAGCGCGATTCCGAGATTCTCGCTGCCGCCCAGGCCGAGGAGGCTGCCAAGAAGGCCGCCGCCGCTGCCGCGGCCGCCGCGAACAAGAACAATTCCTACTCGGGTGGTTCGAGCTCGGGCGGTGGATCGTATGCGCCCGGAACTCCGCAGCAGAATGTCGGCTCGGGCAAGCAGCAGGCCGTCGTCAACGCGTGCTACTCCACGCCTTCGCCGGGGCAGAACTGGTGCGCGGCGTGGGTTACCAATGTCTTCCGTAACGCCGGCGTTGGCTACTTTGGCGGTAACGCGTGCGATATGTTTAACGCCTGGTGCTATAGCTCCGACCGCTCGGCGCTGCAGGTGGGCATGATTGTTGCCGACTCATCGCATAGCGGTACCGGCATACCGGGCCTGATCTATGGCCACGTGGGCATCTACGTTGGCGGCGGCATCGTTATGAGTAACGAGGGCGCCATCACGTCGAGGTCGCTTGACTCGTTCATTGGGTTCTACGGCACTGGCTCTGGCGTGCGCTGGGGCTGGCTCGGCGGTATTGCGCTGTCGTAACTGCGGCTTGGTCCGGGACAGTCCGAGAGGCATAAGGTTGCCTGCTCGGGCAGTCCTGCTCGCACGGAGAGCACATTAAGTGCTCTCCGGCTCGTGCGGAACTCG